>NZ_LIQZ01000405.1 GCF_001418655.1 Streptomyces phaeochromogenes | reverse complement strand
GCGCTCGGTGAGCTGGGCGACCAGGAGCAGACCGCGTCCGCCCTCGTCGAAGACCTTGGCGCGACGCAGATGCGGCGCGGTGTGGCTGGAGTCCGACACCTCGACGATCAGTGTGGTGGCGTCGTGGATCAGCCGTAGCCGGATGGGGCGCTCGCCGTACCGGATGGCGTTGGTGACGAGTTCGCTCACGACCAGTTCGGTCGTGAAGCCCGCCTCGCTCAGGTCCCAGGTCTCCAGCTGCTGGACGACCTGCTTGCGGATCGGGGCGACGAGGGCCGGATCGGCGGGGATGTCCCAGGTCGCGACCTGCGAGGTCGGCAGACCCTTCGTCCGGGCGAGGAGCAGGGCCACGTCGTCGGAGGCGCCGGTCGGCGGGAGCAGCGACTGGAGGATGTCGTGGCAGGTCTCGTCGAGGGAGCCCGCGGTTCGGGCCAGTGCCCGGCTCAGCACCGCGCGGCTCTGGTCCGGGTCACGGTCGCGGCTCTCGATCAGGCCGTCGGTGTAGAGGGCGAGCACGGTGCCCTCGGGAAGCCTGAGTTCGACCGACTCGAACGGCAGCCCGCCCAGGCCCAGCGGAGGCCCCGGCGGTACGTCGATCTCCTCGGGCGAGCCGCCGGGCCGCAGCATCAGCGGTGGCGGGTGGCCCGCCCGGGCGAGGGTGCAGACGCGGGTGACCGGGTCGTACACGGCGTACAGACAGGTGGCCCCCACCTCGCCGGTGGTCCCCTCGCCGCCCGCTTCCGAGGAGAGCCGGACGACCAGGTCGTCGAGGTGGGTCAGCAGCTCGTCCGGTGCCAGGTCGATGTCGGCGAGCGTGCGCACGGCGGTCCGTAGCCGCCCCATCGTCGCGGAGGCCTGGACCCCGTGGCCGACGACGTCACCGACGACCATGGCGACGCGCATCCCCGACAGCGGGATCACGTCGAACCAGTCGCCGCCGACCCCGGCCCGGGCCGCGGGCAGATAGCGCGAGGCCGCCTCGACGGCGGCCGTCCGGGGGAGCGTCTGCGGCAGCAGACTGCGCTGCAGGGCGATCGCGGTCTCGCGCTCCCGGGAGAAACGCCGGGCGTTGTCGATGCAGACGGCCGCCCTGGCCGTGACCTCCTCGGCCAGCAGGACGTCGTCGGCGGTGAACGGATCGGGGCGCCGGAACCGGGTGAAGACGGCGACCCCCAGCGTCGCACCGCGGGCCTGGATCGGAACGGACATCGTGGTGTGGATGCCGAGTTCCCTGACGCGCTCGCCGCGCAACGGATCCCAGGCGAGCCAGTCCGCCAGCGTGCTCATGGGATCCGTGGCCACGATGGGCCGGCCGGCCACCAGGGAGTCGGCCTGGGGCGAGGAGGAGGGGTAGACGTCGATCTGGCCCAGCTTGGTCACGGCCTCCGGATTGCCGGGGTTCACCGACCGGTGGGCGGCGCGGCGCAGGCTCACGGGAGCGGAGATCGGCCCGGTGTACGGCTCGCCGCCGTGTTCCGGCGGGTCCACGAGGTCGATGCTGACGAAGTCGGCGAGCGCGGGCACACAGACATCGGCCAGCTCCTGGGCCGTACGGGTGACGTCGAGGGTGGAGCCGATGCGGATGCTCGCCTCGTTCACGATCTGGAGGCGTTCCCGGGCGAGGTACTGGTCGGTGAAGTCGTGGGCGGACAGACAGACGCCGACCACCCGGCCCTCGGCGTCGGTCAGCGGCGCCATCCGCGCCAGCCAGGCCAGCGCGCCGTCCGTGTTGCCGGTGGCCAGGGTCTGTACGTCCTGGCGCTGCCCGGTCAGGAGCACCTGGAGCATGGACGCCTCAAGCTCGTCGTTCTGCGGTCTGCCGCCGATCTCGGGGATGCGCAGCCCGCGGATACGTTCCTCCGGGAGGCCTATCGACTCGGCCATCACCGTGTTGACCCGCCGAAGCCGCAGCCGTTCGTCGAAGAGGGCGGTGGCGCAGGGTGACTGCTCCAGGAACATGGCGGAGAGGGAGTCGGTGTCCGCGGGCGGCTCGCCGCTCTCCAGCGGGGTGACGACGAGCCAGTCGCTGCGGTCGCCGAGGTCGGGTCTGCGCCGGTGCGCGAGCAGCCATACGTTCAGGGTCCGCCCGTCCCGGTGGCGCAGCGCGAGTGTCTCGCTCCAGCGGCGGTCGGCCGACGGGGAGAGCGGGGCTCCGGCGTCCGGGGCCAGCAGGTTCGCGGCGGGCCGGCCCACGACCTCGGCCGGGGTATGACCCAGCAGGCGCCGGGCGCCCTCGTTCCACTCGACGAGGATGCCGTCGCCGTCGATGACGGCCCGCGCCGTGGCGGTCTCGTCGAACGGGTACCCCGGGCTGTCGTCCGAGGATTCGTTGGGGCTCCTCATCGCCGCCACTCCATTGCGCACACACAGTGAACAAGCGCGTTACTTGTGTTCCAGCCTAGTGCGTCGGGGTCTTCCGCACATGGCACACGGGCTCGTGCACCTGCCCCTGGCGGGCCCCTCCGGCACCGTGGGATTCAGGCCGATGTGACGCCCGGGGCGGGAAGCGCTTACCGGAGCCTTGACGGTCACACCTGTCGCACTGTCAGAATCTGTTTTTTCGCGAGCAGTTGTGAGCAAATGTGAGCCCTTACGAAAGGGAAAACACCGTGACGGTGACTCGCAGGTCCGTACTGATCGCAGGCACAGCGGCTCCCGTGGTCCTCGCGGGCACCTCCGACGCATGGACCGCCGAGGAAACCGCTCTCCGTGCCCGGCCCGCCACCGGAGGGCGGACCGTCCCGCTCCGCGACGGCTGGCGCTTCGCGCTCGTCGATCCGGCCGGCCTCACCGACCCCACCGGCCCGTACGCCCGGGCCGCCGAGCCCGACTACGACGACTCGGCGTGGCGGCGGATCGCCGTACCGCACGACTGGAGCATCGAGCTCAGCCCCACCACGGACCACGGCACGACCAGCGGCACCGGATTCTTCCCCGGCGGCCTCGGCTGGTACCGCATCGCCTTCACCCTCCCGAAGGCGTACGCGGACAAGCGGGTCTCCATCGAGTTCGACGGCGTCTACATGGACTCGTCCGTCCACTGCAACGGGCAGCTCGTCGGCCAACACCCGTACGGCTACACGGGGTTCGCCCTCGATCTCACCGATCTGCTGCACACGGACGGCACCACGCCGAACGTCATCGCGGTCGAGGTCCGGAACCGGCTCCCCAGCAGCCGCTGGTCCTCGGGCAGCGGCATCCACCGCGAGGCCCGCCTCGTCGTCACCGACCCGGTCCACGTCCAGCGCTGGGGCACCCAGGTGACGACACCCGAGATCGGGAAGGACCGGGCGCTCGTACGGGCGCGGACGAGCGCCGTGAACGCGTCGGGCGACGCGAGACGGGCCGAGGTGAGATCGACGGTCGTCGACCCGGACGGCCGTACGGTGGCGCGTGGGACGTCCACGGTCACGGTCGGCGCGGACCCCGCGACCGTCACACACGACCTCACCGTCCGAGGCCCGCGGATGTGGGACATCGACACGCCCACCCTCTACACCCTGAAGACCGAACTCCGAGTCGACGGCCGCACCGTCGACACCTACGAAACCCCCTTCGGCATCCGCCACTTCACCGTCGACGCCGACAACGGCCTGACCCTGAACGGCCGAGCACTCCATCGCCTTCGACGTCGACGGCGGATCGTTGGCCGGCGTCGACAACGGGTGCGAGGAGAGCGCCGAGCGCTACCAGGCGAGCACCCGAACGGCCTTCCACGGCAAGGCCCTGGCGATCGTCCGCTCCGGCACCGAGGCCGGAAGGCTCACGCTTCGGGCGCGCTCGGCAGGACTGCGGACGGCCACCGTGACCGTACGTACTACGACCGCGCGCCAGAAAGTCCTCACCCCGGCGGCCGACTTCGCCCCCGACCCCGGACCGGGAGCACCCAACTACCCGCTGGTGGACGCCAGTTACTCGGGGCGCCCGGACACCCTGCCCGCCGCGATGCTCGACGGCGACCCGGCCACCGGCTGGTCCAACGCGTTCCTCAAGGCGGCCACGGCCCTGCTGCCCGCCTTCGACGGTGCCCGTGAGGAGGACTGGGTGTCCGTCGAGTGGGGCCGCGCCCGCTCCTTCGACCGGATCGAGGTCTCCTTCACGGTCGACGCCACGCACTCCCTGCCCGCTTCGGTGGAGGTCGCCGCCTGGGACGGGCGCCGCTACCGGCGAGTGAAGGGAGCCGACGTCGACCGGGCCACCGCGTCCGACGCGCCGACGGTGATCACCTTCGACGCGGTACGTGGCAGCCGGCTCAGGCTCACCATGAGGAGCCGCCACCCGGGCGAGGTCCGGGGCGCCCTGCGGATCAGCCGTCTGGAGGTCCCGCCTCGCTGACCTGACGCCCGCTCACCTGATGCTCCCTCGTCTGCGGTTCCTCCGGCTGCTGTTCGGCGGTCGGGTGCCCGGTGGCCGGGTGCTCGACCGCCGGGTGTTCGTCGGTCCGGTGGGCCTCCCGGTACTCCTCGGCCGTCGGCTTCGCCACCTGGGTGCCTTCGCCGTACAGCGCGCGCGAGAGCCGGACCCGCAGGCGCAGCATCGGCATCCGGCGCTTGGGGCTCGGCACGCCGTTCGCGTCCTCGGCCGGGCCGATTTCGAGCGGTCGGGGCTGCTCGTGCTGGGTGAGGGTGTGCAGTTCGGCGGGGGAGAGGGGCCGGTGCAGTTCGACGTACTCGCCGTGCGGGAGCCGTTTGATCACGCCGGTCTCGCGGCCGTGCAACACCAGCTCCCGGTCCCGGAGTTGGAGGGCCAGACAGATGCGCCGGGTCGCGACGAAGACGACCACCGGGACGACGAAGAGCGCGATCCGGACGGCCCAGGTGACCGTGTTGATCGACAGATGGAATCGGGTGGCCACGATGTCGTTGCCGCCGCCCGCGAGGAGTATCAGGTAGATGCTGATCCATGACGTGCCGATGGCCGTACGGATGGGCCGGTTGCGTGGACGGTCCAGGAGATGGTGCTCGCGTTTGTCACCGGTGATCCAGGACTCCAGGAACGGATAGGCGCCGATGAAGATGAGCAGGAGCGGGAAGACGACGATCGGGATCAGCACGCCGAGGACCAGCGTGTGCCCGGCCACGTTGATCTCCCAGCCGGGCATGATGCGCACCAGGCCCTCCGCGAAGCCCAGATACCAGTCCGGCTGGGCCCCCGTGGACACCTGGTCGGCACGGTAAGGACCGTACGACCAGACCGGGTTGATCGACGCGACCGCCGAGATGAACGCGATCACCCCGAACACCAGGAAGAAGAAACCGCCCGCCTTCGCCATGTAGACCGGCATGAACGGTGCGCCCACGACGTTCCGTTCGGTCTTCCCGGGGCCCGGGAACTGGGTGTGCTTGTGGTAGACGACCAGGATCAGATGCGCGACCACCAGAGCCGCCATGATCCCGGGAATCACCAGAATGTGCAGCGAGTAGAAGCGCCCGATGATGTCGTGCCCGGGGAACTCGCCGCCGAAGAGGAAGAACGACAGGTACGTTCCGACGATCGGCACGGACAGGATCGCGCCGTCCACGAACCGCATTCCGGTGCCGGACAGCAGGTCGTCCGGCAGCGAGTAGCCGAAGAGGCCCTCGAAGAGTCCGAGGAACAACAGCGTCCAGCCGAACAGCCAGTTGACCTCACGGGGCTTGCGGAACGAGCCCGTGAAGAAGTGCCGCATCATGTGCATGAGCATCCCGGCGATGAAGATCAGCGCCGCCCAGTGGTGGATCTGCCGGATCAGCAGACCGCCCCGCACATCGAAGCTGATGTCCAGCGTGGACGCGTACGCCTCCGACATCCGGACGCCGTTCAGCGGGACGTAACTGCCGTGGTAGGTCACCTCGTTCATCGACGGATGGAAGAACAGCGTCAGATAGACGCCGGTCAGGATCAGGATGACGAAGCTGTAGAGGCAGATCTCCCCGAGCAGGAACGACCAGTGGTCGGGGAAGACCTTGCGCAGATACTTCTTGCCGAGGCTGTGGGTGCCGAGGCGGCCGTCGAACCAGTCGGCGACGTGCTGACCGGAGGACTCCTTCGCCGCCTGCCGTTCGGTGGTGGTCACGCGGTCTCCTCCTTCTCGTCCATCTCGTCCTTCTCTTGCAGGTGCACGTGCGTGAGCTTTTCGGGGTTGGAGACGATGTAGAGGCCGCACACCCGGTCGCCCTCCGGGGTGAGGTCCATGACCATCACCGCGTACGGGGAGTCGCCCGCGAACAGCACCGCGGCGTCGTCGCCGTTGACGCGCCGGTAGCGGATGTCCAGCGCCGGCACGCCGTCCCGTGAGGCGTAGGAGGCGATGAGGCGGATCGCCTTGTCCCGCCCGTGTATCGGCCGCAGCCCCGCCGGGCGCCGTTTGCCGCCGCCGTCGGTCCACATCGTCACGTCCGGCGCGAGGATCTCCATCAGGGCGCCGATGTCTCCGCCGAGAGCGGCCTCGACGAACCGCTCGGTCGCCTCTCTTCGCACCCGCGGATGTGCCTCGTACAGCGGACGGCGGGCGTGTACGTGCCGGCGGGCGCGGTGCGCGAGCTGGCGGACGGCCGCGGGGCTGCGGTCGATGACCTCGGCGATCTCGGTGTGGGCGTAGCCGAACACCTCGTTCAGGACGAACACCGCCCGCTCCAGCGGGGACAGCGACTCCAGGACGACGAGCATCGCCATCGACACGGACTCCCCACGCAGCACACGGTCGGCGGCGTCCGCGGACGCCACCTCGGTCTCGGCGGACTCGGCCACGAGCGGCTCGGGCAGCCAGGGCCCGACGTACGTCTCACGTCGGCGGCTGATCACGGCCCGCCGTTTCAGCGCGTGGTTCACCGCTATGCGTACGAGGTACGCGCGCGGGTTGTCGATCTCCTGGTCCGGCGCCCGGTCGCGGCTGCCGGACCAGGACAGCCAGGTGTCCTGGAGTACGTCCTCGGTGTCCGCGACGCCGCCGAGCATGTTGTAGACGATCGCGAACAACAACTCGCGGTGGTCGATGAACAACCGGGTCGCCGTGGTCAGTGCCTCGTCGGTCGCCGGTGCCGGACTCTCGGACATGCGTGTGCCTCCCGTAGCGCGCTCACCCATGCGAGGGCCGCGGGGGTCCGGAATGTGACAGAGGGCGGCTGAAATGTGACGCAGGTCTCAGGTGCGCTGCTTCGGGTTCGTGGCGGTCGTATCCGCTCGGTACCGTTGGCCATAGCGCTTGACCTGCATGTATTTACGAGTAAGTACCCGCGCGGTACCGTGAGGACATGCCTGCTCTCAACGTGGAATTCAGCGAGCGCGAGCTCGAGGATCTGCGGCAGATCGCCAAGGAGCGCGGTACGTCGATGAAGGCCCTGGTTCGTGAGGCGGCCGCGGCCGACATCGTGCGGCACCGAGCGCTGCAGGAAGGCGCGGACGTCTTCCGCCGGTTCTTCGCCGCGCACGCGGACGAGTTCGCCGCGGCCTTCCCCGACGACGAACCACCCACCAAGGGCGAGGGGCGGGCCGCCTGACTCATGGCACCCGTCATCCATATCGACGTGCCCTGGCTGCTCCAGCGCCATGAAGAGGTGCTGCCCGACCAGCCGACCGTCAACGACTTCTCGGTGCTCGTGGCCGCCGTGGCCCGGCACAGAGTGGACCCGCCCCGGCTCGGGGTGGACTCGGACCCGGCCTGGCGCGCCGCCGCGCTGCTGCACACCCTCGCCCTGCTGAAGCCGCTGCCGTCCGCCAACGCCCGGTTCGCCTGCGCGACGGCGGTCTCGTACATGTTCGTGAGCGGCGTGGGGATCGATCCCCCGTACGGGGCGCTCGTGGACCTCGCCCGTGACCTGATCTCCGGCAAGGTGGACGTCTTCGCGGCGGCCGACCGTCTGCGGTCCTGGCAGATCTGACCCACGCCGCGACAGGTTCGAGCCGCCCCGGACGTGACGACCCGCCCTCGGGGCCGCCGACCGAGGGCGGGAGGATCGGGGTCGGCGGCCGTTTCGCGCGGGAGAGCCGCCGTCCCGTGCGGGGCCCCCGAGAAGGGCCGTTACCAGTGGACTACGCCAAGTCGCGCGCGGGGAGCGTGCGAGAGGCACCGGCGCGGGCGCGCGCTTCACACGGGGCGCATGGCAACGATTGCCATTTCGAAATGCGGTACGGCCGAGGCGAGTTGCCCCAGGTGTGACTGACTTTCCTTCAATGCCGCGGATGTTGCTGAAGTAGCTCAAGTGCCTTGTTGGGTGTGAGAGTTTTGTGCAAGGGTGAACTTCCTCGTACATGTCCAATGGTCAGGTCTGATTCGCTGCTCGGGATTTCATCGTGCCGTGGGGCCCAAAAGGCTCGCGGCCGGCGGACGTCGAGTGGTCGAGATCCCGGCCGCTTTCCGTGCGTCAAGCCAAAAAGGTATGCACCAACCAGGAGCCCCTTTTCGGCGGTCACAACTTCTGTGTGACACCTTGTGCCTTGGAAGGAAACCGCTCAGTGCACACCCCCCACCCGCCTCGTCCCCCGTATCCGCCGGGCTCCGGTACCGCTCCCGGGGAATCCGACGAGAGCCTCGCCGCCCTCCTCAGAGCGCAGCCGGAGGGCGAGCTCACCCACTCCGTGGCGCTGCTGCTCGCGCGACACTGGCAGCCGACGCACGACTACGCGGTCATCTGCCTCGCTTCCTCGGCGAACGTCGCCTCCATGGTCACCGCCGCCGCCTTCCAGCAGGTGCTGGAACGCCTGCGACGCGCCGGGTCCGCCGTGGCCCTGCGCCCCCAGCTCCTGGTGGCCGTGCGGGACATCATCAAGGCATGGTCCGCGGAGGACCGGATATCCGCGGTGCTGCCGGATCTCCGGAAACCGGCCGGGGGTCGCGGTATGCGCGCGACGAAGTCCATGACGCCGGAAAATCGCAAGCTCGCCGAGCGTTCTTTCCAGTCCCTCCCGGGACTCGCCCAGTGCGTGCTGTGGCACACCGAGGTCGAGGCCGAGCCCATATCCGTACCGGCCGGTCTGCTGGGTATGGATGCCGACACCGCGTCGGCAGCTCTGGAGCAGGCCCGGGAGAAATTCCGCGAGGGCTGTGTTCGGGCCCATCGTGAACTCGCTCCGAACAAAGACTGCCGCTACTACAACCGTCTCCTGGACGTTCCGATTCGCCGCGGGGGCGCGCTGCTCCCCGATGTGCAGCAGCATCTCCTGGAGTGCCGCTTCTGCCGTTACGCGGCCGAGCAACTCAGTCATTTCGAGGGTGGGTTGGGCGGTCTGCTCGCCGAGTCGATGCTCGGCTGGGGCGCCCGCCGCTATCTGGAGTCGCGGCCGAGCCGCGGTCACTCGGGCGTCCGTCCGGGCCGCTCCGGCGGCAGACGCCCGGGCAGCGGCGACCGCCCCCGTCTGCTGTCCCAGCTCTCGCCCAGGCCGTCCCGGCAGGGGCGCCACTCCTCGCCGGGCTCCCGGCACTCGAAGGCGCTCCTCACCGGAGCGGGCCTGGTCTCGGTGGCCCTGCTCGCCTCCGTCCTGGTCGCCAGCCTCTGGTCGTCGGACGACGGCGACGCGGATCCCTCTGCCTCAGCAGGCGCGTCCAGCAGCATCGTCCCGGGGGCGGGCGGACAGACCCCGCCCGCCAGGTCCTCGTCCCCGCCCAACTCGGCGGGCCTGCCGACGCCCCCCGGACAGACCCGGCTGCGCAACCTCGCCGCGGACCTCTGCCTCGACATCAAGGACGGCAGGGCCAAGGCCGGTGTCGGCACCGAACTGGAGACGTGTTCCGCGGCCAAGACACAGAAGTGGTCGTACGAGGAGGACGGCCTCCTGCGCAGCGTCGCCGAGCCCGAGCTGTGCCTGGACTCCCACGTGGACGCGGGCGTCGTCGTCCTGGGCCGCTGTGTCGCCGCGTCGGCCAAGCGCGGAGACGATGTGCGCTACGACCTCACCGTCCAGGGCGAGTTGCTGCCCCGGTGGCAGGAGGGGCTCGCCGTCGGGCCCTCCTCCACGGACCAGGACGCGGAGGTCGTGGTGAAGATCCGCGACAGGTCGGACGAACAGCGCTGGCTGACCGACGCCACGACGGCCAGCCCCGAGTCGCTGTCGATCGCCGGAACGGGCGCGCCGTCGTCAGGCCGTCCGGACGCCGACCCGACGGCCGCCAAATCGGACTCCGGACCCGGGTCCGACGCCGACTGTGCCGAGTCCCCGTGCGAGGTGGAGCCGTCGGCCGCGGAGAAGGACGCGGAGCCGGAGCCGAGCACGACCGTGTCCGGGCCGTACACGGAGCGCCGCGCCGTCACCGTCGACGACTCCGCCCCGCGGCCCGTCGCGCCGGTGCCTCTTCTGCTGGCGCAGACGGTCTCGAAACTCGGTCTCTGACCCGATCCTGCGGCGCCCCGGCCCTGTTCCGGCCAGGCCCTGTTCCAGTCAGGTCCTGAGCCGGCCAGGTCCTGAGCCGACCGGGTCCTACTTCGATCGGGTCCTACTTCGATCGGGTGCTACGAGACGACGTCCCGGGGTGGTTCGCCCGTCAGGAACCCGGTGACGTTCTGGGCGGCGGCCAGCGCGATCCGTACGAGGGTCTCGCGGGTGACGCCGGCGACGTGCGGCGAGAGCACCACGTTCGGGGCCTTGAGCAGCCGCAGGGCCGGTGTGGGCGGTTCGGGGTCGAAGACGTCGATGCCCGCCCCGGCCAGGGCACCCGACTCCAGCGCGTCTGCGAGGGCGTCCTGGTCGATCAGCGCGCCCCGCGCGGTGTTGACGACGAACGCGCTCGGCCTGAGCAGTGCGAGTCTCCGGGCGTCGAGGAGATGCCGGGTCGTGTCGTTGAGCGGCGTGTGCAGCGTGACGTAGTCCGACGCGCGCAGCAGCTCGTCGAGGCCGACATGGCGGGCGCCGCCGAGCCGTGCCTCGGTCTCCGGGCCGACGGATCGCGGTCCGGCGTACAGGACGGTCATGTCGAAGGCGACCGCGCGGCGAGCGACCTCCTGGCCGATGTGGCCGAGCCCGATCACGCCGAGGGTCTTGCCGGACAGTTCGGTGATGGACCGCTGGAGCCGCGGCAGCGCCCAGTCGGCGTCGACGAGCGCGGTGTGCGCCGGGATCAGCTGCTTGGCGAGGGCGAGCATCAGGGCGAAGGTCTGCTCGGCGACGTTCTGCTTCTCGGCGCCGCTGGAGCCGATGGTGCACACGGGGATGCTCCGGGCGCGGGCCGCTTCGAGGTCCACGTAGTCGAAGCCGTGGCTGGCGCACTGGATCAGCTCCAACTCCGGTGCGGAGGCCAGGTGTCGGGCGGTGACGGGGGCGAGCCCGGTGAGGACGACGTGTGCCTCGCGCAGCGCGGCCGGGTCCTCGTCGGCCGACTCGACGACCGTGACGCGGGCCTCCTTCGGGAACAGCGTGGCGAGCCCCGCACCGCCCGAACGGCCGCCCACGTGGGGCGAGATGACAACCAGGACGTTCTTGGCAGCGGCAGCGGCAGCGGCAGCGGCAGCGGCAGCGGCAGCCGGGACAGGGCCAGCGGCGGGGGAGTCGCCCGTCATGCGGTCTCCTCGGCCAGGTCGTCGGCGCTGACGGTCGCCGGGCCCGCTTGACCGGACAGCGCGAGGGTGAGGTCGAGTTCGGCGAGCAGACAGCGGATGACGTGCTCCACCCCCGCCTGGCCGTCGAGGCCGAGCCCATACGCGTACGGACGTCCGACGAGCACCGCCTCGGCGCCCAGCGCGAGTGCCTTGAAGATGTCGTCGCCCGTGCGGATCCCGCCGTCGAAGAGGACGGTCAGCCGGTCACCGGCCGCCTCGACCACCTTGGGCAGCGCGTCGGCGGCGCCGACGGAGCCGGCCACCTGGCGACCGCCGTGGTTGGAGACGACCACCCCGTCCATCCCGGCGGTGACGGCCCGGCGGGCGTCGTCCGGGTGCAGGATGCCCTTGAGGACGATGGGTCCGTCCCAGTTCTCGCGCAGGAACTCCAGGTCGGGCCAGGTCTTCGCGGGATCGGCGAACATCCCGACGAAATGCATGACCGCCGCGTTCGGGTCCTCGTCCACCGGCTTGGCCAGACCCGCCTGGAACGCCGGGTCGGAGAAGTAGTTGGCCGTGCCGATCCCGTGCAGGAACGGCAGATACGCCTGGTCCAGGTCGCGTGGCCGCCAGGCGAGCAGCGGTGTGTCCAGCGTGACGAACAGCGTGCTGAATCCGGCCGCCTTCGCCCGGTTCAGGAAACTCTTCGTGACCTCGCGGTCCTTCGCCCAGTACAGCTGGAACCAGCGTTCCGCGTCGCCCATCGCCTCCGCGACCTGCTCCATCGGTGTGCTGGACGCGGACGACAGGATGTACGGCACCCCCTGCGCCGCGGCGGCCCGGGCGGCGGCCGACTCGGCGTCCGGGTGCATGATCGACAGCACGCCGACCGGCGCGAGGGCGAGGGGAGCGGGCAGAGGGCGCCCCAGCACCTCGACGGACAGATCGCGTTCGTGCACATCGCGCAGCATGCGGGGCACGATCCGGCGCCGTTCGAGCGCGGCCCGGTTCGCCCGCGCCGTACTGCCGTTGCCCGCGCTGCCCGCCACATAGCCGAACGGACCGGGTTCGAGCCGCTGCTCGGCCAGCTCCTCCAGCCGGGTCAGATCGGTGGGCAGCCGGGGCACCGCGCCCGTCATGCCGTTCAGATAGATCTCGTACTGGAAGTCCGCCCAGTGCTTCGTCATCCGTACGTCCCGCCTCTCGCCCTTGATCTCGCCGTCGAGACCGTGCCGTTCGCGCTGGAGACCGTGCCCTGTTTCCGCGGACACCACGCCGTTCCTGCGACGATCCTGACGAGCGGGACAAGATCCGTCCACCGTCGACGCGAAGATCGCCGGGCCCGCCGGGCTCAGCCGGTGAACGAGCCGGGCTCAGCTCGGGAACGACACGCGTACGGCAACCAGTTCGCCGGACGGGCCGAGCTCCGCCGACACGGGGAACCAGCCGTCGCCCTGACCGGTCATGGTGCACAGCACGTGTGCGCCGCCGACCTCGACGGTTCCGGACTCGACCGCGGAGGCACGGACCTCGCGCATGACCTGCCAGTGGTGGGAGTGCGGGCGGAAGTCCACCATCAGCCGCCGCCCCGGGGCGGCCTCTTTCCAGTCGAAGAGGGCACCGGCCCGGCGCATCGCCTCCGGCACGGTCAGCCCCGTCCAGCCCCTGACCCCGTCCTCGCCCACCTCACCGAGCGCGGGAGCCCCGAACTCGGCGGCGGCCTCCTCCTCGGCGGCGCCCCAGAACGCGACGTCGGCCAGTCCGTCCACGGGTTCGTCGTGCTGCCAGGCGTTGAGCGCATCGGCGTCCCCGAAGAGCAGCCGGGCCCAGTCGACCCGGATGTCGCCGAGCTCCACGCTCTTGGCGGCGGGGGCCGGGTCCACCGGGATCACTATGCCGGCGCCGGACGCCAGCACCGGGAGGGCCCGGTCGCGGGGCAGACCGCCGAGCGCCACGACCGGCACCCCGTGCATCAGGAAGCAGCCGCCGCCCCGCGCCGCGCACCGCCGGACCCGCTCCCGGTGCGGCACCCGCTCGCAGGCATCCAGGCTCGCGTCGAAGCCGTGCTCCCGGCAGTGCGCGTCGAAGAGTTCACGCAGCCGTGCGACTCCGGACGCCGGGATGTCGTGGAGCATGCGGCCGGGCTGCCGGCCGAAGGAGTGGGCCGCGGTGTCGGCGTCGGGGCCGGTGATCGTGAAGTCGGTCGCTCCGCTCACATCGGCGGCGACCGCCGGATCCTGGACGCCGAACGCTCCCGGGTCCACCTCCGCCGGCGACCGCTCTCCGCTCCACATACCCAGGTGACCACCGTCGAGGACCACCAACTCACCGGACGGACATGTGATCGCGCCCAGCTCGTAGATCTCTTCCATGGCGCGGCAGTCTACGAAGGCACCGCTCCTCGACGGCCCCGTGCCGAGCGGGCTGTCCGGTTTTCGCCCTCCGAAGTGCTCAGAAGCCGTCAGAAGTCGTCACGGGCTCTCGGCGGCCAGTACCGGTCGGTTCTCGGCGGCCTCGCTGCCCGGTCCGGTGATCGGTGGTACCGGTACATCGACGGTACGGACCAGGCGAGCGCCCTCCGGCCCGTACGCCGCCCGTGGTTCGGGGAAGAACCACAGCAGCGACAGGAACAGCACGGCGGACACGGCCAGCGAGATCGGCAGGCCGATGTCGACCCCGCCGGCCAGGTCACCGAGCGGGCCCACGAACTGGCCGGGGATGTTCGTGAAGAGGACGCCGATGACGGCGGAGACCCACCAGGCGGTCATCCCGCGCCAGTTCCAGCCGTGCGCGAACCAGTAACGGCCGCCCCGCTGGCGCCGGTTGAAGACCTGCAGCGCGTCGGGGTCGTACCAGCCACGCCGGGTGTAGAAGCCCAGCATCATCACGACCATCCACGGCGTCGTACACGTGATGATCATCGTGGCGAACGTCGAGATGCTCTGTACGAGGTCGAAGCCGAAGCGCCCGACGAAGATGAACGCGATGGACAGCACGCCCACCAGCACCGTCGCCTGGACCCGGGACAGCCGGGGGAACACGGACGAGAAGTCGAGCCCGGTCCCGTACAGCGCGGTCGTGCCCGTCGCCATGCCGCCGATCAGCGCGAGCAGACACACCGGCAGGAAGAACCAGCTCGGCGAGATCGCCAGCAGTCCGCCCACGAAGTTCGGGGCCGCGGGGTCGACGTATTCCGGTGCCTTGGCCGCGATGATGCTGGCGGTTCCCAGGCCGAAAACGAACGGCAGCAGGGTGGAGATCTGCGACAGGAACGCGGCGCCGATCACCCTGCGGCGCGGAGTGCTCGCCGGGATGTAGCGCGACCAGTCGCCGAGGAACGCTCCGAAGGACACCGGGTTCGACAGCACGATCAGCGCGGAGCCGATGAACGACGGCCAGAACAGATCCTGCGTCGCCGCGTCGGCCGACGCCGTGAAGATCCCCGCGTACGAGGGGTCGAAGTCCCCGGCGAAGGCCACCGCGCCGAGCAGGAACAGCAGGGTCGCCGAGGTCACCGCGACCTTGTTGACGAACAGCATGAAACGGAACCCGTACACGCACACCGCGAGCACCAGCACGGCGAACAGCGCGTACGCGACGACGTACGACAGGTCGCTGCGGCTCAGTCCGAAGAGCCGGTGCGCGCCGCCGACCAGGGCGTCGCCCGAACTCCACACCGAGATGGAGAAGAACGCGACCGCGGTGAGCAGCGACAGGAACGAACCGACGACCCTGCCGTGCACGCCCAGGTGGGCGGAGGAGGACACGGCGTTGTTCGTGCCGTTGACCGGCCCGAAGACCGCCATCGGACACAGGATCAGCGCACCCGCGATCACTCCGAGGAGCGTCGCCGCGAGCCCTTGCCAGAAGGACAGGCCGAAGAGGATGGGGAAGGCCCCGAGTACGCAGGTGGAGAAGGTGTTGGCCCCGCCGAAGGCGAGCCGGAAGAGGTCGAGCGGGCTCGCGGAGCGGTCCGCGTCGGGGATCCGCTCGACGCCGTAGGGCTCGACCTCGGTGAGGGACGGCGGCTGCGTGGCGGGGGAGTTCTGGGACAAGGAGGGGCTCCAGCGAAGGACCGGCACCCCAAGGGGGCGTCAGGGCGGGGGAGCGCGTGGTGACGCGGCTGGCCGGACGGCGTGTCGCTGTCGCTTGGGTGCGCGGAGCGCGGGGAAGCCGTCCCTTGGTGCGGTGATCTGCCGAAGTTACGGGCTGGGCAGAACGCCGCACCAGTGGACGA
This sequence comes from Streptomyces phaeochromogenes, assembly GCF_001418655.1. Taxonomy (GTDB): domain Bacteria; phylum Actinomycetota; class Actinomycetes; order Streptomycetales; family Streptomycetaceae; genus Streptomyces; species Streptomyces phaeochromogenes. Next base: position 56,711 of record NZ_LIQZ01000405.1, on the reverse strand, counting down.
ACCATCCATCTTTTGTGTTGCCGGTGGAGGAATGTGCCATCGGTTCCTGTGGTGGGCGGTGGTCGGTCGTCAGTTGTCGGTGGGCTTGTCCTTTGCCGTATCGGCGGGCGCCTCGTCCGACGCGTCGGCGGACGTACCGGTAGGGGCCTCGTTCGGCGGGGTGTCCCGGGCCTCCGGACCGTCGGGCCCCTGCGCGCGAACCCGCTGTACGTGCTCCAGGGAGTCCCGCAACTCCGTGAGCCAGTCGTCCGCGTGGCGTTCGACGAGGCGGACGCACCAGGCGAGGGCGTCGCTGCGGCTGCGGGCGACGCCGGCGGCGATCAGGGTGTCGAGGACCTGCCGCTGCGGCTGCCGCAGCCGGGTCATCACGGGCGCCGCGACATGCGTGAACAGGGCTCGCTCGCCGCCGCACTCCACACCCCACGAGACCTTCTTGCCGAAACGGTGCTCGGCCTCGCGGGCCACGGTGACCCGGGCGTCGCGGGTGCGCTCGCGGAACTCCTGGATACGGGAGTCGACGGCCGCCTTCCGCTCGGCGTCCGAGGCGTTCTCCGCGAGCCGCGGTTCGGGAATGCGGCCGACGACGGTGATCTCCTCACGGTCGACCGTGACCTCGCCGAGGCTCTCGAAGAGGTCGTCGGGCAGACGGCCGGCGAACCAGCCGCGCAATTTCTCGTGCTGTTCGGCTGTAATCATGTAATGACGATTACTCTCTTGCGCCACGGACGCAAGGGGTCTGCGCTCAGCTGGAAGCGGAATGTTTCAGGCCTATTGCTGAGCAGTACATATCCGGCCAGCGTGTCCACTCGGTGACGCAGGGTCCGCTCAACTCCGGGGTCTGCGCGTTCGAATTCCGTAACTTCGCGCCACTGATTCAATACGCAAGGTTACTGAAACGCGTGGGGTCGACGTGTGTTTCCGGCGCGGACTCGGCAGACTCGCGCTCGCCGCACCGGCACTCGACCGAGCCGGCGGCAACCAACCGAGCGGAAGGATGCACACAATGCCGAACACCGCGCGCTGGGCAGCGACGATCACGCTGACGGCCACCGCCGTATGCGGACCCCTCACCGGGTCCGCGCTCGCCGCCACCCCCTCGCCGAACTCCCTCTACGCCCCCTCCTCCCTGGTGCTCACCATGGGCCACGGCGAGCTCAAGGCCGACGCCGCCCCCGAACGCGCGGTCACCCTGACCTGTGCGCCGACCGCCTCGGGAACCCACCCGGCCGCGGCGTCGGCCTGCGCCGAACTCCGGGCGTCCGGAGGGGACTTCAATACCCTGCCAGGAAGAACCGAAGCCATGTGCACCCGCGAATACGATCCCGTCGTCGTCACGGTCGACGGCGTCTGGCAGGGCAAGCGGGTGTCCTATGAACGCACCTTCTCCAACGAGTGCGTGAAGCGGGCCCACGGGTCGACCGTCTTCACGTTCTAAAGGGACCGGGGTCGCGCGGTTCGCCGATGTGCGTCGACGGTGGCCCGCGGATGCGGATGGGGAGTGCGGGTCCCCTCGCGGAGTGCCGCGCGATCTCGCAACAGGGGCCGGCGGAGACGGAGTGGGGCCGTCTCCGCCGGCCCCGGCGTCATTCCCGGGACGGCCACGGCGTCAATCCGGAGCCGAACCCGACGTCAGGCCGAAGCGGTGATGCTCCAGGAACCCACTTCGCGGTAGTCGGAGTCGGAGACGGCCGCCCCGTCGCCCGGCTTCAGCTCGTAGTGCTGGAGGTTTCCTCCCCAGTAGCGGAGGATCCGCCCCAGCTCCCGCGCGGCGTTCCCCTCCCAGGCGGTGTCACCCATGTCGACTTCGAGAACGAACTTCATGGCGCGGCTCTCCTCTTCCTGGTCCTGTGCCCCGGTCCTGTTCCGGTCTGCTCTCCTTCAATCGTTTCATTGAATTGCTTCTTGAGGCTTGGCCCGAGTTCGTGCCAGTTCAGGCTCACGGCCTACTCTGGAACCCTCAAATCATGGTGAAACTGCGGGCTGAGGAGGCAGGGTGGGCGACCGACTGCGGGCCGTCGACCTCGCGCGTGAGGCGGGCATCTCGACACAGCAGGTCCGCAACTACGTGGAGACCGGCATCCTGCCGCCCGTCCAGCGCACGGACAGCGGCTACCGGGTGTTCACGACCGCACACGCCGAAGCGCTCAGGGCCGGCCGCGCGCTGGCCGTCGGACACGGCTGGCCGACGACGGGCGCGATCATGCGTGCCGTGCACGGCGGCGACCTGGAGACCGCGCTCGCCGTACTCGACGAGAGTCACGCCGAACTCCACCGGGAGCGGACCGAACTCGCCGAGGCCATCCGGGCGCTGGACACGCTGATCACCCACGAGACCGAGCCGCCGGACCGGGACCGCGGCGGGATGCGCATCGGTGAGGTGGCCGACGCCATCGGAGTGCAGACGCCCGTACTGCGCCTGTGGGAGACGCGTGGCCTGCTGCGGCCGACGCGGGAGAAGGTCACCGGATACCGCCGCTACTCCGCGTCGGAAGCGCGGCTGGCCCAGATCGTGGCACTGCTGAGGCGCGGTCACCACCCGTTCTCCACCATCGAGTCGGTCCTGGCCGAACTGCGCACCACCGGCAGCCCCGAGCGCGTACGGGCCGAACTGGCGGGCCGGGAGCGCGAGTTGCACCTGCGGAGCCGGAGCCGGCTGGAGGGCTCGGCGGCTCTCCACGCGTACCTCCTGGCGCTTACGAAAACGTTTTAAGCCGTCTCCGCAGGTCGACAGGCCTACCGCACCAAGGCCAACTACCGGTCTGTGTCAGAAGTGTTGACCCTGGATTGGAAACGTTTTAATTTCCCCTCACCCAACAGCCAGAGGTGAGGAGGCTCCGTGGCCGCGGTGGTGCGGGAGCGTGCAGGTACGGAGGCGGTGACCCCATCCAGCCGCCGTCCGACCGGTGCGTTCAGGAGTAGGAAACGTTTTCAGAACCGCAGGAGCGGGAGCCGGAGAAGCCGGGCGCTGTTCCTGCTGATGCTCCCCGGGCTCGGGTACTTCCTGCTGTTCCACTACGGCGCCCTGGCCGGCAACGTCATCGCGTTCAAGGACTACGTGCCCTTCGACGGCATCTGGGGCAGTCCATGGGTGGGACTCGGCAACTTCCAACGGATGTTCCAGGACGCCGAGTTCTGGGACGCGGTCCTCAACACCCTCTGGATCGCGGTCCTCCAGATCGCCTTCTACTTCCCCGTACCGCTCGCCCTCGCCCTGCTCCTGCACACCCTGACCTGGACCACCGTCCGCCGCTTCGTGCAGTCGGTGGCGTATCTGCCGCACTTCATCTCATGGGTGATCGTGGTCGCCCTGTTCCAGCAGGTCCTCGGCGACACGGGGCTGGTCAACGGCTACCTCGGCGACGCGGGCCTGAGCACCGTCGACATCATCGGCAACCCCGACGCCTTCAGACCGCTCACCGTCGCCCAGGTGATCTGGAAGGACGCCGGCTGGGGAACGATCATCTTCCTCGCCGCGCTCTCCCAGGTCGACGAGCAGCAGTACGAGGCCGCCGCCATCGACGGTGCCGGACCCTGGCGGCGCTTCTGGCACGTCACCCTGCCCGCGATCCGGCCGGTGATCGTGCTGCTGCTCATCATGCGGCTCGGCGACATCCTCTCCGTCGGGTTCGAGCAGATGCTCCTCCAGCGCGACGCGGTCGGCCCCGAGGCCGCCGAGATCATCGACACCTTCGTCTACTACCAGGGCATGGTCGGCGGCGACTACGGATTCGCCGCCGCCGCGGGCCTGTTCAAGGGCGTGATCGGCGCCCTGCTCGTCTACGCGGCCAACAAGGTCGCCCACCGCCTCGGCGAACAGGGGGTCTACAAGTGAGCGCGCATGCCCGGCCCGCCTGGATGGAGAAGCCCAGGCCCCTGACCCAGGCGGCGAAGGCCGTCGCGCTCGTGGCCGTCGTCCTCCTGGTCTGTGTGCCGTTCCTGGTGATCCTCTCGACCTCGCTCGCCTCGCCCGAGGAGGTCGTCGACAACGGCGGCTGGGTGCTGTGGCCCACCGAGCCGACCGTCCAGGCGTACCGCGACATCCTCGACGGCGGCATCGTCACCCACGCCCTGGGCGTCAGCGCGGGCGTGACCGTCGTAGGCACCCTGTTCAGCCTCTTCTGCACGGTCACGCTCGCCTACGCCCTGTCGCGCCCCGGTGTCTTCGGCGGCCGGCCCGTGCTGATCCTCGTCCTCTTCACGTTCCTCTTCCCGCCCGGCATGATCCCCAGCTTCCTGCTGGTCAAGGAGCTGGGCCTGCTGGACTCGTACGGGTCGCTGATCTTCCCCGTGCTCATCAACGTGTTCAACCTCGTGGTGCTGCGCGGCTTCTTCCAGTCGATACCCGACGAGCTGTACGAGGCCGCGCGGCTGGACGGGGCAGGGGACTGGCGGGTGCTGTGGTCCGTCGTGCTGCCGCTGTCCAAGGCCGCGCTCGCCGTCGTCGGTCTCTTCTACGCGGTGGCGTACTGGAACTCCTGGTTCTATGCCTCGCTGTATCTGGAGAGCGATCACTGGCCGCTTCAACAGGTGCTGCGCACGTATGTGGTGGCCGGGTCGGGGCTCACGGACACCGCGACCAGCGAGGGCACCGTGAATGCTCCGCAGACCGTGCAGATGGCTGTGCTGGTGATCGCCACGGTGCCGATTCTTTTGGTCTATCCGTTCCTGCAGAAGTACTTCACGAAGGGTGTGCTCACAGGAGCCGTCAAGAGCTGAGCGCCTTTCCTCCAGAGCTGGGAGAGAACACCTATGTCCAGTACACCGCTGTCCCGTCGTGCCCTGATGCGCACCGCTGCCGTGGGTGCTGTCGCGATTGCCGCTCCGGTCGGCCTGACCGGCTGTTCCACGGAGTCGGGGGGTGACGGGGTGTCCAACGCCGGTAAGAAGCTTGCCCCTTGGCCCGCCTACAAGGCCTTCGCGGGGCCGAAGCCGGACCTCGCGCCCACCGCGGAGGGGGTTCAGCCCGGTTACACCTCCTACCCCGCCGACCTAACGCGGTCGGTGTCCCGGACACCGGGGGACGGCTCCACCGTAAAGGTGATGTCGGTGTCCTTCGGTACGCCGCCGAAGCCGGCCTCGGCCAACAAGTTCTGGCAGGCCGTGGAGAAGGCGCTCGGTGTGAAGATCGAGTACACGGTCATCTCGCAGACGGACTACCAGAAGAAGATGGCCACCGTGATGGCGGGCGATCCGGGTGAACTCCCGGACATCATCAACATGTTCTCCGGGTTCGCGCTGCCCCGCGAGGCCCAGTTCGTGCAGCGGCGAGCCGAGGACCTCACGCCGTTCCTCTCCGGGGACGCGGTCGAGGACTATCCGAACCTCGCGAACATCCCGACGCACGCCTGGCGCGACATGGGCCGGATCGGTGGCCGTATCTACGGCATTCCGCTGGAGCGGCCGTTGCCCGGATCCACGCTCTGGCTCAACGACGAGTACTTCGAGGACGCCGGGATGACGGAGGGGTGGACCGACCAGGACTTCGCGGCGGTCGCCAAGAAGGGGACGGGCGGGAAGAAGTACGCCCTGGGGGCCGCGGTCGGATCCGTGTTCGGGGACGGGTTCCACTCGGCGGCGCACGGGGTGCACGCCCGGGGCTGGTCGGTGAAGGACGACGGCACGTTCCTGCCGGTCGTGGCCGACGAGCGGTACAAGCAGATGCTCGACTTCCAGCTCGGGCTGCGCAAGGCGGGCTCCTACCACCCCGACGCGACCTCCATCTCCCAGATCGACATGATCGCCCTCTACTACAACGGAACGGTCGGCTCGCTGCAGGACGGATTCGGCGGCTACCTCCCCAAGTTCCTTGAGAAGGGCCGCAAGTACACCCCCGCGCCGGCTCTGCCGTACAGCGTGGGCGGTACGCCCGGCGGGATCGTCGGAGCACGCCGCTCGTTCGGCTACACCGTCGTCAAGAAGGCGAAGAAGGAGCGCGTGCAGTTGCTGCTGCGCATCCTCGACTACCTCGCGGCTCCGTTCGGCAGCAAGGAGTGGGAACTCGTCCACTACGGCGTGGAAGGCACCCACTTCACCAGGGCCAAGGACGGATCGCCCGAGCCCAACGCGCTCGGCCAGGTCGAGAACAACACCAACCTGCCGCTGAAGTACCTCGCCGAAGGACCCCAGGCACTGTTCGTGCCCGGAATGCCCGACGCGGTGAAGGCCCTGCACGCCTGGCAGGTCAAGACCGTTCCGCACGCCGTCCGCAATGCCTCGTACGGGCTCCAGTCCAGGACGTACACCGCCCAGGGCACCACCCTCGAAACGCTCCTCAAGGACACCGCCACGGGGATCATCGCGGGACGCACTCCGCTGTCGGAATGGGACGCCACCGTCAGGACCTGGCGGCAGCGGGGTGGCGACAGAATGGCCGAGGAGTTCGCCAAGGACCACGCCGCCAACAACTGACGCGGCAGGTCGGGCGGTTGTGAGGGGAGACACGGGGAGATGGGCAACGACATGGCAGAGGCGGAGCCGACGGCGAAGCGACGCGTCACCATTCGCGAGGTCGCCGAGCGGGCAGGCGTGTCCATGGCCACCGTCTCGCGCGTGCTCAGCGGCAACCACCCCGTGCCCGCGTCGACCCGGGCCCGGGTGCTGCGCGCCTCCCGCGATCTCGACTACGTGGCCAACGCGCACGCCCGCGCCCTGGTCGGCGGCGGGCGCAAGATGGTCGCCGTCGTCCTGCGTCAGGTCACCAGCCCCTTCTACGCGCAGGTCGCCGAGGGAGTCGAGGCCGAGGCGGCCTCCCGCGGCTGGCTGTGCCTGGTCGGCACCACCGGCGGGGACCCGCAACGCGAGCTGGAATTCGTGCAGTTGATGCGTGAGGAGGGGGCCCGGCTGGTCGTCCTCGTCGGCGGGGTCGTCGAGGACGACGCCTACCGCGAGCGCGTCGCGCACTACGCCCAGGCCCTCGACTCGGCCGGCGCGCGCCTCGTGCTGTGCGGACGGCCCTCGCCCGACCCCGACATCCCCGCGCTCGTCGTCGAGTTCGACAACGAGGCCGGCGCGCACGCCATCACCGGCCATCTCCTCTCGGCGGGCCACCGCGGGATCGTGTTCCTCGGCGGACTGCCCGGCAACACGGCCCTCGACGCGCGCGTCGCCGGCTACCGAGCGGCGCTCGCCGAGCACGGCCTGCCGCCCGAGGCAGCCCACGTCGTCGACTGCGGCCTCGGCCGGGCGGCGGGCCACCGCGCGATGACCCAACTCCTCAAGGAGACACCGGACTTCACGGCCGTCTTCGCCGGGGACGACATGGTCGCCGCCGGAGCCCTGCGGGCCATCACCGAAGCCGGGCTGCGCGTGCCCCACGACATCTCCGTCGTCGGCTACAACGACATACCGCTCGCCGAGGACTTCAACCCGCCGCTCACCACCGTGCGCACCCCCGCCGAGGAACTCGGCCGGGCCGCCGTACGCATCGCCCTGCGCGACCCCGAGCACGCCGCGGGCGCCCACCATCTGCTCGGCACCCACATCGTCGTACGCGACAGCGTCCAGCCGCCCCCGCAGGCGCCGCGCGACGAGGCGCCCGACCACCCCCACTGACGGAGGACCCACCCCCGTATGACCGCGCCGCACGTGTCGCTCACCGACCCGACGCACTCGTCCTTCCTGCCGCCCCCCGACCCCGTACGGTCACCCGTCACCGGCTGGACCCGCGCCCACTGGGAGGCGCTGGCCGACCGGCTCCTGGACGGTCTACTCCCCTACGCGTCAAGGAAATTGGCCCAGTACCGGCTGCCAGGCCGGCCCGGCCACGCCGGATCCTGGTCCGACGGCCTGGAGGGCTACGCCCGCTCGTTCCTGCTTGCCGCCTGCCGTATCGCGGGCTCCGGCGGGCGCGTCCCGCCGGAGCTGATCGAGCGGTACGCGGCCGGACTCGCCGCCGGCACCGACCCGGAGGGCGCCGAGCGCTGGCCGCCCATCGCCGACCGGGCCCAGCCGATGGTCGAGGCCGCCTCGATCGCGATCGCCCTGCACGAGACCAGGCCGTGGATCTGGGACCGGCTCGACGACGCGGTACGCCAGCGGGTGGCCGCCTGGCTCGGCGGATTCGTCGGCGCCCGGGCCAACGACTCCAACTGGCGGCTCTTCCAGGTCGTCACCGAGGAGTTCCTCGCCTCCGTGGGCGCCCCGCACAGCCGCGCCGAGATCGACGGCGGCCTGGCGCGGCTGGAGGACTGGTACCGGGGCGACGGCTGGTACACCGACGGCGACGGCCGCAAGTTCGACTACTACAACGGCTGGGCCCTGCACCTGTACCCGATCCTGTGGGCCCGCATCGCCGGACCCCGCGCGGACGCCTCGCTGACGGAGGTCCACCGGGCCCGCCTGCGCGCGTTCCTCGGCACCCACCAGTACTTCTTCGGCTCGGACGGCGCACCCGTCCACCAGGGCCGCTCCCTCACCTACCGCTACGCGACGGCCGCCCCGCTGTGGGCCGGAGCGCTCGCCGACGCGACCCCGCTGCCGCCCGGCCGCACCCGCCGTCTGGCCTCGGGCGCCCTCAAGCACTTCACCGAACGCGGGGTGCCGGATGAACGGGGACTGCTGAGCCTGGGCTGGTACCGGCCCTTCCTTCCCGTCACCCAGCGGTACTCGGGTCCCGCTTCCCCGTACTGGGCGAGCAAAGCGTTCCTCGGGCTGCTGCTCCCCGCCGGCCATCCCGTCTGGACGGCTCCCGAGGAACCGGGCCCGGTGGAAACCGCGGACGCGTATCTGGCGCTGCCCGCTCCCGGCTGGCTGCTCCACTCGACCGCCGCCGACGGGATCGTACGACTCGTCAACCACGGCAGCGACCGCCTGCCACCGCCGCCCGCCGAGGCCGAGGACAGCCCGCACTACGCGAAGTTCGCGTATTCCAGCGCCACGGCACCCGACACCCCCGTGGACGGTCCCGCGACCGGGCCCGACAGCCACCTCGCTCTGCTCACGGCGGACGGGACGGCGGTCTCCGGACGAGGCCGGATCCATCCCCTCGGCACGGAGGGCCGCCGGGCGGCGTCCTGGCACCGGGCGGTCCTGCCGGGCTCCGACCAGGGCCACCGCATCGAGACGACCAGCGTGGTCCACGGCCCCTGGGAGATCCGGGTCCACCGCTTCGAAGGGCCGCCGGGAGCCGTCGTACGCGAAGGGGGTTGGGCCCTGGCCGACGACAGCGGGCCGTTGACCGAGGCGGCGGGGCCCGGCTGGGCGCTGGCGCGTCGCGAGGCGGACGGCCTCACGAGCGCGGTCGTGGCGCTGCACGGGTGGGAGGAACCCGGGGCCGACGGCCCGTCGCACGGTGCCGTCGTACAGGTCCGTGGCGCCAACGCCTACGGCGAGTACTCCGCCACACCCTGCCTGCGCCTGGCAGGCCACCCGGGGCGCCCGCATCTCCTGGTCACGCTCGTCGTGCTGAGCGCCGATCCGGTGCGGCCCTGTGACCCTGAGGCGCTGCGGGCGCGGGCCGGTACACGTGTCACCGCGGCGGGAGCGGTGGTGGTGCGCTTCCCGGACGGGACGGAGGAGGAAGTGCCGGCAGGGGCGGGAAGCGGCTGAGGAGCCCCGAGGCGCGTAACAGCCGGTGGATGCGGGGCTGGTCGGAGACGAGGCGGAGGGAGCCGCCCCGCTCCTTCGCCCGGCGGTCGGCCCTGCACAGCACGCGCAGCCCTGAGCAGTCGAAGAAGGCGACCCGGCGGAGGTCGACCAGGACCTGGGGCGCCCGGCCCGCGGTCACGGCGTCCAGATGCTCGGCCAGGGCACCGGCCGTCGCCATGTCGATCTCGCCCAGCACCTCGACGACGGTGAACCCGCCGCTCGCGTAGCTGTGGGCGTACGGACTCGCCGTGGGCGCTTCCGACTCCGCGGTGCCGCACTCGGGCAGCCCGGGGGCCTGGTCTTGGGAATCCGGCGACATGTCGGCTCCACCTCTGCAGGGGAGGGCGTATTCGATCTCGGTAGCTACCCCGCCCGCGGCCGAACCATCCATGCCGCCTCGTCCACAAGATCTAGTTCACTCGACCCAGTGAATTTCAGCTGCAACGGTTGACTTTTGGTCTTTGTGTTTACTCAACATGCCCTGTGCAAGGGGGTGTTGCGGACGTAGGGTCGCCGTGCTGCCCCGGTCACGGGCCGCAGTCACGGGCCGCGTTTCTGCCCGTTGTCCGCACGAATGTTCACGAGCTGTGTTCGTATGACTGACCATGAACTGTCTGACCAAGGAGGGTTGGCGGTGGGAACGCCGGTACGCACTCCGTCGGGCGGTCCGCCACTGCTGACCGAGTGCGGGCTCATGGAACCGGTGCAGGAGATGGAGTTCACCGCCCATTTCTCCCGCGCGGACGGGGAGCTCGCCGCCGAGGAGGCCGCCGCGGCGGTGACGCGGGTGATCGACGCCCCGCTGTCCTTCGTCACCCCGGTCCTCGACGCCGGCCGCTCCGCGAGCAAGTGCCTGCTGGCGCGCAGCGCCGCCGACACCTGCCGGATCGTGCTCACCGCGGACCTCACCGGCATCACCGTGGCCGCCACCGACGACGTCAAGGTCTCACTGGACTCCTGCGACCAGGTCGGCGCCAAGAACCTGCCGCTGCTCGCCGTCGTCGACGGACTGAAGGTGCACCACGGGCCGGACGGCCATGTCTGGGTGGTGTGGAAGGGCTCCTGGCGTCGGGTGGACGCCACCTCCGACGGGCACGGCGACGACACCCCGGACGGCTCCGCACAGCCTTAATGCATATGATGCGCAAGTGCGCGACTACTGCATAAGAACGGCGACCCCCGACGACCTCGACGGCGCGCGGTCCGTGATGCTCGACACCGTCTACCGGGACTTCGGCACCGGGTACGTACCGCGCTGGCACCGCGACATCATCGACCTGGACTCCTTCTACCTCGCACCCGAGCGGCACACCCTGCTGGTCGCGGTCGACGAGCGGGACGGCACGGTGGCCGCGACCGCCGCGCTCGACTCCCGGGGCCCGGCTCACCCGCCCAACCCGCGCCACCTCGCCGAGCGCTACCCCTCCGGGGAAACCGCCCAACTGCGCCGCGTGTACACGCGCGCCGATCACCGGCGACAGGGCCTGGCCCGGCGGCTGGTCGGCGAGCTCCTCGACTTCGCGGCGGCGGACGGCGGCTACCGCGCCGTCTATCTGCACACCGACCCGGCGGTACCCGGCGCCGAGGCGTTCTGGCGGTCCCACGGCAAGGTGGTCCACGACGAGCGCGAGGAACCGGGCGGCGGGCAGCGGATCGTGCACTTCGAAGTCCCCCTGGCCTGACGAACTTCCCTGGCCTGGCGGACTTCCCTGCTCTGAGGGACATCCCTGCCCTGACGGACCCGCTGTCCTGACGCATCCACTGTGCGTGCGTCGCCCCCCCACCGAATCTCCCCCCCCCACGAAGAAAGAGACCATGCGCTTTCTGCCGCGCCGTCGCCGGCTCGTCGCCGGCCTGCTGCTCGCCCCTCTGCTCACCGGCTGCTTCGCCTCCGAGGGCGGGGAGGAGTCCTCCGGCGGCGGGGGAGGCTCCCGCCTGAGGGTCGCGATGGCCTTCCCGCCCGCCGAGAACTTCAACCCGTACGGGGCCGACGCCACGCTTCTCAGCCGGCTCGGCGTGACCGAGGGACTGACCCGCCTCGACGCCAACGGCGCCGCCACTCCCGCGCTCGCCGAGTCGTGGAGCCGTGAGAACGACCGCGGTTGGCTGTTCACCCTGCGGGACGCGGCCTTCCAGGACGGCACCGAGGTCACCCCGAAGGCCGTCGCCGCGGCCCTCACCCGCGCCGCGGGCGCCGAGCCCGTGACCGCCGCCCTGTCCGGCGTCGAACTCACCGCCGAGGCCGCGGGCGAGCGACGCGTCCGGGTGACCACCGCCGACCCCGACCCGGCACTGCCGCTGCGGCTGTCGAGCCCCGGCCTGGTGGTCCTCTCCGCCGAGGCGTACGCTGAGAAGGGCGCCGTCAGCCCGGTCGGCACCGCCACCGGGCCCTTCGAGCTCACCAAGGTCACCGGCACCACCGCGGCCACCCTGGACCGCTTCGACGACTACTGGGGTGGCCGCGCCCAGTTCTCCGGCGTCGACGCGAGGTTCATAGCCGACGGCACGGCCCGTACGAACGCGCTGCGTACCGGCGGCGTCGACGTCGCGGAGGCCGTGCCGGTCTCGCAGGTGACCTCCCTCGACGAGGTGACCCGCCGCGAGACGGCCACCACCCGCACCACGAGCCTGCTGCTCAACACCGAGAAGGGCGCCTTCAAGGATCCGAAGGCACGGGCCGCCGCCCGCGAGGCGATCAACACCTCGGCCCTCGCCAAGGGCGTCTACGAAGGGCACGCCGACCCCGGCGTCGGCATCTACGGACCCGCCCTGACCTGGGCGGCCGACAAGCGGGTCAAGCCGACCGGGAGGGCCGGAGCGGCGGCCGTCGACGGCACATCGGTCACCGTGGCCACGTACGACAACCGGCCCGAGCTGCCCGAGGTCGCCCAGGTGCTCAAGCAGCAGCTGGAGAACGCCGGGTTCACGGTGAAGCTGGAGGTGCGCGAGTACTCGCGGCTCGAAAGCGACGCGCTGGCCGGGAAGTTCGACGCGTTCGTGTCCGCCCGCAACACCATGCTCGACACCGGAGACCCCGTCTCGATCCTTGCCAGCGACTACACCTGCAAGGGCAGTTACAACCTCGCGCTGCTGTGCGACAGGAGCGTCGACAAGGCCGTCGCCGAGGCCGAGAAGGTCACCGACACCGCCGAGCGGCAGGACGCGGCGATGACCGCCGAAGCGGCGATCCTCGGCACGGACGCCGTCGTGCCGCTGGTCCACCAGCGGATCATCACCGGCGTCGGTGCCGCGGTCAGCGGTGTGCAGCTCGACCCGTACGAGCGCGGCCTCGTCGGCGTCGGCACGCGGCGCTGACGGGCGGCGGCGCACGTGCTCAAGGCCGTCCTCCGCGGCGGGGCGCCGGTGCTGCTCTGGCGCGCCGCCCTCGTCGCCGCCCTGCTGTGCGGTGTCGGGCTGCTGCCCTGGCTGTCGCGCACGGACCCGGCGCTCACCGTGCTCAGGGCGCGGTCCGCCGAACGCGCCCCGACGCCCGAGGTACTGGACGCGATCCGCACGCAACTCGGCCTGGATGCCGGACCGTTGAAGCTGCTCGGCGACTGGTTCGGCGGGCTGCTGCACGGTGACGCGGGCCGGTCGTGGATCTCCGGTGCGGAGGTCACACCGTCGGTGCTCCAGGCGCTCGGGGTCTCGCTCCTGCTGATGGGCGGGTCACTGGCTGTCGCGGTGCTCACGGCGGGGGCGGTGTGCGCCCGGACGCTGCGGCTCGGTGCGGGGCGGCGGCCCGACGGCCGGCGCTCGGCGGGCACCGGATCGGCGCTCCTGTCCGCGCTGCCCGACTTCCTGACCGCCTCGGTGCTGGCCGCCGTCGTCGGTGTGCAGCTCGGCTGGCTGCCCGCGCTCGGCTGGTACGGGCCCCAGTGGATGGTGCTGCCCGCGCTCTCGCTCGGCCTGCCCGCGGGTGCGCTGCTCGGGCGGATGCTCGACGACCTGCTGCCGGGCGCGTTCGCCGAGCAGTGGGCGCTTGCAGCCGCCGCGCGAGGAGTCCCGGGCCGGAGCATCGCCCGGCAGGCACTGCGCCGCTGTGTGCCCGGACTGCTCCCGAACTTCGGCCTGTTCGTCGTCGGCCTGACCGGCGGCGCGGTCGCTGTGGAGCAGGTCTTCGACATCCCCGGGCTCGGACGGCTGACCCTCCAGGCCGCGGTGGCGCAGGACCTGCCCGTCCTCCAGGCGGGCACCCTCGCACTCGTCCTGCTGGCGGCGATCGCGGGAGGGGCGGCCCGGCTCACGGCGCGGCTGCTGATCGGCCCGGCCCTGCGCGACGGTGCGCTGTTGTCGCTGCACCGCCCGACACCGCCCCGGCCCACGACCCTGCCCCTGCTGTACGGCGGCTTGCTGCTCGCGGTCGTCGCGCTGGGGCTTGCCCGCGATCCGCTGCGACTCGACACCACCGCCCGGCTCCAATCCCCTTCCTGGGCGCACCCGTTCGGCACGGACGGGCTCGGACGCGATGTGCTGGCCCGGGTCGGCCACGGAGCGCTGAGCACCCTGGCCCTGGCCCTCGCCGTGAGTGCGACCGCGCTCGTGCTGGGCGTTCTCCTGGGCCTGCTGCCACGGGTTTCCGGGCCGCTGGTCGACACGGTCAACGCCGTACCGCCGGTCCTCGCGGCCCTCCTCGTCACGGGCGTCGCGGGCAGCGGCCCCTCGACCCCGGCCCTCGCGGTGACCGCCGTCGCCTGGGCACCGCTCGCGGCCCACACCTCGGCACTGCTCCAACAGGAGCGCGCCACCACACACTTGACGGCCACCCGGGCTCTGGGCGCGGGCCCGCTCCAACTGCTCCGCCACGAACTCCTCCCGGCCGTCCTGCCTCCGGTCGTACGTCACGCACTGCTCCGCCTGCCCGGCGTCGCCCTGGCCCTCGCAGCCCTCGGCTTCCTGGGCCTCGGCGCGCAACCGCCGTCCCCGGAGTGGGGCCTGCTCCTGTCCGAGAACCAGCCGTACGCGGAACGGGCCCCATGGGCGGTACTGGCCCCCGCCGCCGCACTCGCCCTGCTGGGGGCGGTGGCTGTCACGGGTGGAGGCGGGGTGCGGTGGCCCAGGAGGGTGAGTTGCGCACGCCGACGCGACTCCGGTGACACCGGCGAGACCGGCGACGCCGAGGCCTATGCCAATACCGAGGCCGAGGCGACGTGGGCCGAACCACCGGACCCCGCCCACCCGATCCGGCCCGAAGGCGTGACGTCCGATGCCTGAGCAATCGCCTCCGCGAGCCTCCCCCGACGGCCGCACGGAGACCGACCGCCCCCGCCGCAGGATCCTTTCCTCGCTGCGGACCTTCGCCGCGCTCCCGCCGCTGCTCCGGCTCCTGATCCTCACCCAGCTTGCGTTCAACATCGGTTTCTACGCGGTGCTGCCGTTCCTCGCGGAGCACCTCGGTACGGCGATCGGCATGGCGGGCTGGATGGTCGGGCTGGTGCTGGGGCTGCGGACCTTCAGCCAGCAGGGGCTGTTCGTGGTGGGCGGGGCGCTGGCGGACCGGTACGGCGTACGGCCGGTGGTGCTCGCCGGCTGTGTGCTGCGGATCGCCGGATTCGGCTGGCTCGGATTCGCGGAGGCGAGCTGGGCGGTCGTCGGAGCCGTTCTCCTGATCGGCTTCGCCGCCGCGCTGTTCTCGCCGGCCGTCGAGTCGGAGGTGGCCCGGCAGGCGGTGAGCCGGGAGGAGGCGGGGGAGGGCCCGCGCACCCACGTACTCGCCCTGTTCACCGTGGCGGGCCAGGCCGGCGCGTTCCTCGGCCCGTTCATCGGCGCTCTGCTTCTGGCCGTGGACTTCCGCGCCGTCTGTCTCGCCGGCGCCGGAGTCTTCGCACTCGTCCTGGCCGGGCACGCGTGGCTGCTGCCGCAGCACATCCCCGGCCGGGCCCGCGTGCGGAGCCGTGGTGGTGTCCGGCGGCTGGTGCGCAACCGCGGCTTCCTCGCGCTGTGCTGCGCGTACGGCGCCTATCTGCTGGCGTACAACCAGCTGTACCAGCTCCTGCCCGTCGAGGTGGAGCGTGCGGCGGGCTCGCAGGCGCCGCTGGCCTGGCTGTTCGCGCTCTCCTCGCTGCTGGTGGTGACGGCCCAGCTGCCCCTCACCCGCTGGGCGGGGGACCGGCTCGACCTGCGCCGGTCCATGGCGGCGGGGCTGCTGCTCATCGCGGCCGGTTTCGCGGTGGTCGGCGTGGCGAGGCCCGCCGCGTGGACGGGAACCGTGGGGCTCCTGCCCGCGGCCGGTTACGTCGTCCTGCTCACCCTCGGCCAGATGCTCGTCGCGCCCGCCGCCCGGGCCTGGGTGCCCGATCTCGCCGACGACGGCAGGCTCGGCCTCTACACGGGCGCGCTGTCCTCGGTCTCCGGCCTGATCGTGCTGGTCGGCAGCGCGGCCACCGGCTCCCTCCTGGACACCGGCCTGCCCCCGGCCGTGCCGTGGTTCGTCCTCGCCGTGTTCCCCGTGGCGGCGATCGCCCTGCTGCCCAGGCGTCGAGGTGCCGAGCCGCCGACGTGAACGGCCTGAGCGGGTGACCGTAGGCAGACATGAAAGAGGGGCCGCCGTCTCCCTGCAGACGGCGGCCCCTCAGCTTCGGGAGGGTCACATGTGGACGACCGGCGCGGCTTCCGCGTCCTGCTCGGGAACCCCACGGCGGTAGAGGAGGAAGGCGATCACCGCGCCCACGGCGAAGAAGCCCGCGGACCACCAGAAGGCGGTGGTGTAGCTCTCGATCGTCGACTGGGCCTGGACCAGCTTGTTCGTGGCGTCCTTGCCGGACAGGTAGCTGGTGGCGGCGCTCGCGGCGAGCGTGTTCAGCAGAGCCGTACCGATGGAACCGCCCACCTGCTGCATCGCGTTGACCGTCGCCGAGGCGACACCGGCGTCCTCCGGCGCGATCCCGCTCGTGGCCAGGGCCATCGCGGGCGGCATCACGATGCCGAGTCCCGCGCCGATCAGGAGCAGCTGCGGCAGCACGTCGGTCGAGTAGCTGGAGTCGACTCCGATGCCGGTCAGCCAGGCCATGCCGACCGCGGCGATCGCGAAGCCTGCCGGGATGACGACCTTCGGCCCGATGCGCGGCACGAGCTTCGTGGTGGAGACCTGGGCCATGACCATCAGGGCCGCCATCATCGGCAGGAAGGCCACACCGGTCTTGGTCGGGCTGAAGCCGAGGTTCAGCTGCAGGTAGTAGGTGAGGAAGAGGAAGACTCCGAACATGCCCGCACCGGTCACGAGCACGGCGAGGAACGAGGCTCCGCGGCTTCGGTCGAGCAGGACGCGCATCGGCAGCAGCGGGTGCGCGGCACGGGTCTGCCACCAGGCGAACACCGTCAGGAGCAGCCCGCCGGCGATCAGGAAGCCCCAGGTCTGGGGTGAACTCCAGTCGTGCGTCTCGGCGTTGGAGAAGCCGTAGACGAGGGCGAAGAGACCGGAGGAGACCAGCAGTGCGCCCGGCAGGTCCAGCTTGGAGCTCGCGGCGTCACGGTGGTTGCTCAGCAGCATCCAGCCGCCGACCAGGGCGATCACGGCGAAGATGATGTTGACGTACAGGGTCCAGCGCCAGTCCAGCGCGTCCGTCAGCACACCACCGAGCAGCAGTCCGAGCGCACCGCCCGCGCCGGCGATGGCGCCGTACACGCTGAACGCCTTGGCACGCTCCTTGGCGTCGGTGAAGGTCGTGTTCAGGAGCGAGAGCGCGGCGGGTGCGAGGAGTGCGGCGAAGACACCCTGGAGTGCGCGCGCGGTGACCAGCATTCCGAAGCTGTTCGCCGCACCGCCGAGCACCGAGGCCCCGGCGAATCCCGCGACACCGATGAGGAAGACGGGCTTTCGCCCGAAGAGGTCGGCCAGTCGGCCGCCCAGCAGAAGCAGTGAGGCGAACGCCAGCGCGTACGCGGTGACGATCCACTGACGGTTGCCGTCGGTGAAGCCGAGGTCCGCCTGCGCCGACGGCAGGGCGATGTTCACGATGGTCGCGTCCAGCACCACCATCAGCTGGGCGATCGCGATGATCGAGAGGATCCACCACCGCTTCGACGACGACGGCGCGTCGGCCTTGTCGGGAGTGCCCTTACGGGCACCTTCGGAAAGAGTCTCAGTCTGGGACATCGGAGCATCACTCCAGGGAAGGTCGCTCGGCCTCACGGCTACGTAAACGAAACCGTTTCGTACGCCTTGAGGCTAGACCACTTTTATCGAAACGGCAAAGTTTCGCTACTGAGAGAGGGGTCACATGCGCAGGGGCATGTTCGAGACCGACGGGGCCGAGCTGTACTACGAGGTGCGCGGCGACGGTCCCGCACTGCTGCTGATCAGCGGCGCAGGGGGTGACGCCGGGTACTTCACGGGCATCGCCGACGAGCTGGCGGACGCCTTCACCGTGATCACGTACGACCGGCGGGGCAACTCCCGCAGTACGGGCGGGAGCGACGCGCCCATGGAGCTGCCCCGCCAGGCCGCCGACGCCCGCGCGCTCATCGACGGCCTGGCGGGCGGCCGGGCCCTGGTGTTCGGCAACAGCGGCGGCGCGATCATCGGCCTGACGCTGGCCGCCCGCCACCCGGAAGTGGTCGCCGGGCTGATCGCCCACGAGCCGCCCGCCGTGAACGTCCTGTCCGACGGCGACGCCGCACGCGACTTCTTCGACGAGGTGGCCGAGGCGTACGCGCGGGGCGGCGCCCCGGCCGCGGGCCGCCTCTTCGCGCAGACCGTGCGCGGCGAGGGTACGTATCTGTGGCCGGAGGACCTCTGGAAGAGGTTCCTCGGCAACGGAGACCATCTCTTCGGCCGGGAGTGGCCGGGCTTCGCCGCCTTCCTGCCGGACGGGGCCGCCCTCTCCGCGGCCCCCTTCCCGATCGTCCTCGGGGCCGGCTCGGCGGACCGCGGTACGTACTACGCGCGGCCCTCGATCGAGATCGCCCGCAGGATCGGCGTGCCCTGGGTGGAGTTCCCCGGCATCCACATGGAGTTCCTGCCGCGTCCCGCGGGCTTCGCGGCGGCCGTACGGGTCCTGGCGACCCAGATGTGCACACGGGGCGGTGAGGTGCCCCAGCGCTGGCTCGAGTGAGGTCGTGGCCGCATGCCAGATGTCCCCGCCGCTCATTCCTTGACTGGCATATAACCGCAGAGGCATATTGGAGCCATGTCCGACGACTCCCTCTGGGCCGCACTCGCCGACCCGCACCGGCGGGCCATCGTCGCGCTCCTTCTGGAGCGGCCGAGGCCCGTCGGTGAGATCGTCGAGGCGTGCGGTCTGAGCCAGCCGAGCACCTCCAAGCATCTGAGGGTGCTGCGGGACGCCGGCCTGGTACGCGTACGACAGGACGCGCAGCGCCGCGTCTACGCGCTCGACCCGGCGCCGATCGCGGAGCTCGACGCGTGGCTGGCCCCGTACCGCAAGCTCTGGAGCACGAGCCTGGACGCGCTGGGCCGACGCCTGGACGAGACGGTGACGGATACGGCGGCGGAGACAGCGGCGGCACCGGGGGAGTCGTCGGACGAAGAGGACGCAGACACTTCAACCACCTCCCCGAAGGACTGAGCCACCATGTCCACGGAACCCACCGGTACCTACCTCACCCTTGCCGACGGCCGCCCCGCCGTCCGCTTCACCCGCACCTACGACCATCCCGTCGACCGCGTCTGGGAGTTCGTCACCGAGCCGGAGGAACTGGCCCACTGGTTCCCCTCCAGCGTCGAGATCGAGCTGCGTGAAGGCGGCACGATCAGGTTCGGCGACGACCCGAACATGGACGACTCCACCGGACGCGTCCTCGCGGTCGACGCACCCCGGCACCTCTCCTTCAGCTGGGGCGGCGACGAACTGCACTTCGATCTGGAGGAGCTCGACGAGAAGCGCACCCGCTTCACCCTCACCAACGTCCTGGAGGCCGAGAACACGGCCGCCCGCAACGGCGCAGGCTGGGAGGTGTGCCTCTCCTCCCTCGACGAGCACACCCGCGGAGCCTCCACCGGCGGCCCGCACGAGGGTGCCGGTGCGCCCTGGCAGGACGTGTACCGGGCGTACGTCGAGGCCGGCGTCCCCTCCGGAGCCGAGATCCCGGGACAGGACGCCTGACGCCGCCCGATCCCGGGGCAGGATGCCTGAGCCGCCCCCTGCCGCGTCCGGCTACTGCATCTGCCGCCGCACCAGCTCGTGCAGCCGCCCGCCCGTTTCCGCCAACAGCTGGGCGGGCGGGCCCTGTTGGGCGACCCGGCCGTCCTCCATCACGATGACGCGGTCGGCGTCCATGACGGTGGACAGGCGGTGCGCGATCACCACACGCGTGGCGTTGAGGGCGCGGGTGCTCTCGATGACCGTGCGCTGGGTCTCGTTGTCGAGGGCACTCGTCGCCTCGTCGAAGAACAGGATGCGCGGACGCCGGATCAGCGCCTGGGCGATCATCAGGCGCTGCCGCTGGCCGCCGGACACGGCGCCGCTGCCGGAGACGATGGTGTGCAGGCCCATCGGCATGCGCTTGATGTCCTCGGCGAGGCCGGCCATCTCGGCGGCTGCCATCGCCTCCTCGGGCGTGTAGGGCTCGGTGCCGCAGATGACGTCCAGGATCGACCCGGTGAAGGGCTGCGCGTGCTGGAGCACCACACCGCACTGACGGCGTACGGCGGACTGGTCGAGGGCCGCCAGGTCCTGGCCGTCGTACAGGACGCTGCCCGAGACCGGCTTGTCGAAGCCGATGAGCAGCCGCAGCAGGGTCGACTTGCCGCAGCCGCTGGGGCCGACGACCGCCACGAACTCGCCCGGCCGGATCGCGAAGGACACGTCGTCCAGGACGAGCGGACCGTCCTCGGTGTACCGGAAGGAGAGCTTCTTCGCCTCCATGGCTCCGGACAGCTCGGCGGGGCGCGTACTCGCCACCCGCACCTCGGGCGTCGCGTCGAGGACCGGCCTGATCTCCTCGAACATCGGCAGCGCGGAGACCATCGACACGAAGGCACCCGTCACCTGGGTGACCGAGGTCAGCAGCATGGTCATCGAGGTGTTGAACGTCAGGAAGGCGGCGGCCGACAGCGAACCGCGCGCGGGGCCCGCCAGCAACATGAACATGATGAGCGAGCAGAGCGGCAGGTACACCGCGCCCAGCACGGTCGTGAGGTTCTTGATCCGGCCCACGCGCTGCTGGAGCTCACGGCTGCGCGCGAACTCGCCGGCCCAGGCCGCGTACGCGTAGTTCTCCGCCGCCGCGACCCGCAGCTTGGGCAGGCCGCGCAGGGTCTGGAACGCCTGGTTGTTGAGCTTGTTGCTCAGTACGACCAGCCGGCGCTGCCAGCGCACCTGCCACAGCCCGAGTCCGAGGAACACGGCCGCGATGACGACGAGCATCCCGATCGCGGCGAGCGCCATCGGCACGCTGAACCAGAAGAGCAGCGCGAGGTTCATCGCGCCGACCGTCACCGACTGGACCACCACCGGGCCGACGCCCGCCATCAGCCGGCGGATCGCGCTGATTCCCATGGCCGCACTGGCCAGTTCACCGGTGGAGCGGGACGTGAAGAACTTCGTCGGCAGCCGCAACAGCCTGTCCCACACGGCCGGTTGGAGCGTGGCCTCGATCCGGCCCTCCAGCCGCAGCATGGTGAGGTTCTGCATCAGCATGAAGGCCGCCGACACCACGCTGGCGATCATGATGGCCAGACAGAACTGGACGATGAGGCTCTCCTGGGCCTTCGGCACGAACTCGCCGAGCACCTTGCCGGTCGCGATCGGCACCAGCGCACCGAGGGCCACCGTCACCAGACCACTGATCGCGAGGTTGCGCATGTCCCCGCCGGTGCCCCGGAGACTGAACCGCAGCAGCCGCAACGGGCTCAGCCGGCGCTCGGGCAGCGGCCGGTAGAACATGACGGCCCGCTGCTCGAACTCCGCCGCGTTGGCCTTCTCGACCGGCGTCTCACGACCGCTCGACGGATGCACCGCCACATAACCGCCGCGCCGCCACAGCAGCGCGGCCGGGGCGCCGGACGCGACCCGGTGCCCGACGAGCGGCCCGATGTTGTCGCGCCACCAGCGCCCGTCGAGGCGTACGGCACGCACCCGGACCCGGGAGGCGAGCGCGATCCGTTCGACGGGGTCGAGCCGGTCGCTCTCCGCGCCGCCCTGCGCCGGGTCGGCGAGTGTGATCCCGGCAGCCTGCGCGACGAGCCTGCACGCGGCGTACGTGGCATCGGCGTCCGCCGCGCCAGGACCCGACCCCGAACGCTTGGACATGGAGGCGATGAGCGTCCGGTCGGCCTGCGCGCGGACCGCCTCGCCCGCCTTGATCCCCGCGGCCGTACGGGTCTCGTGCGTGCGCTCCAGCTGCTCGATCCAGCGGTCCAGGGTGGCCAGCAGCCGGTACTGCTGGTCGACCATCGCCTGCCACATCGCGGGGTCCACCAGCAGGTCCGCCGCGGCCTCGGCGCCGTACATGGAGCCGTACTGCACACTGCCAGGCGGCACCTGCATCCACAGCACGTCGTCGTCCGTGAGCGCCGCGTCCCGCTCGGTCGCGAGAGGCGCCTCGAAGAGGATGGCGAGACCCCGGCCGACGCCGAGCGAGAGGGCGTACTCCAGCGGGCTGGTGGCCGGGGGGACGTACTGCGGGTTGCCGTACGCGTCGTACGTCCAGGTCTCGGTCTGCGGCGGCTGGTACAGCTCGCGCAGCGCGATCCGGCGCAGTACGCACTCGCGCAGCGGCCTGCCGACCAGGGTGTGCTGGGGTCCCGCGACCGGGCCGAGCAGCAGTGAGCCCGCTTCGAGGCGGCCGAGGTGGTGCCAGTGGCCCTGCTGGGCGGCATCGACCGCGAACAGGTCCATGGCGCCGGACACGACCAGCCACAGCACGTGCGGCCCTTCGAGGTCCAGACGGGTGAGGCCGGAGCCGTCGACCGGGGTGCCCATGCCGCCGAGCGCGCCGAGCACGTAGTCGCCCTCGGTGGCGGGCTGTTGGGGCTGCTCGTGCTGCGGGTGCTGATGGTCTTGTGGGATTTGTGGGTTCTGATGGTTCTGCGGGTACGCGGATGTCATCTCATCGCTCCCTGACCAGCTCGGCGTACGCGCCGCCGGCCGCCACCAGGGCGTCGTGACGCCCGCGTTCCACGATCGTGCCGTGCTGGAGCACCACGATCTCGTCGCTGTCGCGCACGGTGCTGAGCCGGTGCGCGATCACCACGCAGGCACAGCCGCGCTTGCGCAGGTTGTCCATGACGAGCTGCTCGGTCTCCGCGTCGAGGGCGCTCGTCACCTCGTCGAGCACGAGGATGCTGGGCCTGCGCACCAACGCCCTTGCGATCTCCAGGCGTTGCCGCTGACCGCCGGAGAAGTTCCGCCCGTCCTGCTCGACCCGGCTCTGGATTCCGCCCGGGCGGCGCATCACCACGTCGTACAGGGCGGCGTCCTCAAGCGCCGCGACCACGGCCTCGTCCGGGACCGACGGGTCCCACAGCGCGATGTTGTCGCGGACCGTGCCCTCGAAGAGGAACACGTCCTGGTCGACGAAGGAGACGGAGGCCGCCAGCGCACCGCGTGGAATGTCGTCCAGACGCTGGTCGTCGATACGGATCACGCCCTCCCAGGGCGCGTAGAGTCCCGAAATCAGCCTGGACACCGTCGACTTGCCGCTGCCCGAGCCGCCGACCAGGGCGACCTGCTGGCCCGGGCCGACCGTCAGCGAGAAGCCGGACAGCAGGGGCTTGTCGAGCGGGCTGTAGCCGAACGTGATGTTCTCCAGCTCCACATGGCCGTGCAGCCTGCGCGTGCTGTCGCCCCCGCCGCGGCGCGAGTAGAGCGGGTCGGCCGCGAAGTTCTCGACGTCCTTCAGACGGGCCACGTCGGCCGCGAAGTCCTGGATGCGGCCCGCGACGCCGTTGAGCCGGGTGATCGGCGCGGTGAAGCGGGTCACCAGCGCCTGGAACGCGACGAGCAGACCGACGGATATGTGTCCCTCCACGGCCCGCATCCCGCCGATCCACAGGATCAGCGCGCTGTTGAGCGTCGCGAGCGTCGGCGCGACCACCCCCAGCCAGGCACTCGGCACCCCGAGTCGCTGCTGCTCCTCCAGTGTGGTGGCGTGCTGCCCGGCCCACTTGCGGAAGTAGCCCTCCTCGCCGCCGGTCGCCTTCATCGTCTCGATCAACTGGAGGCCCGTGTACGCCGTGTTGGTGAGCCGCGCGCTGTCGGCGCGCAGCTTGGCCGTACGCGTTGCGCGCAGCCGGATCACCACCCGCATCGCCACGATGTTGAGGAGCGCGACCCCGATGCCCACGGCCGTGAGCTGCGGATCGTATGTGTAGAGCAGCACGGCGTAGAGGACGACGACCACCGCGTCCACGCCCGCCGCCGCGAGGTCCCGGGCCAGGGTCTCGGCCACCGCGTCGTTGGACTGGAGGCGCTGCACCAGGTCGGCCGGGCTGCGCTGGGAGAAGAAGGTGACCGGCAGCCGCATCAGATGCCGGAGGAACTTCGCGCTGCTGAGCGTGGACGAGATGATGCGGCCGCGCAGCAGGTTCGTCTGCTGCAGCCAGGTCAGCACGACCGTCAGCAGCACCGTCGCGCCCATCGACGAGAACAGCACCCCGAGCAGCGAGGTCTGCCCGCCGATCAGGAACATGTCGATGTACGTTCGGCTGAGCGCGGGCACCGCCGCTCCGACCGCGACCAGCAGCAGGCTCGCCAGGACGGCGGCGGGCATCGTGCCCGAGGTGCCGCGCAGCCGGGCCGGCATGGCGCCCATGACGCCGGGCTTGCGTCCGCCCTTCCTGAAGTCCGGACCCGGCTCCAGGACCAGCACGACACCGGTGAAGCTGGTGTCGAAGTCCTCCATGGGCACGAAACGACGGCCCTTGCCGGGGTCGTTGATGTGCACGCCGCGCCGGCCGAAGCGGCGCCCCATGCCGTCGTAGACGACGTAGTGGTTGAACTCCCAGAACAGGATCGCCGGAGCCCGCACCTCGGCGAGCGCGACCGTGTCCATCTGCATGCCCTTGGCGGTCAGGCCGTAACTCCGCGCCGCTTTCAGGAGGTTGCTGGCCCGGGAGCCGTCGCGCGAGACACCGCAGGCGATGCGCAGCTCCTCCAGCGGGATGTGCCGTCCGTAGTGACCGAGCACCATCGCGAGCGAGGCGGCGCCGCACTCCACGGCCTCCATCTGGAGGACGGTGGGCGTACGGACGGTCCTGACCCGGCCCTTGGGGACGGTGCGCTTGGGCGGGGTGGCCTTGCGGCGGCCCCGTACGGGCGGCGGCAGTTGTGACTCCCGGCCGGCCGCGGTGGTGGACTCGTCGGTCGCGCTCACGGCAGCAGCCAATCGATCGGGCGCTGGTCCTCCAGGCGGATCGAGCCGGAGGCCACGGTCATGGAGCTCAGCCGGAACGGCGGACCGTCCGCCGACGACCACTTGTAGCCGGACTTCGTGCCCGACGAACGGTCGAGCCGGACGAGGACGGCCACCGGCCTGCCCTTCTTCGTGAACTGCTCACCCAGCTGGCTGTCACCGAGGAAGGCGGCGATCTGCTGCTCCGACTGGGCGGCCCGGTCGACCGACTTCACATGGCCGCGCAGCACCCCGTACTGCTGGGTCGGCGCGGACTGGACGGTGAGGTCGACGGCCGCGTCCGAGGGAATCATGGCGGCGTTCTCGGCGGGCACGTACACCGTCGCGTACAGCGGGTCGTCGGTGTCGGCGACCTTCTCCACGGCGGCCACGTTCGTACCGGTGCTGATGATCGCGCCGATCGTGGCGGCGAGCCCGGTGACCCGGCCCGCGGCGACACTGCGTACGACCGTCTCGCCCTTCGCGGTACGGACCTTGAGCACGGGGGCGTTCGCGGCGATCCGTTGGCCCTGCTCGGCGACGACCGCGGTGACCTGGCCGGAGACGGGGCTCTGCAGGAGGTAACTGCCCTGCCCGTGCGTGAGGATGGCGGGCGCGCTGACCGTGGACGCCACGGAGCCCGTCACGGCCCAGACCGACGCGGCGGCCATGACGACCACCGTCACGAACAGCACGAGCCAGCCCTGGGGGCGGGCGAAGCGCACCGGGAGGTCGAGCTCCTCCGGCGACTGCAGCTTGGCGAGGGCCTGTTGGCGGAACTGCACGGTCTTCCCTCACCTGCGAGAAATGAGATCCGAACTACGACATCCGTAAGTCCCGGAACCGGGAAGCGGTTCCGGGACTCACGGCACGCTATGCGATCACAGAGTGATCAGATGCCGGCGACCAGGCCGGTGACCGGGGCGGTGTTCAGGCCGGTCGCGCCCTCAACGGTGCCCACGACGGTGTCGACCAGGCCGGAAACCGGGGCGATGCCGTCGACGACGCCCGTGACGGTGCCGAGCGCGTTGACCGAGAGGCCACCGGAGACGTTGTCGAGCTCAGCGTCGGAGATCTCGACGGTGGCAACCTGGGGGGTGGAGTTCATGATGGAACTTCCCTTCCTATTGATATTCACAAGGGGGGAGCGGCCCCCTCTGGGGACAGATGGACGGCCGCGACCGCGGGCGTCCGGAACCCGGAACCGGGAACCGTCGAACGACCCCCGCGGTGCAATGGATCAAAGCACGCTGCCGCGCCACTCATCCAATCAACGACCCATGTGATCAGGGCATTTGACAGCCGGATCGACCCAACGGTGCAGGCGTGCGCACGTCTCGGTGGCGACTTCTTCACATGCCCCCGGGGTGATTCACATTTCGGCAACAAAGAGTGCCGGCCCGAATCGGGCACACCTCTCCAAAGACGCGGCACGCGACGATCCACTGTGTGGATTCGTCGCGTGCCGTGACCCGGGTGCGTATTCGATGTGCAGATTTGCTGAAGCCGGGATTCCGCTCCCTGACTCGAACGGGCTGTTACCGCGTGGTGGCGGAGTGCAAGCCGATGGCCTCTGTTACGGGAGTGGCGTCAGCCGAGCTTCTTCAGGAGCTCGGCGGCGAGCGGCGCGGAGGAGGCGGGGTTCTGGCCCGTGACGAGGTTGCGGTCGACGACCACGTACGGCGCCCACGGCTCGCTCTCCTGGAAGTCGGCGCCGGCCTCCACCAACCGGTCCTGCAGCAGCCACTTGGCCTTGTCGGCGAAACCGGCCTGGGTCTCCTCGGTGTTGGTGAAGCCGGTCAGCCGGTAGCCCGCGAAGGCGTTGGAGCCGTCCTCCTTCGTGGCGGCCAGCAGTGCGGCCGGGGCGTGGCAGACGACACCGAGCGGCTTGCCGGACTCCAGGGCGAGGGTGAGGAGCCGCCCCGAGTCCGCGTTGACGGCGAGGTCCTCCATGGGGCCGTGGCCGCCGGGGTAGAAGACGGCCGCGTACTCGGCCAGGTCCACGTCCTCCACACGGATGGGGTGCTGGAGCTCGGCGAACGCCCCGAGAGCGGCGGTGACCTCGGCGGCGCCCTCCTCGCCGCCGTTGAACTCGGGAGCCAGGCTGCCCCGGTCCACGGTCGGCACGACGCCGCCCGGGGTGGCCACGACGACCTCGTACCCCGCAGCCTTGAACGCCTTGTGCGGGGCGACGGCCTCCTCGGCCCAGAAGCCGGTGGGGTGCTTGGTGCCGTCGGCGAGAGTCCAGAAGTCGGTACCGGTCACTACGAAAAGAATCTTTGCCATGCCTCGAAAGTAGGCCGACGGGACACCGATATCCAATAGGGGATCCATTGGAGGGCATCGGATTTCCAATGGCATCACGGGAATAGACCCGAATGGCCGTCGGTGCGCCCGAATGTCGGCCTTTCGCCGCCGGCAACTCACATGGGCGGCTCCGCGTCCGGCAGCGGACCGCGAATCAGCCGAGCAGTGCGTACACCGCGCTCGCGCGGGCCGCGATCTCCTCCGTGCCCTCCGCGGTCATCGTGATGTCGGCGAAGGCCGTCCGGCGGCCCAGTTTCGTCACGACCGCCTCGATCAGGACGTCCGCCTCCATGACCGCACGCTGGAAGGACGTGGACTGCTGGACCGTGGTCATCGGCCCGTAGGCGCCACGCGCCGCCGACACCGCGATCACCGTCGCCGTGTCCGCCGCGGCCATCAGGGCCTGCCCCGACAGCGAGCCGCCCTCCCGGGCGAGCCGATCGGACCAGGGCAGCCGCAGCACCGCCCGACGGTCGCCCAACTCCTCGACCGACAGACCGAGTTCGAGAACCCAGGGGGCGAAGTTCGCCGAGAGGATCTTGTCCGCATCAGCGGTGGTCAGCGTCATGCGGGCATTGTTCCCCGGCATCGGCGACGGGTCACCCGGCACGGCTGAATCATGCTTTCGCAAAGGAAGTTGAGGAAAGACGTTGAACGCCACACGCACCGCTTGCGTACCTACAGCCATCCAGGCGCCCGCAGTCAGCTGCCAGACGGCGGCTCGGACCCCCCAGTCCCCAGGAGGTCAAGAAGTTGAGTCACAAGCGGATACCCAAGCGCAAGGCCGTCATAGCCGCAGGAAGCGTGGTGGCGCTCGGCGCGGCGGCACTCATCCTGCCCAACGCGATGGCGTCCCAGACCGATGCGACGGAAGGTGCCGCCCCCAGAACGGTGAAGGCCGCGGAGGCGTCCGACCTCGCCTCGCAGCTGGCCGAACTGCTCGGTGAAGCCTATGCCGGTGCGTACTACGACTCGGGCAAGCAGCAGCTCATCATCAACGTCGTGGGCGACGACAACAACATCATCGTTCAGGCCGAGGAGGCCGGTGCCGTCGTCCAGCAGGTCGACAACAGCACCAAGGAGCTCACGGCGGCCTCGCAGACGCTGAAGGCCGACGCGACCATCCCCGGCACCTCGTGGGCCGTCGATCCCAGGACGAACAAGATCCAGGTCACCGCCGACAGCACCGTCACGGGCGCAAAGTGGGACCAGCTCGAGTCGACCGTCAGCACCCTCGGTTCGGGCATGGCGACCATCAAGAAGTCGGCCGGCACGTTCAAGACGTTCGTCGAGGGCGGCGACGCCATCTTCGGCGGCGGCGCACGCTGCTCGCTCGGCTTCAACGTCGTCGCCGACGACGGCTCCCCGGCCTTCCTGACGGCGGGTCACTGCGGTGTCGCCGCTGCCGAGTGGTCGGACTCCGAGGCCGGCGCACCGATCGGTACGGTCGAGGCCGCCACGTTCCCCGGTGACGGCGACTTCGCCCTCGTCAAGTACGACGACCCGGCGACCGAGGCACCCAGCACCGTGAACACCGGCCAGCAGTCGGTGGAGATCACCCAGGCCGCGGAGGCCGCGGTCGGCCAGGCCGTCATCCGGATGGGCAGCACCACCGGCCTGAACGACGGTGAGGTCACCGGTCTCAATGCCACCGTGAACTATCCGGAGGGCACGGTCACCGGTCTCATCCAGACCAACGTCTGCGCCGAGCCCGGCGACAGCGGCGGCTCCCTGTTCACCGCGGACGGCAGCGCGATCGGCCTGACCTCCGGCGGCAGCGGCGACTGCACCGTCGGCGGCGAGACCTTCTTCCAGCCGGTGACCACCGCGCTGGCCGCGGTCGGCGCGACGCTCGGTGCGGGCGACGCGGGTGCCGGTGCCGGCGAGGAGGCCGGCGCCGGTGAAGAGGCCGGTGCCGGTGAGGAAGCCGGAGCTGGCGAAGAGGCCGGTGCCGGTGGCGACGCTGTCGGCGGCGAAGAGGTCGGCGGCGAGGAGCAGGTCGGCGGCGTCGAGGACCAGAACGGTCAGGTCGAGGACCAGAACGGCAACGGCGTGGACGACGAGTCGGGTCTCACGAACCGTCAGTGACCCCGTGACCTGAACGTACGTCGGTAACGCTTGTCAGTTGGTTTGGAGCGGCTCGGTCCCTTTGGGGGCCGGGCCGCTCTGTGCGTGGGGCCGCCTCGGGGTGGCGTGTTGCGTGCGGGGCGTGGGGGCCGGGCGCGCAGTTCCCCGTGCCCCTGAAGGGCCGCGGCCCCTTACGACGTGGGGCGGGCGCGGAGCAGCAGCAGGGCCACGTCGTCCACCCGTTGTTCCGCTGTTCCGCTGTGTTCCACGAGGGAGTCGGCCACCTCGTCGAGGGGGCGGTCGCCGATCTCGCTGAGGCGTTGGGCCAGCCCGGCCAGGGCGTCCTCGATGTCGACGCCGGGGGACTCGATGAGCCCGTCGGTGTAGAGGGCGAGCAGTGACCCGGGCGGCAGCGCGACGTCGGTGGTCGGATAGGTGGCGGCCGGGTCGATGCCGAGCAGCGGCCCGCCGGCCAGGTCGAGGACCCGTACCTTCCCGTCCGGCTTTCTCAGCAGGGGTGGCGGATGCCCCGCCCGGGCCATCACGAGCTGCCCGTGCGCCGGGTCCAGACGCAGATAGACACAGCTCGCGAAGAGTTCCGTACCCAGGTCGATCAGCAGCCGGTTGGTGCTGCTCATGACCTCCCCGGGCGGCTGGCCGACGGTCGTGTAGGCACGTACGGCGGTACGGATCTGACCCATCAGGCCGGCCGCGGTGACGTTGTGGCCCTGCACGTCCCCGATCACCGCCGCGGCCTGGCCGCCGGTCGCGCCCTCGCCGCCCGTCGGCACCAGGTCGTAGAAGTCCCCGCCGATCTCCATGCCCTGGGTCGCGGGCAGATAGCGGGCAGCCGCCTCGATGCCGGGCAGGGACGGCAGCGAGTGCGGCAGGAGCGCGGCCTGCAGACCGTGCGCCAGCTGGTGCTTGGCGTCGTAGAGACGGGCCCGTTCCAGCGCCTGCGCGATCAGCCCGCTGAGGCTGGTCAGCACGGCGCGCTCGTCGGCCGGGAAGGGATGCGGGTCGGCGTACGCGAGGACACAGGTGCCCACCGGCCGCCCGGACGCGATGAGCGGCAGGAACGCCCAGGCCGCCATGCCGTCGGGCGTGGCGTTCCGGGCCGGGTACAGGCGCTCCAACTGCTGACGCGAGTCGAAGAAGGTCGGCACACCGCTTCTCAGCGCGTGCGCCCCGGGTGTCTGGTCGGTCAGCGGCATCCCGTCGAAGCGCTCCACGACATGCGGATCCGGATAGCCGCGGTGCCCGAGGACGTGCAGTCGGCCCGCTTGGGAGCCGAGGAGCACCAGCGCCTGGCTGCCGACGGCGGGCGCGATCTCGTCCGCGACCAGCTGCACCACGTCCTGCACACCGACCGCCTCGGTGAGCGCCCCGGCCAGGCTCAGCACCTGCGAGATGGTCACGAGGCGCGTGCCGGTGTCGGCGTGCCGGAAGCCCGCAGGGCCCTCCCGCGCCACGGCCCGCGCCCGGGTGATGCGCAGGCTCAGCCCGTTCGTACTGGGATAGAGCCGGAACGACAGCCAGTCCGAGGGCGGCCGGAGCGCCACGAACGACGTCGCCTGCTGGCTGAGCAGCGCGGCCCGGTAGCGGTCCTCGTAGACCGGATCGTTGAGCCACGGCACGGTCGCCCACAGCTGGGTGCCGAGCAGCCCGCTGACCGGCAGGCCGAGCAGGTCGGCCGCCGCCGCGTTGGCGAAGCTGATCCGGCCGTGCAGATCGAGCGCGCAGAGCCCGTACGGCAGCCGCGCCACCATCCGCACCGCCTCCACCGCGCCGAGTGTTCCGGCCACGGTCGCCACCGACGCCGGAGCGATCAGATCAGGCTCGGGATGAATCGGCCGGCCCTCCTCGACGGCCCGCTCCAGGCGCAGCGCGAGCCGGTCACAGGCGGCGATGAGATGGTCCCGCTCCCGGTCGGACAGCTCCGGGGGGTGCGAGCCGGGCCAGGTCACGAAGACCGCCCCGTAGGTGGCCCGGTCGGTCGCCACCGGCAGCGCGGCCAGCGCGAACGGGTACGGCAGGACGACGGCGATCCGCGGATAGTGGCGGGCCATGTCCTCCTCACCGCTCACCCACACGAGCCGCCGGTCGCGCGCCGCCTCCGCCACCGGGATCGGCGCGCTCAGGCCCACCCGCTCCCAGGGCGCCGCGAAGGCCCTGGGCAGCCCGGCCATCACCGCCATCTCAAGGACCGGCTCGCCGGGAGTGAGCAGATACACCGCGCCCGAGTGCGCGTGCACGTCGTCCATGAGCGCGGCGAGCGTCAGCGACAGCAACGGCCGGCCGACCGGCGGCGGGGCGGCGTCCCGTCCCTGCCCGGACACGTGCCAGTCGGACACGCCGACCACCTCCTCCCACGGACACGCGAAGGAGCCCAGGGCACAAGGCTCCCCCGGGAGGGCGGTTCCCGCACGGCGAGGGGCCCGGGGCGCCACGGCCACCGGCTTCGACGCCACCGGCACCGTCCTCGGCGCCTCGGTCACCGACCATGGCCGGTTCTTCACGCCCGGGACAGGAGAGAAGTGGGACGCGCCTGTCATTGGGCACACGCGCAGAGCACGACGGAATCGGCAGGGGGAGGGGGAAGGGACGGACGTGATCCGGGTGCTTCTGGTGCACGACGTGTGTCTGGTGCGGTCGGTCCTGGCGGAGTGGCTGCGCCGTGTATCCGACTTGACGGTGTTCGACGCCGAGTGGCGCGGTGCGTCCGGGAGCGCCCGATCGCTGCGGCCCGACGTCTGCGCGGCGGATCTCGAACGCGTCGACTCGCACGAGATGCCGCCGCTCGGCGACCTGTGCGGGCGGGGCACGGCGGACCCTCGCCTGCTGGTGCTGGCCACGGCGCGAAGACCCGGTCTCCTGCGGCGAGCGTTCGACGCCGGGGCGCTCGGCTACGTCGACAAGGAGGGCTCGCCGGAGCGGCTGGTCTCCGCGATACGGCGGGTGGCCGCGGGCGAACGCTTCGTCGACGACTCGCTCGGCTTCGGCTTCCTCAGAGCTGCCCGGATGCCGCTGACCAGCAGGGAGCTGAGCGTGCTGTCACTGGCCGCCGAGGGTGCCTCCGTCGCGGAGATCGCCGGAAGTCTTCATCTGTCCAACGGGACCGTACGCAACTACATGGCGGCGATCACGCGGAAGACCGGCGCCCGCAACCGTGTCGACGCCATCCGGATCTCGCAGGGGGAGGGCTGGGTGTGACGTCCCCGGCCGATGGGCGGCCGGAGCGGCCGGCGCTCCGCCGGCCGGCGACCAGGCACCGACCAGGTCGCGGTAGAGGGGGGACCGCCCCAGCAGGTCGCCGTGGCTGCCGTACGTGGTCCGCCGGCCGTCCATGACCAGTACCCGGTCGGCGCGGAGGGCAGAGCTGATGCGGTGCGCCACGACCACGAGGGTGCCGCCCCGCCGGGCGAAGGCGCGCTCCACGCGCTCCTCGGCCGCCGGGTCCAGGTGACAGGTCGCCTCGTCCAGCAGGGCGAGGGGGGCCCGCGCGAGGTAGGCGCGGGTCAGCGCGACGAGCTGGCGCTCGCCCGAGGACAGGGTCCCGGGGTCGACCTCGGCCGTCGGCCCGCCCAGCCTGTCGAGCAGCGCGCCCAGCCCGAGGGCCTCGGCCGCGGCCAGCAGCTCCCGCTCGGGCACGGGGTCCGGCCGCAACTGGCCGAGGTTCTCGGCGAGCGTCCCCGTGAAGACGTACGCCTCCTGCGGGATCAGTACGCGGATGGGGTGCCCGGGGTGGCCGGGGTCGGGGCCGTCGGGCGCCGGGTGTACGTCGACGGATCCCCGGGTCGGCGTGAGGAGCCCGGCCATGAGGGCGGTGAGCGTGGACTTGCCGATGCCGCTGGGGCCCACGATCGCCAGGTGGGTGCCGTGGGGGACGGACAGGTCGAGGCCGTCGATCACCGGCTCGCTGGCGGGACCGTAGGCGAAGGTGAGGGAGGAGAGGGTGAGGGAGGAGAGGGTGACGGCGGCGGGTTGGCCGGGCGGCGCGGCGCCCTGTGCGGATGTCGTGTCCGGAGCGGCGGCAGGGGCAGGGGCGGGAGCGTTCGTGGGTGCCGGAGTGTCCGGTGCGAGTCGGCGGAGGACGACCGCCAGCCGGGAGCCGCTCGTGCCCAGGCCGTGGATCAGGTTCTGGAGGGCCGGGAGCAGGGACTGCGTGACATAGGCGAGGGCGCCCACCAGCGCGCCGGGGGTGACCCCGTGTGCGAGGAGCCAGGGCGCGGTCGCGAGCAGGAGGACGATCGGGAGCTGTCCGCCGATCGCCAGGGCCACCACCCGCAGGACGCCCCAGCGGGCCAGGGACCGCGCGGCGTACTGCTCGGCCGCGATGAGCGCCCCCGCGTCGGCTGCGACCTGGTCCTCGGCACCGGCGGCCGTGATGTCCCGCAATCCCGGGCAGACCGTGCCGAGTCGGTCGGCGAGTTCCTCGTCGGCGACGAGGAAGGCCTCCTGGCGGCGGGTCAGCGGACGCAGTGTCAGGGCGAACAGGGCGACCCCGGCCGCGAGTGGTGGCGCCACCACGAGCAGCAGCGGCGGCGCGAGCGAGAAGAGGCCGATCAGGGCGCCGGCGGCGGTGAACACGAACGAGCGCGACACCATCACCAGTCCGGCGAAGGTGTCCCGGGCGATCTCCACCTGCTGGGTGAGCCGGGACAGCGCGCCCCGGTCGGCGTCCCACACCCCGCGCTCGACCACGTGCCGCACGAGCCGGTCCCGCAACGGCTCGACCAGCGCGGCCACGGCCCCGTAGACCCGCCCGGTCCCGTACGCCCCGACGACCACGGCGAGAGCGGCCGTCGCGAGCCAGCCGAGCCCGACGTCCACCCGACCGGCCAGGAACCCGGCGTCGAGGGCCCGCGCCAGCGCGTACCCGGTGAGGAAGGTCTGCGCCGTCTCCAGCACGGACCACGCGGCGAGCCGCCCGACCACGCGCTGCCTGGCCCGGAGGAAGCGGAGCCCGCGCCGGTGGACGCTGTTGTGCCTGTCCGAGGTGGTGGCGCCGGGGCGGCGGGCGCCAGGCGGCGGCTCGCCTCCGGGCCGCAGGTCGACCGGCGGGTCCCCGCTCACGAACTCCCTCCGTTCCGCTCGTCGCCTGTGTGGTTGGCCTTGTCGCCCGTATCGCTCCCGAACACGGCCCGGTATCCGGGCTGTGCCCACAACTCCGCATGCCGGCCGACGGCCCGCACCCGCCCACCGTCCAGCCAGGCCACCGAGTCCGCCCGGGCGGCTGTCGATGCCCGGTGGGCGACGACCAGGCGGCCGTACCCCGGTGTGCGCCGGAAGAGTGCCTCCGTGACGTGGTGTTCCGTCACCGTGTCGAGGCTCGACAGCGCGTCGTCCAGGATCAGCAGCCGCCCGCCGCGTGCGAACGCCCTTGCCAGACCGAGGCGTTGGGCCTCACCGCCGGACAGGGGGGCCGCGGCGCAGGGTGTCGCGTAGCCGTGGGGGAGACGGCGTACGAAGTCGTCGGCGCGGGCGGTTCGGGCGGCCTCCCGGACCCGGTCCGGGTGCGGTGTCGGGTGGCCGAAGCCGATCGTGTCCTCGACGGTCTCGCCGAGCAGGGCGGGGCGTTCGAAGGCGTAGCCGATCGCGTGTCGCAGTGTGGGTCGGTCCAGTTCGCGAAGCGGTACCCCGTCGAGGAGCACCTCGCCGGAGTCCGGGTCGGCCAGCCGCCCGGCGAGCGCGGCCAGCAGGGATTTGCCCGCACCCGAGCG
The DNA here is from genome assembly GCF_001418655.1 of Streptomyces phaeochromogenes. GTDB lineage: Bacteria > Actinomycetota > Actinomycetes > Streptomycetales > Streptomycetaceae > Streptomyces > Streptomyces phaeochromogenes. The sequence continues at coordinate 21,735 of NZ_LIQZ01000405.1, read as the reverse complement.
CCCGACGACGGCCATGGTGGTTCCGCCGGGCACGACGAGGTCGACACCGTCCAGCACGGTACGGCCGTCGCGGTTCCGGGCGGCCACCGCGCGCAGCTCCAACTTTCCCTGCCCCGGCGGGAGATGGCGTGTCCCGTACGCGGTCTCCGGCTCGTCCAGCACCTCGCCGAGTCGGCGTGCCGAAGCCCGGGCCTCGATCAGCCCGCCGAGCCGGCCGACGAGCACGCCGACGCCGGTCGCCAGTACGGCGTACCGGGAGGCGGCGAGCAACTCACCGACGGAGAGCCGGTGTTGGGTGAGGAGCAGCCCGGCCGTGGCCAGCACCACGATCTGCAGCAGCGGCGCCACCCCGACGGCCTGTGCGGCGGCACGCCCCTGGACTCGCCACATCCGGTGGCCCTCGCGGGACAGTTCGGGCAGTGGCCGCAGGATCCGCGCCACCTCCTTGTCGGCGGTACCGCCCGCCGCGATGGTGCGCGTGCCGCCGATCGCCTCCGCCAGCGCGCCCGCGATCCGCCCCTGCGCTTCCTGGTAACGCGCCACGCACCGCGAGGAGTTGCGCGCGAAGGCCCGGAGCACCGCCACGACGACGGGCACCCCGCCCAGGAACACGAGTGCCAGCCGGGGATCGATCAGCCAGAGCGCCACGACCGCCCCGAGCGGAGCGGCCAGCGCGGCGAAGAGCCCTGCCAGTGTGGCGGGGGCCGTTCCGGCCTGCGCGGCGTTGCCGACGAGGCGCGCGACGAGTTCACCCGGCCCGAAGCGGTGCCCGGCCCGCGGTCCCACGTCCAGTACATGTCCGGTGAGCCGCTCGCGCAGCCACGCCGTGGCGCGGGCGTTCGTGGTCGCGCCCAGTACGGTCTCGCACGCGTCGAGCACGGCGAGCACCAGCATCAAGGCCGTGCAGTAGAGCACCCAGTTGGTGGCCCGGGAGGGGGCCGCCAGCATGGCGTCGAGCGCCCGGCCCAGCGCGGCAGGCAGCAGCAGGCCCGCTGCTGTCCCGGCCAGGGACAGGAAGGCGAGGGCCGCGCAGCGGAAGCCGCTGTGCCGGGTTGCCGCGCGCAACAGCGCACCGCCGTGCGAGGCCCCGGGCGGCCCCTCCCCACTGGGGATCGGGAACCGCCCGGAGCCGTGAGAACGCGGTGCTGTCAGAGACACAGGGTGACGCTGGCCGCGCTGATGCACGAGAGCAGGCTGAGGGTGCTGTTCGCGCCGCCGTCCGTCTGCTCGTCGGATTCCATCGTCTGCAGGTCGAGAAGTGCCATGGTGATGTCCTTTTCTCTGTGAAGTCGCCCTGTGGGGACGGGGTTTGGTGTCACGACTCCGCCGGACGGCGGAACCGCGTCTCAGGGCCGCCGTGGAAGCGGCGGCAGGAACGGCAGATGGGCGAGGGCCGCACCGTCGAGGGCGGCGCCGAGCGCCAGCAGACACCCTGCCGTTCCGGTGCCCAGGTCCATGGAGAGGCGCATCATCTGGTGCCCGGGGAAGGCCAGTTGGCCCTGGTAGGGCATCGCGAACCAGCCGAGCCCGGCGATCTGCGCGGCGACCTGCCCGGGGTCGGCGCCGGTGCGGCTCAGATGCAGGATCATGCCCGCCCGGCCCTGGAACAGTCCGGGCTGCGCGTAGAAGCGGGAGGTGGCGGCGGTCAGGATCTGCGAGCGGGCCCGCTCGAACTCGTCCGGGCCGTGAGCGACTTGGCCGTTCGCGCGCCTGTCGTCCTCGCCCCGGCCGTGCCCGGCTCGGCCGCCCTCGCTCCGGCCACCGCCGGCGTGCGCGAGGTAGTCGTCGACGACCAGGCCGATTCCGGCGCTGCCGTCGCCGAGGTAGGGCATGGTGCGTCGGCCCTCGTCGACCTCCAGGCCGCCGCCGTGCTGGACGACGCAGCACTCCAGGTCCCGTCGCAGCGCCTCGGCGGCCGATGCCAGCAGCTCGGGATCACCGGTCGACTCGTACCGGCGCAGCAGGAACAGCGCGGGCCCGCTCGCGCCGCGGAGGAGTCCGGCACGGCGCTTCTTCGGCTCGGGCCCGGGCTCGGCCAGGCGCTCCCGGAGGATCCGCGCCACCTCCGCCGCCCGGAGGTCCAGTTCCGGCTCCCCGGTCGTGCGCGCCAGCCGGTCGAGCACCAGGCCGAGCCCGGCGAGCCCGCCCTTCAGGTCCGAGGACAGCTTCCGCCACTTCTCCTTGAGCACGGTGTCGACGAGGTCCAGTGCCCGCTGCCGGTGCCCGAGCAGGTCGAGGACGTACGCGACGCCCGCGAGACCGTCGTACAGGCCGAGCGGCGTTCCCGTCGGCACCGGGTCGGTGTGGTCGAGCAGCCAGCGCTCGCCCTCCTCGTACCGGTCCGCGCCGGTCTCCGCCAGGGCGTACAGCACGCCCGCCGCCCCGTACGCGAGCCCGAGTCCGCCGCCGTCGGAGAACTGGGCGATGTCGCCGGGGAAGAGCCGGTCGTCGCGTTCCGGCGTGGCCGAGGCGAGGATCGCCTTGACCATCGAGTCGCGGCTGTAGGGCCAGTCACCGGGCTCGGCGAGTGCGGCGTACGGCGAGGCGTTCGCGCGGGACGGCAGGACGGCCGCGGGGGGTGGCAGGACGGCCGCGGAGGACGGCGAAGCAGTGGCGGGGGAGGGTGAGGTCGCGGCGGCAGCAGTCGGCGAAGCGGCCGGGCGGGACGCCGGGTCCCGGGTGATCTCGGCGACCGCCTCGGCCAGGAACTCCCTTGGTACGCCGGGGAATTGGTCCGTGATGATCTCGGCGAGGTGCGCCGCCTTCGCGCGGTCCATCACGAACAGTGTGGTGACCGGCATGAACATCGCGAGCCGCAGGCACGCCAGCGCGTACCGGTCCACGTCCGCGCCCGTCCGGTCCGGCGGTGCGAAGAACCCGGGGTGGGCGACGACTTGGCGACCGTCCTCCTCGATCGGCGCCGCCGCCTCGAAGTCGAGGAGCGCGACCGACTGTTCGTCGGGGGCGACCATGATGTTGAACATGTGCAGGTCGTTGAAGGCGATGCCACGCGCGTGCACCGCCTCGACCGCCGCCTCGACCAGCCCGTGAACCCGCAGCGCCCAGGCCGTGTAGTCGGCGACGGCGGCGGGATCCGGGGCGGCGGTGAGCAGCGGATGGCGTTCGGCGAAGAAGGAGTTGAGTGGCCGGCCCTCCAGGAAGTCCATGACGAGGAAGCGGTGGTCGCCGAGCGGGAACCAGTCGCGCACCTCGGGCACGACACCGAGCCCGGACACCCGCTCCAGGGCGTACTTCTCCCGGGCGAGCCGGGCCACGGCGTCCGCCCCGTCGGCGGCGAGCCCCGCGTGCGGCCGGCCCTCCTTGAGGACGACCCTGCTTCCGTCGCGGGTGTCGACGCCTGAGTACACGCCACCGCCGTTGGAGAAGTGCAGCGCCTTCTCGATGCGGTACGGCAGTTCACCGACCGTCGTCGTGTTGCGCGCGGCGAGCTGCGGTTCGAGGAACGCGGGCAGGGTCACCCACTCCGGCACCTGGAAGGAGGGCGCCCGCCGGTCCGATACCAGCCGGCCCTCGCCGTCCGTCACCGCGGGCACCAGCCTGCCGCGCTCGTCGACGACGAAGGACCGCGCGAACGCCCCGTAGCGCACATACAGCGGACCGTCGTTCCAGCGCAGGTCGGTGAGGATGTACGGCCCTTCGAGGCCCTTCAGGAGGGCGCCCAACTCCTCCAGCACGACCTGGAGTTGCTTCTCGTCCGCCGGATAGACGGTGACGAACTTGCCGCTCGCGTCGCGGGCGGCGTACTTGACGTTCCGCAGATGCAGCAGATGCGGACCCGGCACGAACTTGAAGGGGATCAGCCGGGGCACGCAGTAGTCCCAGACGGCCGCCGCGATGCGTTCCGCGTTCTCCCGGGTGGCCGAGGCGTGGATCTTCCACCCCTGGACCGGGCCGGACCGTGGCCGGCCCTCCCCGTCGACGGGGGTCATCGTCAGCCAGTCCCCGATCCGGGCCGCCCGCCATCCCTCGGGCACCGCCCGCCGGGCGGTCTCGTAGCCGGGCGCTTCGCCGCGCCCCTCTCCGGTCAGCCGGTCCGGTGTCTCGTAGAAGAACCTGTCGGCCAGCGCGTAGACCTCGTACCGCTCGTCCATCGCATTCCCCTCGACGGCTGCCGAGCCTTCCACCCAGCCGAGGGCCGGGACAGTCACGGCTGTCACGAGGTGACCGTGAGGAATGCACGGGTCGAGTCGTGTTCGGTCTCTTTCGGGCGGTCGCGGTCGGAGCAGTGCCGCAGATCGCCGCATTTGCCTCATGGATATTCAATTGGAGCTTGACCGGTGCATATGGCGCGGACCGCTGGCACCATCACAGATCTCTGCCAATGGCGGTGCGCCGGTCACGGTGCGAAGGGGGACCCCATGGATGTGAGCGTGCGTCTCGACGGCGCCAACCAGTCCGGCCAACTGCGTTCGCTGGCCCTGTGGCTCACCGCGGAACGGGAGCTGCGCGGCAGGGTGCGAACGGTCGAACCGCCGCCGGAGGAAGGGACGTTGGGCCCGGTGGACCAGAAGTCCTGATAGCCGTCGCCCAAGGAGGCATAGGCGCCTTCGTCGCCGCTCTCGTCGGCTGGATACGCCAGCGCGCTGTCGACATGACGTGCTCGGTCACCACGTCGACCGGCATCACCGTCGAGGTGTCCACCAGCCGGGTCCGGGCGGCGGACGCGGAGGGGCAACGTGACGGTGTGGGGCACCGACAGGTTCCGGACCCGGATGACGATGAAGGGTCACGAGGGCGCGGCGTTCGGTGTGGAGTTCAGCCCCGACGGCCGGACGATCGCCTCGGTGGGCGAGGACAGCACCCTGCGCCTGTGGGACGCACGGTCGGGCCGCTCCCCGGCGGTCCTCGACAACCACGCCGGCATGACGTTCGACCTCGCGTATGCCCCGGACGGCCGCACCCTGATCATGGGCAACAACGACGGGACGGTCCACCTGTGGGACGTCCGTACGCGCACCCGGCGCGCGACGCTCGACATCTCGGCCGGAACTGTCTACGGGATCGCCGTGGACGCCGGCGGCACCTCCCTGGCCGTCGCGAACTCCGACGGGACGGTCCAGCTCTGGGACATCGCCTCCGAACGGCGTACCGCCACGCTCACCGGCCACACGCTGGGCGCCATCACGGTCGCCTTCTCCCCCGGCGGAAGCACCCTCGTGTCGAGCGGCAACGACACGATCCGCCTCTGGGACCTCGACGCAGGCCGGGCGACGCGCCACATCTGCGATGTGGTGGGGCCCGCCGTCGACCGGGACCGCTGGCGCAAACTGATGCCGGACGTTCCATTCGACACGCCGTGCTCCCAGACATACGGAGACATAGGGACCGGCGGCCCCGCCCGGAGGCCCCGCTTCCGGGTCCCGCCCGACCCATGACCTGCCTCCGAACGGTCACAGGGGCTGCGCCGCCGTCCAGGAAGCGCTGTAATTGCGGACGTGGTCAGTGAGGGCGCTGCGGAACGCAGAACGAGAACGCTGCGTACCGAACTTGCCCTCAAGACGCTTCACGCGGACCTCGGGGCCCCCGAACGACTACGGAGCGTGCTCGAGCAGGTACTCGTGTTCGGTGGCGCGACACTCGCCACCGTCTACGCGCCGGGCGACAGCGGTGACCAACTGTGTCTGATCGAGGCGGCGGGCGTACCCCGGTCCCTGTACGGGCTGCGCGACAGCTACCCCCTCTCCGGCGGCTCGCCCGCGGCGGACGCCTACCGGATCGGCCGGCCCCTGTGGCTCAGCCCCGAGGAACTCGCCGTGCGCCCCGGTGCCCGCCCGATGCCCGCGGGGGACTTCTGGCTGGCCGCCCTGCCGCTGCCCCCGGACGGGCGCGGCGGCGGCTGTCTGGTCGCCGTGAACGAGAACCCGGGCGGCTTCGACACCGAGGACCGCAGCTGCCTCGAACTGCTCGCCGAGGCCGTCTCCTTCCCGCCCTCCACCCGGTCCGCGGACTCCGAGGACCTGCCCAGCAGCTCGTTCAGCCTGGCCATGGACACCGGGCGCGTCGAGGTCGACGACGAGATGCTGGAGCTGTTCGGGCTCGCCCCCGACGAGTTCGACGGCAAGGTCGAGACCCTGCTGGGCATGACCGTGCCGGAGGACCTGCCCTCGCTGATGTCCGTGGTGGAGTCCGACCACACGTCGATCGGCGAGCGCGAGCTGGAGTTCCGCATCCTCCAGCCCTCGGGCGACCAGCGGTGGCTCAGGCTGCGCGCGCGCCTGCTGCCGGCCGCCGACGGGCGCCCGTCCCGGCTGGTGGGGACCGTCGCCGACGCCTCCAAGCTGCGCTCCGGCGGCAACGAGGTCGCCCGTGTCCAGCGCCTCGCCGCGGCCCTCGCCACCGCGGGCACCGTCCACGACGTCAGCCAGGCCGTTGTCACCGCCCTGCGCCGGCCCCTGAAGGCCGACCGGATCGCCCTGGCCGAACTGGAGGGCGACCGCCTCGTCGTCACCGTCCTGGACCCGCCCGAACCGGAGGCCTGGCCCGAGGTCTGGCGCTCGGAGTGGCGCTCGGAGTGGCCCGACGCACCCGTACGCACCATGCCGACCCTGGCTGCCGCCCTGCGCGACGGACGCGCGGCCATCTGGCCCGCCGGAACCCCACTGGAGGCCACCCTCGCCGAGGTCGGCCCCGGCGGCCTCGCCATCCTGCCGCTGCCGGCCGGCAGCGGCGCGATGGCCGGCGCCTGCCTCATCGGCTGGGACACCCCGCACGACTTCGGCCCCGACGAGCGTGCCCTGCTCACCGCCTCCGCAGGCCTCGCGGGCCAGGCCCTGATGCGCGCCCACGCCTTCGACGCCGAACACGAACTCGTCGGCATGCTCCAGCGCACCCTCCTCCCGCGCAGACTGCCTCCCCTGCCGGGCGCGGAGGCCGTCGCCCGCTATCTGCCCACCACGGCGGGCCTGGAGGTCGGCGGCGACTGGTACGACGTGATCCCGCTGCCCGACAGCCACGTCGCCCTCGTCATCGGCGACGTCCAGGGGCACAACGCCCAGGCCGCCACCCTCATGGGCCAGATGCGCACCGCGCTACGCGCGTACGCCGTCGAGGGCCACCCGCCGGACGTGGTCGTCTCGCACGCCAACCGGCTGCTCATGGACATGGAGACCGACCTCTTCGCCACCTGCTGCTACGTCGACGTCGACATGGCGGAGGGCACGGCCTGGTGCGTACGTGCCGGGCATCTGCCGCCCGTCCTGCGCCACCCGGACGGCACCACCGAGATCGTCGTCACCGAGGGCGGACCACCGCTCGGCGTCATCACCCAGGCCGACTTCCCGATGAGCCCGCTGCCGCTGCGGCCCGGCACCATCGTGGCCCTCACCACCGACGGCCTCGTCGAGTCCTCCGAGCTCGACATGGAGGACGGCCTGAACCGGCTGGCCGACGAGCTGTCCGCCGCCGACCCCGCCCACCTCGGACTCGTCGCCGACGCCCTGCTCGCGGGCGCCAACCGCAGCGACGACGTGGCCCTGCTCCTCATGCGCTACGACGGACTCGACCTGAGGCCGCTGCGCGAGAGCTGGACCGTGTGGCGCGTACCCGAGGCCGTCCGCCACGCCCGCCGCTTCACCCGGCGCACCCTGCGCGCCTGGGGCGTGACGGAGGAGCACGACGCCATCCTCCTGATCGTCTCCGAACTGGTCACCAACGCCCTCGTGCACACCGACGGCCAGGTCCGTTTCGACCTCACCCTCATCAACGACCGTCTGCGCATCGCCGTCGCCGACGCCTCACCGCGTACGCCCATCAAGCCCACCAGCATCGGCTGGGAGGCCACCGGCGGCCGTGGCATCCTCCTCGTCGAGGCACTCTCCGCGATCTGGGGAACGGTCCCGGTCAGCGGCGGCAAGCAGGTGTGGGCCGAGATCGCAGTGACGGAACCGCCCGCGACCGGACCACCCCTCACGGAACCGCCCGTCCTAGGCTGATCACGTGCGCCTCCTCCTGATGTCCGACACCCACCTCCCCAAGCGCGCCAAGCGGCTCCCCGCGCCGCTCCTCGCCGAACTCCCGCGCGCCGACGTCGTGATCCACGCCGGCGACTGGGTGGACACCGCCACCCTCGACCTCCTGGAGAGCCGCTCGAACCGGTTCATCGGCGTGTACGGCAACAACGACGGCCCCGAGCTGAGGGCCCGCCTCCCCGAGATCGCCCGGGCCGACCTGGACGGCCTGTGCGTCGGGGTCGTCCACGAGACCGGCGCCGCCCAAGGCCGCGAGACGCGCTGCGCCACCCGCTTCCCGGACCTCGACGTCCTGGTCTTCGGCCACAGCCACATCCCCTGGGACACCACGGCCCCGACCGGCCTGCGCCTCCTCAACCCGGGCTCGCCCACCGACCGCCGAAGCCAGCCGCACTGCACGTACATGACGGCGGTGGTGAAGGACGGCGAGCTCACCGAGGTACGACTCCACCGGCTGCCGCCCCGAGAATCAGCGGACGGTTGACGGGCGGGCAGAAAATCAGTGGACGGTGCATGTTCCGGAGGATGGGATGGGTCGGCCGCTTCCCGGTCCGCATCCAGGAGTTGACCCTTGTCATCCGGTGACCCGCATGCCCACGACGACGTGACCATCGACGCCGATCTGGTCCGCCGTCTGCTCGCCGTCCAGTTCCCCCAGTGGGCCGAACTCCCGATCTCGCCGGTGCCCAGGTCCGGGATGGACAACGCGACGTTCCGGCTCGGCAACGTCCTGTCCGTACGGCTGCCCCGCTACCCGCGCTGGGTCGGACAGGTCGAGCGGGAGCACCGCTGGCTGCCGCTGCTCGCCCCGCAGCTGCCGCTGACGGTGTCCGAACCGCTCGCGGCGGGAGCGCCGGGGGAGGGCTATCCCTTCCCCTGGTCGGTCTACCGGTGGCTGGAGGGCGAGACGGCGACCACCGAGGGGCTCGCCGATCCGGTGACGGCGGCCGGACAACTGGCCGAGTTCATCCGGGCGTTGCGGACGATCGACGCCACCGACGGTCCAGGACCGCAGTGGAGCAACGCGTTCCGCGGGGTACCCATGGGCGACGAACGCGACTCGCTGGCCGCCGACACCCTGGTCCGGCCGAAGATCGCCAAGCTGAAGGGCATGGTCGACACGGACGCCGTAACGGCCGTGTGGGACGCGGCACTTACGGCACCGGCCTGGGACGGACCGCCGGTCTGGTTCCACGGCGACCTCGCGACCGGCAACCTGCTGTCCGTCGACGGCCACCTCAGCGCGGTCATCGACTTCGGCACGCTGGGCGTCGGCGACCCGGCTGTCGACGTGCTGCCCGCGTGGAAGTTTCTGCCCGACGCGGCACGCGGCACCTTCCGCGAGGCGCTCGGCGACGACGACGCCACCTGGGCACGCGGACGCGGCTGGGCGCTCGCCGGATCACTGCCCGTACCCGACGACCCCTTCTTCCAGGAGGACCCGGCCCGAGTGACCACCGCCCTGCGGCACCTCGAAGCGATCATCGCCGACCACCGCGAGGAGACCTGACACGCCGACGTCTCAGGCGCAGGACGGCCGTCGTCCAGGAGGGCCGCCGCGAAGGCCGCGGCTCGTCATCGCTCCCGCGGGTGGATCTCCCCGGCCGTCGCCATCAGCGGGGCGCCACTGCCGCCCCAGCGCAGCGCGACGATCTCGGCGGCGACGGACACGGCCACCTCCTCCGGCGTACGCGCTCCGAGGTCGAGGCCGACCGGCGAGCGCAGCCGCGCCAGTTCGGCCTCGCCGAGCCCGCCGTCCCGCAGCCGCTTCATCCGGTCGTCGTGCGTACGCCGGCTGCCCATGGCCCCGATGTACGCGGCCGGCCGGCGCAGCGCCTCCTCCAGGAGCGGCACGTCGAACTTGGGGTCGTGGGTGAGGACGCAGATCACCGTGCGTTCGTCGGTCGGGGTGGCGTGCAGATAGCGGTGCGGCCACTCGACGACGACCTCCACGCCCGCCGGGAAGCGTTTCGGGGTGGCGAAGACGGGCCGGGCGTCGCACACGGTGACGCGGTAGCCGAGGAAGGAGCCGATCCGGGCCACGGCAGCCGCGTAGTCGATCGCCCCGAAGACCAGCATGCGCGGCGGGGGAGCGAAGGAGTGCAGGAAGACCGTCACCGCGTCCTCGCGTCGCTCGCCGCGCGGGCCGTAGTGCCGCTGCCCGGTGGCGCCCAGGGCCAGTTCGCCCCGCGCGTCGGCGGTCACCGCCACATCCAGGCCCGTCGTGCCGAGCGTGCCCGACACCTCGTCCTCCCAGACCGCGAGGGTCGCGCCAAGCTGAGCCGGGCCGTCGATCACCGTCGCCACGGTCACCGGACGGGCCGCGGCCACCGACTCCGCGACCGCCCCGAAGGACGGATCGAGCGCGGCCGTGACGGGCCGTACGAGGAGGGTGATCTCCCCGCCGCAGGTCAGACCGACGGCGAACGCGTCCTCGTCGCTGTACCCGAAGGTCTCCAGTCGGGCCTCGCCTGACTCCACCACGTCCTGGGCCAGCTCGAACACCGCCCCCTCGACACAGCCGCCGGAGACGCTGCCCACGACCTCGTCACCGGGCCCGACGGCCATGGAGGCGCCCGGATCCCGTGGCGCGCTCCGGCTGACGGCGACGACCGTGGCGAGACCGAAGGGGGAGCCCTCCGCATACCACCGGCCGAGCGCCGGGAGGATCTCACGCATCGCCCGCTCCTCTCACCACCACCGCCGGACGTTCCGGTGCGGCCAGTCTGTGTCCTCTGTGCCCTCGACGAATGGTCAACGCTCGGCAGCGCCGCCGCCATACCCGCGGCCGGGGGCGAGTAGCCGGGACGGTCCTCGCGTGGATCGGCCCGGATCACCCGGTGCGCAGGCCGGTGCAAGCGTCGCACCCGGGCCGCGAGCAGCCCGGGTCCGCCACGCTCCCAGCCGCCCGACACCACGACGACCACCGCGCCACGCGCCATACGGCGCTGCCCCCCCACCGGTCGAGAAAGCCCTGCGGAAGCTCGCCGAGTCGGCTTGGGTACCGCCCCGCTCCAGGTCCTCCCGGATATTCCGTTGCTCGCGGATGCCAGGGACTGATGGACTGAAAGGGATCAGCCGCGAGGCACAGTCGACCGGAATCAAGGAGCAGCAATGCGCGCACCGTTCATGTCCACCCAGGAAGGAATCCCTCTCACTTCAAAGGACATGACAAGCGGTGCACACGCTGAACCTTGGAATTCTGGCGCACGTAGACGCGGGTAAGACAAGCCTGACCGAGCGGCTGCTGCACACCGTCGGGATCATCGACGAGATCGGCAGCGTCGACGACGGCAGCACCCAGACCGACTCGCTCGCGCTGGAACGACAGCGCGGTATCACCATCAAGTCGGCCGTCGTCTCGTTCGAGATCGACGACGTGACGGTCAATCTGATCGACACACCCGGCCACCCGGACTTCATCGCCGAGGTGGAGCGGGTGCTGAGCGTGCTCGACGGCGCGGTGCTAGTGATCTCGGCCGTGGAGGGCGTCCAGGCGCAGACGCGTGTCCTGATGCGGACACTGCGACGGCTGCGCGTTCCCACGCTCGTCTTCGTCAACAAGATCGACCGCCGGGGCGCACGGGACGAGGCCGTACTCAGGGCCGTCACCGAGCGTCTCACCCCGGCCGTGGTCCCGATGGGCCGGACGGTCGGACAGGGCACGCCCCAGGCGCGTTTCGCCCCGGGTCTCGCCCCGGACGCGCTCGATGTGCTTGCCGACCACGACGACCGGCTGCTCACCGCGTACGTCGAGGGCGGGGTGCCGGACGCCCTGTTCCGCGCGGCACTCGCGGACCAGACCGGGCGGGCCCTCGTGCACCCGGTGTTCTTCGGCTCCGCCATGACGGGCGCGGGCGTGGACGAGCTGATCACCGGCATCAGGGACCTGCTCCCCGCCGGCGACAGCGACACCGAAGGACAGGTCTCCGGCACGGTGTTCAAGGTCGAGCGGGGCCGGGCGGGGGAGCGGGTCGCGTACGCGCGGATGTTCTCCGGGGCCCTCCGCACCCGCGACCGGGTGACCTTCGGAGGCGGCAAGGAAGGCAAGGTCACCGCGGTCCGTGTCTTCGAACGCGGCTCGGACACCCGGGACGGCCTGCTGGCCGCCGGCCGGATCGGCAAGCTGTGGGGCCTCGACGGCATCAGGATCGGCGACAGCATCGGCGTGCCGCGCCCGTCGTACGAGCACTTCTTCGCTCCGCCGACCCTCGAAACCGTCGTCGTGTCGAACCGTCCGGCCGACAAGGGCGCCCTGCACACCGCACTCACCCAGCTCGCCGAGCAGGACCCGCTGATCAACCTGCGGCTGGACGGGACGCGGCGGGAGATCTCGGTGTCCCTCTACGGCGAGGTGCAGAAGGAGGTCGTCCAGGCGACCCTGGCCGACGAGTTCGGCCTGGACGTCGGCTTCCGCGAGACGACGACGATCTGTGTCGAGCGGCCCGTGGGCAGTGGCGCGGCGGTCGAGTTCAACGGCAAGGAACCCAACCCGTTCCTCGCCACGGTCGGACTGCGCGTCGATCCGGCGCCGGTCGGCTCCGGCGTGGAGTTCCGGCTGGAGGTCGAGCTCGGAGCCATGCCGTACGCCTTCTTCAAGGCGGTCGAGGACACCGTGAGGGAGACCCTGGACCAGGGAATCCACGGCTGGCGGGTCCCCGACTGCACGGTCACCATGACGCACTCCGGGTACTCGCCCCGGCAGAGCCACGCCCACCAGGGCTTCGACAAGAGCATGTCGAGCACGGGAGCGGACTTCCGCGGCCTCACCCCGCTCGTCCTGATGGACGCGCTGCGAGAGGCCGGCAGTCAGGTGTACGAGCCGATGCACCGATTCCGCCTGGAGGCCCCGGTGGACTCGCTGGGCGCCCTGCTCCCGGTCCTCGCCGGGCTGCGGGCGGTGCCCAGGACGACGGAGACGCGGGGCACGTCATGTGTGCTGGAGGGTGCGATCCCGGCGGCCCAGGTGCACGGGCTTGAGCAACAGCTACCGGGTCTGACCAGCGGAGAGGGCGAGCTGGAGGCCGCGTTCGACCACTACGCGCCGCTCGCGCGAGGCACGGTCCGGGACCGGCCGCGTACCGATCACAACCCGCTCAACCGCAAGGAGTACCTGCTGAACGTGACGCGGCGAATCGGCGGATGATCGGCGGGTGACCGGCACAACTCCATTCCGGAAAAGGTGACTTACTCTCAAGTCAGGAGTCTTGACGGGCCGAAGAGGCACCGCGACTGTTGTGCACATGTCGAAGTTGCGTGTGCATCTGCTCGGCGTCCTCGTACTCCTGACCGGTCTCCTGACGACCACCGGAGCTCAGCCCGCCTCAGCCCTCCCCGACGATCTGTGGTTCGACCCGGCCGCCGCCGCGACCCTCACGGTCCAGAACGGCCGCTTCACCGACGGCCTCGGCCGCGAGGTCGTGCTGCGCGGCTACAACGTCTCCGGCGAGACGAAACTCAAGGAGAACAACGGCCTGCCCTTCGCCTCGGTCGCGGACGCCAAGAAGTCCGCGACCGCGCTGCGGGCGCTCGGCGGCGGCAACTCCGTCCGCTTCCTGCTCTCCTGGGCCTACGCGGAGCCCACGCGCGGCCAGGTGGACTCCGCCTACCTGGCCGCCGCGACCGACCAGATCCGTGCGTTCGTGGACGCCGGCATCCGCGTGTACCCCGACTTCCACCAGGACCTCTACTCCCGCTGGCTGTTCGACTCGGACAGCTGGTACACCGGCGACGGCGCCCCCAAGTGGGCCGTCGACCTCGGTGACTACCCCGACGAGTACTGCGGCATCTGCCCGTTCTGGGGCCAGAACATCACCTCCAACGCGGCCGTGACACAGGCGACTTACGACTTCTGGCACAACGAGTACGGCCTTCAGGACGCCTTCCTCGACACCGCCCAGAAGACGATGACGTACGTGAGGCAGAACCTCACCGCGACCCAGTTCGCGGGCGTCGTCGGCTTCGACCCGTGGAACGAGCCGCACGCGGGCACCTACGACTCGGGCCAGACCAGCCGGGCGTGGGAGAAGGACGTCCTGTGGCCGTTCTACGTCAAGTTCCGTGCCCGTATGGACGCGGCGGGCTGGCAGGCCAAGCCGGCCTTCGTCGAGCCGAACCTCTTCTGGAACGCCAACATCGACTTCCAGAAGCAGGAGGGCGGCCTGCTCGACTCGACGCTCGGCTCGCGCTACGTCTTCAACACCCACTTCTACGACCAGAAGGCCATCTCCGGTGTCTTCATGTGGGGCAAGGCGGAGGACGGCCAGTACGTCGGCGACTTCGGCACCGTCCGCGACCGGGCCACGGCCACCGGGACGACGGCGATCATCAGCGAGTTCGGGCACCCGCTCAGCGGCTCTGTCTCCGACAAGGCGCCGACGGTCTACAAGGCGATGTACCAGGCCCTCGACTCCCGGGTGAAGGGTGCCAACTGGTGGGCGGATCCAGCGAGTTCGGGTCCCGTCCTGTCCGGCTCCCAGTGGCAGTGGGACATCTACAACGGCCGCCACCACGAGCTGATGAACGACAACCCGAACGAGGTGCAGACCGCGGGCGACGCCTGGAACGACGAGGACCTGTCCGCGGTACGCCTCGACGACTCCGGCAAGGCCGTACTGCGCCAGGACGCCCGGATGCTCGACCGCGTCTACCCCAGCGCCACGGCGGGCCGCTCGCTCGCCTTCACCTACGAGGACCGCTCAAGGGACGGTTCCACGACACTGACGTGGAACCCGGTGCCCAGTTCCCTGCCGAACGTCGCCCAGCTGGTGGGCTCGGGGCAGTACGCGCTGCAGGTCTGGCGCTCCGACGGCAGCGCCGAGCCGACGGAACTGCATCTTCCGGCGTCCTTCCCGAGCGCGTCGACCACGGTGGTCTCCGACCTCGGGACGGTGTTCGGTCCGCCCGCGTACACCCGCACCACTCCGATCGCCACGGCGGCCGAGCCGGGTGGCACGGGCAGTCGGCGGCTGTTGCTCACCGCGGCAGACTCGGGCACGTTGCACTATGCCCTGGTCACCAATGGTGCGACCGCGCCGTCCGCTGCGGTGCTGAGCGCGGCGCGTTCGGAGCTGGCTTCCTGGATGGCGTCCGAGTTCAACTAGAGGCTCTGCTGGAGGGTATTCCGTCTGCCGGCTCGTCGTGGCTGGTCGCGCCCACGCGGCGGAGCCGCAAAATGTCACAGCCCCGCGCCCCCAAGGGGCGCGGGGCTGCCGGGCGGAGCAGGTCAGTCGGCGGTCGTCCCCGTCCAGTTGGCCGGGACGTGGGCCAGGCGGACGCGCTGCGGGTGGTCGCCGACCGGCACGGACACCGTCTTCCTGCCGGTGGTGAAGTCGATCGCCGTGACCTGGTCGGCGCCGCTCTCGGAGACCACGCAGGACTTGCCGTCACCGCTGACGGTCGCCCAGTAGGGCTTGGAGGCGGTGACGAGCGGGCCCTCCTGGAGGGTGGCGCGGTCGACGACGGTCGCGTAGTCGTCCATCGTGCCCGCGACACAGATCTTCGTGCCGTCGGGCTTCATCGAGATGCCGTGGTGGCGCGAGTCGTTGACCCAGGTGGTGCGGTCGGTGCTGGTCGCGGGGTTCATCGGCAGAGTCTTGGTGCGGGTGATCCGGTCCGTGGCGATGTCGTACTCGAAGAAGCCGTTGAAGAACGACACCTGGAAGTACAGCTTCGACTCGTCCGGGCTGAAGGCGGCCGGGCGGACCGCGTCGGAGTAGTCGGTGAGGCCGATCGCGTCGAGCCGCTGCCGCATGTCGATGACCTTGACCTGCTTGAACGTGGTCGCGTCGACGACCGTGATCTTCCGGTCGCCCTTCGTCCAGTCCAGCCACGGGGCGTCGGTCGCGGTGTTGACGTCGCCGATCCCCATGTTCCAGATCTGCTTGCCGTCGCTGGTGAAGATGTTCTCGTGCGGCTTGTCACCCGTGGCGAACGAGCCCGCCTGTTTGCCCGTGTTGATGTCCAGCACATGCACGGTGTTGGAGGTGGAGGCCGAGACGGCGACCCGGGTGCCGTCGGGGGAGACCGCCATGTGGTCGGCGCGGAAGCCCGACACGGGGAAGCGCCAGTTGATGTCGCCCGAGGCGAGGTCGATCGAGACCACGTCGGCGAAGCTCGGCCGGGATACCACCATCGACCTGCCGTCGGGGGTGGAGTACATGTCGTCGACGAACTGGTCGTGACCCTCGCCCACGCTGTTGCGGATGGTCATGAAGGCGATCCACTTGATCGGGTCGGCGTTGATCTCCGCCATCCGCGCGTCCTTGTCCGGGATGACGTTGATCCGGCCGACCTTCGCGAAGTCGCCCGTGGACTTGATGACGTCGGCGGTGCCCTCCCAGTTGTTACCGACGAACATCACCTCTCGCAGATCCGCGGAGGCGTTCGGTGCGGCGGACACGGTGGCCGGCGCGGTGACGGCCAGGACGAGGGCGGCTGCGATGGACCAGGCGTGCCGGGCTCTGAAGGCAGACATGACCGATCTCTCCTATGTGTGGGGAGCATGACAAGGTCGAGAATCTGAAAACGCGTACGTTCAGATTGGACTTACTGGAAAGTAAGGAGAGGGGCCCGCTCTCCACAAGACTCCGGACAGGACAAGATTGGCCATCGGGCCGATCAGGGAGGTTCAGTGGCGGGCAGGCTCAGAGCGCCGACCGGCCGTTACGGTGGCAAGACCGCCGAGGAGCGGAAGTCCGAGCGTCGCCGGAGATTCCTGGACGCCGGACTCCAGCTGTTCGGGGACGCCCCCGGCTACCGCGCCACGACCGTCTCAGCCCTGAGCGAGGCCGCAGGCCTGTCCACCCGCCAGTTCTACGAGGAGTTCCGCACCCTCGAAGACGTACTGGCCGCCCTCCACCTCCAGGTCAACGACTGGGCCGAGGAGGCCGCCCTGACCGGCCTCGCCGAGGCGGACGGACTGCCGATCGAGGGACGCGCCACGGCCGCCTTCCGCGCCTACGCCGCCAACGTCACCGGCGATCCGCGCCGCCTGCGCATCACCTTCGTCGAGATCATCGGCGTCAGCCCACGGCTCGAACGGCAACGGCTGGCCCGCCGTTCCCGCTGGATCGACTTCGTCTGCGCCGAGGCCACGGCCGCCGCGGACCGGGGCGAGGCGGTCCCCCGCGATTACCGGATCGCCGCCGCGGCGTTCATCGGCAGTGTCAACGGCCTGCTGCACGACTGGAGTTCGGGTTGGGTCGACGCGACCCTGGACGAGGTGGTGGACGAACTCGTGGGGTTGCTCCTGGGGATCCTGCGCCCGGCGGGATGGCGTCCGGAGGGCTCGTAGACCCGGGCCGAGGGCCGGGCCCGGCCGGGGGACCGGAGAGTTCCGTTTCGGCACGCCCAAGTTCCGCTGTACGACTGCACGTTGACAGCAATCTCGGCCCCAACTATGAGAAGGTGTACGGCCTTCGCATGGCCGGATTTTTCTGGATTCTCCGTGTCCGGCAAGAGGGGTTCGTCCCCTGAAGGGGGTGCCTGATGCGTCATACGCTCAGCCCTGTACGACCAGTCCACGACTGCGCCGCAGTCTGTCCGGTACCGCTGTCGCCCCAGGCCCTGGCGCAGCTGTACGCCCGCTATCTCGAACTGCTCAAGCAGCGCCGCCTGCCAGGGAACATGACGTTCGAGGAGTACTACACCGTCTGGCGCGCGGGACGGCGGGGCGAGAACCTCGTCGGCCTCGACGACGGAGCCATCGACCCGGGCCCCAGCACCGACAAGCAGCTGATCACCCGGCCGTCGGCCCAACTCCGGGGAACCATCCGGACGTTGGTGCTGCTCGTCGACTTTCCCGACCAGCCGCACGAGGTCGACCACGGCCCCGGCCACTACGACAGCATGCTGTTCGGCCTCGACGAGTTCCCGACCGGCAGCATGCGCTCGTTCTACCGCGACGTCAGCGCCTTCGACACGTCACCGAGCACGGGCATCGACGTCCAGGGCGCGGTGCACGGCTGGTTCCGGATGCCGCAGCCGCTGTCGTTCTACGCCGACGGCAACTCCGGCATGAACGCCAACTTCCCGCGCAACTCACAGGGGTTGGCGCGCGACGCCGTACTGGCGGCCCGGGACGCCGGAGTCGACTTCACCTCCTTCGACGCACTCGACGAAGGAGTCGTCACCGCCCTGTTCGTCATCCACGCCGGACGCGGCGCCGAGCAGACGACCCAGCGCGGCGACCTGTGGAGCCTCAAGTGGACGATCCCCGGGGGAGTCGACGTCGGTCCGGGCCTGTCCGCGCGCACCTTCCTGACCGTCCCCGAGGACAGTGCCGTCGGCGTCTGCGCCCACGAGTGGGGCCACCTCGCGGCACGCTGGGCCGACTATTACGACACCGGCCAGCAGCAGCTGACCCGCTCGGCCGGACTCGGCAACTACTGCCTGATGGCGGGCGGTTCATGGGGCAACGGCGGTCTGACCCCGGTCTTCCCGACCGCCATGCTGCGCATGTTCCACGGCTGGATCGAGCCCCAGGTGGTGAACAAGACCACCCGGGACATCAGGCTGCGGCCCGCCGCGGAGGACGGCGAAGCGGTGTTCATCCAGAACCCCGCGACCATGTCCGACAGCCAGTACATACTCGTCGAGTACCGTCGCCGTCGAGGCCAGGACGCCTTCCTGCCCGATGAGGGGATCGCCGTCTACGTCGTCGACGAATCGATCGACAACGTCAACGACGAGCAGAACCTGGCCATCGAACTCCTCCAGGCGGACGGCCGCGGCGACCTCTCCCGGATGTTCGGCCGGGGCAACCGCGGTGACAGCGACGACCTGTACCCGTTCAAGGACAACACCACCGTCGGCGAGAAAACGGCTCCGGCGCTGAACCTGCCCCAGGGCACCTGGACAGGGGTCACCATCGAGACGGTGGGCACACCCGGGGCCGACGAGATGACGGTGCACGTCACCGTGGCGTAGGAGGCCGTCGCCAGGGCCGCAACGCCCCGACCTGCGGGGCAGGGCGCCGGCGGCTCACAGTGCTTCAGCCTCCACTGGCCGGCCGGTTCACGGCGGCGAGGACGGGACCCACTTCGTCCTCGTCGCCGTGGACCGGCCACGGCGCCGACTCCGCCTCACCCGAGTCCACTTCGTAGTAGCGCAGCGCGCGGATGCTCACTCCCCCTGCTCGGCGACCTGACCGATGCGCACAGGTCCTTCTCTCGTCCGGCAGGTTCGACTTGCACCTGACACCAACGTCAGGTTTTAGCGTGGTGGGCGTCGGCGCTTGCCGAACATTCGCCCCACTGACTTCACGAACGGCCGGTTCAGGCCGTGTGGAAAGGCAGCACGTCATGCGCGCAGTCCGCTATCACGAGTACGGCGGTGTGGAGACCCTGGTGGTCGAGCAGGCGCCGGACCCGCATCCCGGGCCCGGCGAGATCCGCGTCCGCGTCGCGGCGGCCGGCGTCAATCCCGTCGACTGGAAGGTGCGCTCCGGTGCGGTGCACGAGGTGCTCCCCGTGGACCTGCCCGCGATTCCCGGGCGTGATGCCGTCGGCGTGGTCGACGAGATCGGTGAGGGCGTGCGGGGGGTGAGCATCGGCGACCGTGTCTTCGGGCTGGGCGGCGTCACCGGCGCGACAGCGGAGCTGGCCGTGCTCTCGGCCTGGGCCCACGCGCCCACCACGTGGACAGACGAGGAGGCCGCCGGCGCCGGTCTGGCATCCGTGACCGCGATGGGCGGGCTGAAGGCGCTCGGTCCCCTGCGGGGGCGCACCCTTCTCGTCGAGGGCGCCGCCGGAGGCGTGGGCAGTGCGGCGGTCGAGATCGCGGTGGCTCAGGGCGCCACCGTGATCGGGACGGCCGGCGAGCGCAACCACGAGTTCCTCACCTCTCTCGGAGCCGTTCCCACCACCTACGGCACCGGCCTCGCGGAGCGCCTCGCCACCCTGGCTCCGGACGGTGTCGACATCGCGCTCGACACCGCGGCCTCCGGGTCCCTCGCCGAAATCGTCGCGATCGTCGGCGACCCTGCCCACGTCTCGACGGTCGCCGACCACACCAACGCGCATCGCCTGGGTGTGCACATGGCCAACGCGGAGAACGACTCCACTCTCCTCGCCGAGGCGGGCGAACTAGGCCGCCAAGGCCGCTACACACCGCGCATCGAGCGGTCCTACCCACTCGAACGGATCGCGGAGGCGCACGCATACGCCGAGCGCGGACACACGCGGGGGAAGATCGTGGTCTGCGTCTGAGCTTGTCCCACCGCTCGGGGCTTCCCGCGACTTCGGCCGCGGGAAGCCCCGCACCTCCGGATCACAACCGGTCCTGGAGTGATGCTCGGTCCGTCATTGCCGGGCCAGCGACACCAGCACAACGGCAGCCCCGCCGATGAGCGCCACCCCGAACAGCCACACCGAGAGCAGCCGCCGACGCAACACCCGGTACGCCTCCTCGTACTCGCCCCGCAGTTCAGCACCCCGCTGAACGGTCCGCCGCCAGGAAAGCCGCGCCAGCGACACGTACTCCTCCGCGAACCGCTCCTCGACCTCGGCCCGCTGACTGTCGGTGAGCCACCCGAACTGCCGTGTGAAGCGGCCCGCTTCCGCCCGCCCCTCACCCCGGGTGGCCTCGATCAGAAGATGACCCTCCAACTCGTGGATCAACGCCCCAGCATCGACCGGCCGTTCGTCCATCGTCGTCACCGCAGAACCCTCTCCGGCGCAGGCAACTGCCCGGCCACGGCACCGATTTCGGGATGGTGCAGGTCGAAGGCGGGGGATTCGGAACGGATCCGCGGCAGCGTGAGGAAGTTGTGCCGCGGCGGCGGGCAGGACGTGGCCCACTCCAGCGAACGGCCGTAACCCCACGGGTCGTCGACCTCGACCTTCTCGCCGTACTTCGCCGTCTTCCAGACGTTGTAGAAGAACGGCAGCAGGGACAGCCCGAGGACGAAGGAGAAGATGCTGGACACCGTGTTGAGGACCGTCAGCCCCTCCACGGCCAGATAGTCGGGAATCCGGCGCTGCATTCCGTTCGTGCCCAGCCAGTGCTGGACGAGGAAGGTGCCGTGGAAGCCGATGAACAGCGTCCAGAAGGTGATCTTGCCGAGGCGTTCGTCGAGCATCTTGCCGGTGAACTTCGGCCACCAGAAGTGGAAGCCGGAGAACATCGCGAACACCACAGTGCCGAAGACCACGTAGTGGAAGTGCGCCACCACGAAGTACGAGTCCGAGACGTGGAAGTCCATCGGCGGCGAGGCCAGGATGACACCGGTCAGACCACCGAAGGTGAAGGTGATCAGGAAGCCGGTGGCCCACAGCATCGGTGTCTCGAAGGACAACGATCCCTTCCACATCGTGCCGATCCAGTTGAAGAACTTCACACCCGTTGGCACGGCGATGAGGAACGTCATGAAGGAGAAGAACGGCAGCAGCACACCGCCGGTGACGTACATGTGGTGCGCCCACACCGTCACCGACAGGCCCGCGATGGCGATGGTCGCGCCGATCAGGCCCATGTAGCCGAACATCGGCTTGCGGGAGAAGACCGGGATGACCTCGCTGATGATGCCGAAGAACGGCAGCGCGATGATGTACACCTCTGGATGCCCGAAGAACCAGAACAGGTGCTGCCACAACAGGGCACCACCGTTTGCGGCATCGAAGATGTGTGCGCCGAATTTCCGATCCGCCTCCAGCGCGAACAGCGCGGCGGCGAGCACGGGGAAGGCGAGCAGCACGAGGACCGCGGTGAGCAGCACGTTCCACACGAAGATCGGCATGCGGAACAT
>NZ_LIQZ01000404.1 GCF_001418655.1 Streptomyces phaeochromogenes | reverse complement strand
CAGCACTCCTGGTCACCCTCGTCGGCGCCCGGCAACGCCTCCAGGCCCTGCTCGTCCTCGGCGGCGGCACCCTCGCCCTGGTCGCCCTCCACGAACTGGCCCCGTACATCGCCCAGGCGATGGGCGCGGTACCCCGCTGGGTACCCCCGGCACTGGCCGGCCTCCTGCTCCTCGCCCTGGGCGCCACATACGAACAACGGCTCCGAGACGCCCGCCGAGTCCGAGAGGTACTGGGCAGAATGCACTGACACAGGCGCGCCCCTACAGGGGCGCGGGGAACTGCGCGCCCGGCCCCGGCGGACCCGCACAGTCAACCCCGCGCCCCCAGTGGAGCGTCACGGCATCTTGTCCCCCACCAACGCCAGATTCTGGATCGCCGCCAACCCGTACAACGCCGTCGTGTTGGTGGAAACCCACGACGCCTCACTGCCCGGGACCAAGCCGGTCGGCCCGTCGACCTTCTTCGTGGACCAGTCCGTCGACTCCTTGTAGTCCCACGCGTCGGCGCTGTTGTAGAACTGCCGCCACGCCCGCGCGGCCAGCGCATCGTCGCCCAACTGGACGGCGGCGTACGCGTCCTGCCGCGCGTGTCCCTGGAAGAGCAGCAGGGAGCCGAAGTCGGAGCCGTAGCGGGCCCTCTGCTCGGCCTTCGTGGCGTTGAAGTAGCGGCAGTAGTCGAGCCACGCCTCCTTGAACTTCGGCATCTCGATCTGGTCGAGGAGTTCGGCGTTCAGTTCGACCAGGCCGAACATCGCCGAGAGGTGCGAGACACCGACCACGGCCTTGTCCGCGACGGCGAACTTCCCGGTGTCCAGGTCGTACAGGGCGCTGCCCTGGACGAACCCGTTGGGCTGGGCGGCGATGGTCTCCATCGTCGACAGGACCCGCGCCTTCGCCTTCTCCCACTTGGGCCCGCGCCGCTCCCACTCGGTGAGCCAGGCGGAGACAAGACCGCTCCAGTCGGTGCCGAAGCCGATGGAGAGCGCGTTGCGGTCCGGCTCGTACGGCTCGGTGCGGATCTTGCGGATGGGGTCGAGGACGAGGAACGTCTCGTCGGAGTCGACGTTGGCGTGCATGAGGTCGCCGACGCGTTCGTCCGCGGTGAGGAAGTAGTAGTAGCGGCGGTAGGTGGTGTTGGCGATCCGCTGCTGCTTGGCGCTGTCGGCGTAGTGCTGGACGCCGTGGCGGGTGCCGAGGCCCGCCCACTTGCCGAGGTGGTAGACGTCGACCTCTCCGGTGTGCCGGGTCATGGCCTCGGCGAAGCGGAAGATGTCGGCGCGGCCCGAGCGCATGTACGCGAACCAGAGCCAGAGGTCGGGCGAGAGCTCGGAGTTGTCCCAGGCGTAGCCGCCGACGTCGTAGCACCACTGGTGCCGGCTCGGGTCGTAGCTGTGCATGATGTCGCCGTAGTCCCAGAAGCCGTACCAACGGCGCATCTCCACCTGGTCCTTGTAATAGGTGAAGAGGAAGTCGAGATGGTCCTCGATCTTCGCCTTGGCGGCGGTGGTGCGGTCCGGCTCGGAGAACAGCCTGCCGAAGACGCCCGCCTTGATGAGGTGCCTGGGCGGGGCGACGAGCTGCGCCGGCGTGCGGACGGCGTCCACCTGCTCGGCCATCGCCTCGGCGCTCGGCGTCGACTCGTGGGCCCAGAAGAGGAGTTCACTGGTACGGGCGATGCCGTAGGGGGTGCCGAACTCCGGCTCGTAGTCCTCGTAGGTGATGTTGAGGCCTTCGAGCTGTTCGGGGTACGTGTCCTGGCCCATGCCGTCGTGGTAGAAGCGCAGGTCCATGGGCTGCGCCTCGGGCGACCAGAGCCACATGGTGACCTCGGCCTCGTCGGTCTGCGCGTTGCGGATGTCGAGCTGGGCCGGGAACTTCTCCCAGAAGTCCCGCAGCCCGAAGGCGAGTCCGCCGCTCGCGCCGCCGACATACCCGAAGCCGCTCGCCCGCCGGCCGCCGCCCGCGCCGATCCAGCCGTGCCCCTTCTTGGTGCGCTTGCGGACCGAGAAGCCGTCCGCGGAGAGCTGGGAGAGCGTGTAGTCGCCCCACTCTGGGATGTACTGGAGGCGGGTGGTCACCCGCTGGTCCCACGTCGACGGGTCGGGCAGCTTCTTGCCCTCGAACTGGGCCGTCCGCACAGCCGTGCCCGGGTCCCGGCGCAGACCGGTGATGCCCTTGACCGCCTCGCGCAGCAGACCGGTGCCCTCGCCGCCGATACGGATGTGCCGGTCGTACGCGGCGTCGCGCATCGGCACCTTGAACCGCACGCCGATGCCGCGGATGAAGTCACCACTCGCCTTGCCCGGCTCCTGGGTGCCGTCGAAGGTGATCGTGTGCACCATGCGGAACGACTCGGCGCCCGCGTAGAAGTAGAGCCGGACCGAGAAGGGCAGCCAACTCCGGCTGCCCTTGCGGTGCTTGCCGTCGATACGGACGACGGCACGGACGGGCCCGTCCTGCTCGACCTCCACCTCCGCGATGACGCTCTCGAACCGCTCGTACTTCTCCGCGCCCTGGTCGCCGTCCTCGATCTCGGGCTGCCGCAGCAGCACGAGACGGCCGTCCTTGGCGATCTCCGTCGAGCCGCGCAGCACGGACTTCACCAGCGTGGAGCCGCTCTTGCCGATCTTCGCGGTGATGACACCGGTCGACACGTCGATGGTGCCGCCGCGCTTGTCGACGGTCACCTTCTTGGCGGGCGCGGCGGGCGACCCCGCGGCGAGCGTGAGCTTGCCGCTGCCCGCCCCCGGTCCGACCGCGTGTGCCGTCCACTTCAGCGAGCCGTCCGGCCAGTAGCCGATCGGCCAGGACTGGACGGGCACCTCCT
This sequence comes from Streptomyces phaeochromogenes, assembly GCF_001418655.1. GTDB lineage: Bacteria > Actinomycetota > Actinomycetes > Streptomycetales > Streptomycetaceae > Streptomyces > Streptomyces phaeochromogenes. The sequence continues at coordinate 3,976 of NZ_LIQZ01000404.1, read as the reverse complement.
TGCCGTCCCCGTCGGTCAGCGCGAACGTCTGCTCCTTCTCGTACGCGCCCTTCGGCCAGGGCACGCCCACGGTCGAGCCGGGGGCGGCGCCGAGGCCGCCGTCCTCCAGCCAGTCCAGGGTCACCGGGTCCGCGTCGGCGGCCTCGGCTCTCGGCGCGGCCTGCGCGTCCTGGGCGCCCAGGGCCCAGCTGAACTGGGCGGCGGCTCCGGCGACGGCAGCCGCCTTGAGGAGGGACCTGCGGGGGATGGGAGACATGAGATCCAGCCTTTCCTTTCCGTGCGGGGAAGTAGGAGAAGTCAGGGGCATGACAGAGAGAGGCGCGGCGCCGGACGCCGACCTTGTGTACCTGTACGTGTGATGGGTGCTGTTGGACGGTTTGCTCAGCGGTGCCGGCCGCGCTCCTCCACGGCGAGCGCCGCCGCCGCGACGGCCCCGAGCACGGGGACCGCCAGCGGCAGGACGAACCATGCGGAGCAGGCCACCACGGCCACTCCGCCGACCAGCAGGAACGACCCGGCGGGGTCGAGGACCGTGCGGCGACCGGCCGCCCCGAGCAGCTCCCGCCAGGACGCGCCGGGCTCCCAGACCGCCGCCGCGCGCAGCCCGGCGACGACCAGCCCGATCAGGGCGAACAGGCCGACGGCCCCGACGACCGGGCCGCCCGGAATACCGGCACGCACGGCCTGGACGTCGACCCACACCGCGAGGGCCGCGGCCCACCCGGCGAGTCCCGCGATCCACCCGCCGCGCAGGGCCGACCGGTAGTCCGCGACGAACTCCCGCCAGCCACCGCCCAGATGGGCCGTACGCCGTCGAAGATGCCGGGACCCGGCGGCGAACGCGGCGGGATAGGTGACCACGGGCAGCGAGGCCACCGCGATCCACACCCCGGTGAGCAGACACTCGGCGAACAGTGCGAACCGCTCGGCGAACGCAGATTCACGCTTGGGAGCGGCGGCCGTACGAGCCTTCGTACGCGTCTGGGTCATGACCGGCTCAGCCCTTCAGCCCGGAGGTCGCCATGCCGTCGATCAGGTACCGCTGGAAGGCGAGGAAGAAGGCCAGCACGGGCAGCAGCGCCACCAGCGACATGGCGATCATGCCGCCGTAGTTGGCGACGCCCTCCTGGTCGCGGAACATCATCATGCCCAGCGAGACGGTGTACTTGCCGGGCTCGTTGAGGTAGATCAGCGGGCCCATGAAGTCGTTCCAGGCGTTGATGAAGGTGAAGATCGCGCTGGTGATGAGCGCCGGACGGCACAGCGGCAGCACGATCGACCAGTAGATCCGCAGATGCCCGCAGCCGTCGAGCCGCGCCGCCTCGTCCAGTTCCTTCGGCAGGTTCCGCATGAACTGCACCATGAGGAAGACGAAGAACGCCTCGGTGGCCAGGTACTTGCCGATCAGCAGCGGTACATAGGTGTTGATGAGCTCCATCTTCTGGAACATCACGTACTGCGGGATGAGCAGCACGTGGTACGGCAGCAGCAGCGTGCCGATCATCAGCGAGAACATCAGGTTGCGCCCGGCGAACCGGATGCGCGCGAAGGCGTACGCCGTCAGCGAGCAGGAGATCAGGATGCCGACGACGGAGCCGAGCGCGTAGAAGAGGGAGTTCTCGAAGAACGTGGCGATCGAGATGTCCGCGATGCCGTCGGCGAGCCCCTTGAAGTTCTGGAGGATCGGGCTGGTCGGGAAGAGCTCCAGGCTGCCGATGATCTCGCGGCTGGGCTTGAACGAGGCGCCCAGGACCCAGATCACGGGATAGAGGACGACCGCGAGAACGATCAGAGCGCCGAGGTGCCAGGCGAGCGATCCGGTCCGCTTTCGCCCGAGGTCCAGCGACTTGCGCGGGGTGGTCGGGGCCTGGGTCGGGCTCGTGGGCGGGGTCGTGGTGGTGCTCATCGGGAGGCCTCCTCGTAGTGCACCCACCGCTTCTGGGACCAGAAGAGGACCGCCGTCACCAGCGCCACGGCGAGCAGCAGCATCCAGGCCATCGCGGAGGCGAAGCCCATCTGGGCCTCCTTGAAGCCCTTCTGGTACAGGTAGCAGGTGTAGACGAGCGTGGAGTCGGCCGGTCCGCAGCTGGTGTTGGAGACGACGTACGCCGAGCCGAAGATCTGGAACGAGTGGATGGTCTCCAGCAGCACGTTGAAGAACAGCACCGGCGAGATCATCGGCAGGGTGATGCTCCAGAACCGCTTGAACGGCCCGGCGCCGTCCACCTCGGCCGCCTCGTACAGCTCCTTGGGCACCTGCTTGAGCCCGGCGAGGAAGATCACCATGGGCGCCCCGAACTGCCAGACGGTGAGCGCCACCAGGCTGTAGAGCACCCAGTCCGGGTCCCCGACCCAGCCGCCGACGTCCCACCCGAAGAACGACTGCGTACGGTCCACGACGGCGTCGTCGGAGAAGAGCGCGCGCCACACGAAGCCGACGGACACGCTCGCGCCGATCAGCGACGGGGCGTAGAACGCCGCCCGGTAGAAGGCCTGCCCGCGCCGGCTCTGGGCGAGCAGCAGGGCGACGCCGAGCGCCAGCAGCAGCTTCAGCGGCGTACCGATGACGACGTACTTCGCCGTCACCTCCACCGACTTCTGCCACCGCGGATCGTCGAACATCCTGGTGAAGTTGTCGAAGCCGATCCACTGCGGGGAGTCGAAGAGGTTGTAGTCGGTGAACGCGAAATAGAGCGAGGCGGCCATGGGCCCCGCGGTCAGCAGCAGAAAGCCCGCGATCCACGGGGACATGAAGAGGTAGCCGGCCAGATTCTCCCGGCGGCCCCGCCGCCTGACGGCGGCGGGGCGACCGGGACGCTTCTCCGGGGCATCCGGCGGAGAGTCCTTGACGAGCGTCGTCACTGCGGTTCCCATCAGGCGGCGAGCGCGGACTCGGCCTCGGAGAAGAACTGCTTCACCGCGTCGGAGACCTTGGTCTTGCCCTGGGACATGTCACCGGCGATGCGCAGGAAGGCCGCTTCGACGGTGTCGGCGCCCGCCGGGTGCGGGGTGATGGTCCCGAGGACCCCGGCCGCGGCGACGTCCTCCTCGTACTGGGCGATCGCCTTGTTGGGGGCGTCGGTCGGCTTGTACGCCTCGAACTGCTCGGTGCTGGCGAGGATGCCGCGGTCGTAGCCCATGATCGCGCCGACCTCTGGATCGTGGACCATGAAGTCGATGAACTGCGCGACCTCCTTGGGGTGCTTGGTCCGGGCGGAGCCGCTCAGCATCAGCGAGGAGAGGTACTGGCCGGTCTCCTTGCCGTCGGTGGTCGGGATCGGCGCCAGCCCGTACGTGCTGTCGCCCTCCGTGGTGTAGCGCACCGTGAAGTTGTCCCAGGTGAACTCGGACGCGCCGTCGCCCGAGGCCAGCGCCGACTTGGGCTTGAGCTGCTCGATCTTCTTCGGGTCGGTGATGATCCCGGCCTTGACGCGGTTGTAGGCGTCCGTCCACCACTCCGTCAGGTCGGACTCCTCGAAGCCGAGTCCGTCCTCGGTGAAGAACGCCTTGCCGTTCTGCCGGAGATAGAGGTCGTAGAGGTACATGATCCCGAAGTAGCCGGTGTCGCCGGACACCTTCTGCTTGTTGCGGATCTTTTCGAGGGCGTCGAAGTACTCGTCCCAGGTCCAGCCCTGCTTGGGCTTGACTCCGGCCGCCGCGAAGACCTTCTCGTCAATGACCAACGACATGGTGTTGGAGCCGACGGGTATACCGAGCAGCTTTCCGTCCACCTCGCCGACCTTCTCGACTCCGGCGCGGAAGTTCTTGAGGCTCAGATTTCCCGCGTCCACTTGGGACTTGAGATCGAGGAGAACACTTCTCTTGTCGTACTTCCGCAGGAATGCGACAGCGTTCTGGAATACGTCCGGTGGATTTCCGCCCGCGGCCTGGGTCTGGAACTTCTCCCAAAAGGCCACGTAATCCTGGAAGTCCGTCTTCACCTTGATCTTCGGGTACTTCTTCTCGAAGAGCGCGA
>NZ_LIQZ01000403.1:2276-2829 GCF_001418655.1 Streptomyces phaeochromogenes | reverse complement strand
CTCCCCGCCCCACAGGCGTTCGTGTGAAGGCCGCCGTCCGGCGTCAGTTGACGAAGACCACCGGGCTGTCGGTCTGCGTCGTGTCGGTGACCGGGGCGTACTTGGCGGTGAAGAATCCGTTGCTGAAGCACAGCGACGAGCCGGAGAACTTCGTGAACTGCTGCTTGCTGAACGCGATGCTGTTGTCGGCGTTGTCGGCCGTGCCGGACAGGCTGGGCGCCCGGTAGACACAGGTGATGCTGCCGAGGAGCGTGCGCAGTACGACGGTTGTCTGGATGGTCGAGCCGGCGGGCGGGGTGATGGTGACCGAGCCGTCGGAGCCCACGGCCGAGGTGTAGGGCAGGTTGTCGACCTTGATGCTGGTGACGCCGAGCACGCCGATGACGTTGCTGGTGCAACTGCTGGCGTCGAAGGTGTGCTCGGTGACCGACTCGGTGGCCGTACCAGGCGCGGCCGGGTTGTCGACGACCGAGGCGACGAACTTCGACGACGTGCAGGAGAGACCGCTCGTGCCGGTGCTGCTGGAGTAGAGCGTGGCGCTGGTGCCGGCGGC
>NZ_LIQZ01000403.1:1067-2209 GCF_001418655.1 Streptomyces phaeochromogenes | reverse complement strand
CGCCTTCTCCGTACGCGACGGACCGACGGTGGCTGCCGGGAGACTGGCCGGAGGCGTCGATGGACGGCCTCCGGCGCGGGACCGGCGGTAGGGCGACCGGACGCGGCCCAGGAGGGGGGATGCGACCGTGCCGGTGCCATGGAGGAGTGGATGCGGACCGCACGTGCGGTCGGCCGGTCGTGTGTCGGGTCTGTCGACCACGTGACCGGCCTGCCGACCGTGTGACGGGATGGAGCCCGGGAGTCGACGTGCGCCGCAGGACGGATCCGGCGCCACGGATCCGTGCTAACCAGGGAGAGTTGTAGACCTGAGTGATGTTCAACGTCAAGGTCCAGTAAGGAAGTTGACTAATATTCAATGCGCTTGCTCAGTAAGGCAGTTGACGTTGGGTCAGGAGACGAGGGCGACTCTCCACGGCTCCGTCACATCTCCGACTTCCTTTTTCCACAAGATGCTTGACCCTCGTCGCTTACCGGGGGTAACTTCCGTCGCGGTTACTGCTGCGTAACGAGAAAGCCCTTGCGCCCGCCGGGAGGTGTGAGGAGGCGTACGCCGTAGGCGCTGTCCGCGCCAGGACAACGTGCCGCTGAAGCCCTACCCGCACTGATACATGCCCCTGGGAGCAGAAAATGGCCTCGTCCTCGGACGCCACCTCGTCAGCCGGTTCCACCCCCGAGCCCTCCGAAGAGTCAGAAAGCGGTTCCATCTCGGAGAGCCCCGAGGGCGCCGAGAGACGCGGGCGGGTCCGTCTGCGCCGCGCCGCGGTGATGGCGGTGCCTGCCACCGCGGTCGCGGCCGGCCTTATGATCCTGACCGCCCAGGGGGCCCTGGGCGTGCAGTTCGCGATCTCCGGTATGCCGTTCACCGTCACCGCGACCAACCTCGACGGCGAGGGCTTCGCACAGTTCGGCGGTCTCGACCAGATGGCACCGGGCAGCCCGAACGAGGGTGACACCGGCGGCCAGGTCCTGGTGGTGGTCTCCGCGATCAAGAAGGCGACCCTCACCAAGCTCTGCCAGAGCGTCGACCTCGGCGGCACGAACCTGCTCATCAGGGCCGGGGAGGGGAAGACACCGGTGTCCGCGGTCAACCTCACCACCGACTCAACCGAACTGTCGGGTGACGCGGCCTTCGACAACATC
>NZ_LIQZ01000403.1:0-953 GCF_001418655.1 Streptomyces phaeochromogenes | reverse complement strand
GCTGCTGATGGTCGCCTTCCGGCGCTGGCGCGCGGCCCGTCCCTTCTGGGGCGGGCTGCTGCTCGCCCTGGGCGGGGCGGAGATCCTGGTCACGGAGAAGGCTTCACTGAAGGTCGTCATGCACATCGGCATGCAGGGCCTGGCCGGCTACCTCCTGCCGACCCTGATGCTGATTCTCGGCCTGCTGATCCTCTTCAACCCTGCCCAGCGCCTCTTCTACTCGATCCTGGGTGCCCTGCTCTCCCTGGGGACCTGGATCACCTCGAACCTGGGCGGCTTCTTCATCGGGCTCGTCCTCGGTGTCGTCGGCAGTTGCCTGGCCTTCGGCTGGCTGCCGGACCAGGAACCGCGGCGCGCCCGCTCGTGGCGCCGCCGCCGACAGGAGCCGGTTCCCCATCCGTAGTGCGTCGGGGCGCCGTGGCAGGCGGCGCCCCTGCGGAGGGTCACTGCACGCCGTGCGGCCGGAACTGGACGCTGATCCGGGGACCCGCCGCCCGAGCGCTCTTGGGGATCGCGTGTTCCCAGGTGCGCTGGCAGGAGCCGCCCATCACGATCAGGTCGCCGTGCCCGAGAGGGCGCCGCACCGGTGTGCCGCCCCGCCTGGGCCGTAGCAGCAGGTCGCGCGGAGCGCCCACGGAGAGGATGGCGACCATCGTGTCCTCGCGGGCGCCCCGGCCGATCCGGTCCCCGTGCCAGGCCACACTGTCCCGGCCGTCCCGGTAGAAGCAGAGCCCGGCGGTGGTGAACGGTTCCCGCAGCTCGTCGGCGTAGTGCGCGGACAGGGCGTCACGGGCCTCGTCCAGGACGAGGCCCGGCAGCGCGTCCTCGGCGCCGTAGAACGCGAGCAGTCGCGGTACGTCCACCATGTGCTCGTACATCTGCCGCCGCTCGGCCCGCCAGGGCACCTCGTCGGCCAGCCGCGCGAACAGCGCGTCCGCCCCGCGCAGCCAGCC
>NZ_LIQZ01000402.1 GCF_001418655.1 Streptomyces phaeochromogenes | reverse complement strand
TTATAAGGGACAGGGAGGAGGGGCGCCTTGGCATCGTAACCCGGGCCGCCGGGGCGAGAGTTGTCCATGTATGGCAGAAGTTGCCCGTGTGGGAGGAGGGGCGGAAGCGACCGGAGTTCCCGACCCCGACTCCGACCCCGGCCACTGCGTTGGTGCGCCGGTGCGCGGTCAGTCGTCGTCCGCGTCCGCGTCGCCGATGCCGACCACCGTGAGGTGCGTACGGTCCAGGCCGGTGTCCTCCAGGCAGCCGCGCAGCCGCATCCGGTCGTGGTCGGTCAGCGCGGGCCGGACCACGCCCGCGAAGAGACCGTCGCCGAGCGTGCCGAGGGTGGCGCGGTTCAGCGGTACGGACGTCGAGTCCCGGCAGCGTTCCCAGAGCTGGTGCGCGGCGAGGGACTCCCGCTCGGCGGTCATGTTCGTACCGCGCATGTCGACCTTCAGCAGCAGCGAGGTCGCCTCGGAGTTCTTCGCGTCCTCCTCGCGGGTCTGGGTGAGGTCGGCGAGCCCCATGACGAGCGCGCCGACCAGCGCGGCCCCGACAGCGCTCACGACGAGCACGCGTGCGGTACGGCCGCGCCGTCCTCGCGCGCCGGTGCCGATGGGCGGCAGGTCGTCCAGGTCGTCAATGCCACGCGGATTGTTTATGCCGTTCGTATCGGCGTCCCGGGCCGGACCGGGTGCCGCCAGGACGGCCAGCCGCCCCGCGAGCCGCCGTTCCGCCGTGGGCCGGGCCGTGGCCGACGCGATCCGCTGCACGATCCAGGCGAGACCGGAGAGCAGCACGCCGGTGACCATCAGGACCGGCACGAAGACGTACGTACGACTCGTCGGCTCCTCCAGCCAGCGGAACCGGTCGCCCGCCGGCCGGGCCTCCTTCTCGCGCAGCCGCGCCAGCACGTCCTCCTGCCGACGGTCCGCGTCACGGATCCGCTCCTCGATCCGCGAGAGGCGCCCGAGCAGCACGATCCCGAGCAGCATCACCTCGACGACCAGCAGCAACACCCCGCACAGGATGGCCCGTTGCCACTGCCACCGGTACAGATAGATGACGACGTACGTTCCCGCTCCCGCAGCCGCCGCACTCCCGAAGAAGTAGGCGACGCGCCTCATCGGGGGTCTCCCTGGGGCGCCTGGCCGACGCTCTGTTGTTCCTCCCGTTGGTCCTGTCGTTCCTGTTGTTCCCTCTGCTGTTCCTGTTCTTCCTTTTCCCGCACATGTACGTCGCCGGTGGTGCCGTCGACCGTCAGGCGGGACCCGGTTGGGAAGCGGCGTACGGCGTCCGTGGCGCCGACGACCGTCGGCAGGCCGAACTCCCTGGCCAGCACGGCGAGATGGGACAGCGGACTGCCCGTCTGCGCGACGAGCCCCGCCAGGCCGGGGAGGAGCGGGGCGAGCGCGGGGTCGAGCGTGCGGACGACGAGTACGGGGTCGGCGGGCCGGGTCCCGGTGCCGTCCCAGGCCGTTCCGGCGGCGCGTCCGCCGGACGCGCCCTGGCCGGCGCCTTCGCTCCCGCCCTTGCCCTTGGCCTTGTCGACGGGCCGTTCGGCGACGACCGTGCCGCCGTCCGCGAGCCGGAACGCGTCGGGCAGGGGCGCCGACACGGCTCGTGGCAGACGTTCCTTGAAGTCGCCGGGGAGGCGGCCGTGTTCGAGCGCGTCGACGAACTCCCGCCACCGCAGCAGCCCGACCTTCGATGCCTCGCCCAGACCGCCCCGTACGACCAGCCGCCGCGCTGCGTCCCGGACGAGCCGCACCTGGAGTTCCTGCACCCAGCGGATACGGAGGCGAAGTGCCTCGCGGGGAGGGAGCGAGGGGAGGGGCGGGGGTGAGG
>NZ_LIQZ01000401.1 GCF_001418655.1 Streptomyces phaeochromogenes | reverse complement strand
CCCGCCTCCCGCGCTCCCCGCCGACGCCGGCCCCCGCGAGCGGGTCGCCCACGCGCTCGCCGTGGCCGAGCGCGCGCTCGACGCCAATTTCGTCGAGGCCTGGCAGACGCTGGACGTCTATCCGGCCGAGGCGAAGCACCGGGAGGCGGTCTCCCTGCTGCGCGCGTATCTCGGCGGGCGGCAGGCGGAGGCCGAGCTACGGCTGGGCCGGACGACGGCCGCCCGGCGGGGCTGGGGCGCCATGCTCACCGACGATCCCCTGCACCCCGCCGTACTGCGCAACCTCGCGGTGGCGCACACCTCTTCGGGTGACCTGGGCCCGGCCGCGCAGACGTGGAGCCGCTATCTCGAAGCGCTGTATCTGAGGGACCTGCTCAACGGAGACATCCGCCGCGGCGCCGCCGAGCGTGCCGAGGTGCACCGCGTCCTGGCGGGCTCCTTCGGCACGGCCCCGCTCTGCGCGCGCTCCGCGCCCGACGGTGAACTGGACGGAGACCTGCGGCAGATGGCACCCGTGCTGGCCGCGGCCGGCAAGGTCGGGATCGCCGTCACGCACCTACGGCTCGAAGAGCTCAACCACACCCTCTCCCAGCGCGGCCCGACCCTCCTGCTCGGCGTCGGCCGCTCCGTCGGGGAGGCCGACCTCGACGCCGCCCGGGACCGCCGCACGGCCGCCGTCGAAACCGCCGTACAAGCGCTCCCGGCGAGAGTGCGGGGGCCCTTCGAGAAGCAGTGCCGCCGCATGATCGACGAGGCCCACCGCGAGGCGTCGGAGACCCATGGACGTACCCGCAGACCCGGCGACGAGGCCGAGGAGCGGGCGCACCTGGAGTGGACGCGCGGGCGGATCCTGTGGAAGCTGCGGATCTCCAAGGCCGTCATGGGCGCGGACGTCGACTGGCCGCTCACCGAGTACTCGGGCGATGTGATCGCGAACCTGCGTCTCATCGACGAGCTGCCCCTGGACCCGGCCGACGAGGTGCTGCTGCGCAGCGTCCACCAGCTGGGTGTCCAGGGCGACCCCAAGGAGTTCGTCGAGCGGCACAACCAGCTCTCCGATCTCGCCGGCCGGTTCGCGCTGGGGCAGATCTTCGCCGCGGCCGAGGAGACGGCGTCCGGCACCGCCACACGTCACTTCCCCGACCGGTTCCGGCGCACCTGCCGCTCCTGGGGACGCAACGCGGACGCCATTCCCGAGGAGTACGCCGACCACCTCGACGATCCCGAGCGCCTCTACCACCCGTCCGCCAGATCGGCGTTCGCGATCCTGGCGAAGTCCGGGGTCCCCGGCGACGACCGGGAGCGTGCCGTCGTCGAGGCCGCCGTGACCGGTCTGGAGCGCTGGGTGGAACGCCTGCCCGGAGCCAGCGGCCCCGCCCGTGCGCTGGCCCGCCTGCTCGGCAGCCTCGACCGGCACGACGAGGTGCTGGAGGTGCTGTCCAGGGCCGAGCGCGAGGCCTTCAGTGCGCGGGGGCGGGAGAGACTCGCCGTGTCCTTCGTCCGTCTCGACATCGGCCGAGGCGAGTTCGCCGAGGCCGTGCAACGACTGCGGACGCTGCTGGAGACCGACTCCGACAGCGAGCAGCTGCGCAGGCTGCTCGCCGATGCGTACAACCGTTGGATCGGCTCCGGGAAACGTGTGCCCACCGCCTGGCGCATCACCGAGGACTTCGCGCGGTGGACGGATGCCGAGACGGTCCAGAACCGCCGGATGCTGGTCGTGTCCGCGACCATGGCCCTGCACCGGGACCGCCCGGAGGGCCCCCGGGCCGGTGCCCTCGCCGCCGACCTGCGCCAGCTGTGCGTGCTGGACCCCGGCAATGTGGAGGCCCGCTACCACCTGGTCGTCGCGCTGTACGGATGGGCGTGGGAGGTCCGCGAGCAGATCCGCTCCGCCGCGGGCCAACTGCGCCGGACCCTGAGCGAGCAGCTCGCCGCCGCCCGCGCCGAGTGCGAGGAGCGCGCCGTCGAGCTGCTCGGCCCCGGAGCCCGCTCCGGGACCGACTCCGACACGTCCGATGCGGCTGGGCAGACCCCGGACTCGGATCCCGGGACCCTCACCGACGAGCAGCGCCGCGAAAAGGTCTGGGAGATCCTCCGCGCGGTGCGCCCGGCGGCCTCATGAGGCCGGGAGAAAGCGGAAGAACCGGCTCCCCCGGAGCCGGTTCACCTCACTTCCCGTCGGGCTGCTTCCGTCAGGTCACTTCTCGTCGGGCGTCAGCCGCAGCGAAACGCTGTTGATGCAGTACCGCTGGTCGGTCGGGGTGGCATACCCCTCACCCTCGAACACGTGCCCGAGGTGCGAGCCGCAGCGGGCGCACCGTACCTCCGTGCGCACCATCCCGTGCGACCGGTCGGCGATCAGCTCGACCGCGTCGGACTCCTTCGGGTCGTAGAAGGAGGGCCAGCCGCAGTGCGACTCGAACTTCTCGGTGGAGGTGAAGAGCTCGGCGCCGCAGGCGCGACAGGAGTACACGCCCTTCGTCTTGGTGTCGGTGTACTCACCGGTGAACGCCGGCTCGGTGCCGGCCTTGCGCAGGACCGCGTACTCGGCCGGGTTCAGCTCCGCGCGCCACTGCTCGTCCGGCTTTTCGATGTCGTACGACATGAAGCTCAACCCCTCACTACAGGTACGGCTACTTCGACAGGCGGGTCAGGATCTCGGGTCCGAGGTCCGTCACGTCACCCGCGCCCATGGTGAGAACGAGATCACCGGGCTTCGCCATTCCCGCCACCACCGCGGGCACGTCCGCCTTGTCGCTCGCCGGCGTCACGTCGGCGCCCGCGGCCCGGGCCGCCTCGATGATCAGCTCGCTCGTGACGCCCGGGATCGGGTCCTCGCGGGCCGGGTAGATGTCCAGCACGACCGAGGCGTCCGCCAGGGCCAGGGACTCGCCCATCTCCTTGCCCAGCTCCTGGGTGCGGGAGAACAGGTGCGGCTGGAAGACGACCAGGATGCGCGCGTCTCCGGCAGCCGACCGCATCGCCTCCAGGTCCGCGGTCATCTCCGTCGGGTGGTGCGCGTACGAGTCGATGACCTGCACGCCCGCCGCCTCGCCCTTCAGCTGGAGCCGCCGCTTCACACCGGTGTACGAGGCGATGGCCGGGGCCAGCTCCGCCGCCGGGATGCCGAGGGCCGCGCCCGCCGCCAGCGCCGCCACCGCGTTGTGCGCGTAGTGGCGGCCCGGGACCGAGACCGTGAAGGTGAGCGTCGAGCCGTCCAGCTCGACGGTCACCTCGCTCTTCAGGCCCTGGGCGACCACGGACAGGACCCGTACGTCCGCGTCCTCGGACTCGCCGTACGTCACCACCTTGACGTCGTCCGACAGCCGCCGGGTCAGTTCGCGCGCGCCCTCGTGGTCCGCGGTGATCACCAGGGTGCCGCCCGGCACGATCTTGTCCGCGAACGTCTCGAAGGACTCGTAGATCTCGTCCATCGACGCGTAGTTGGCGTGGTGGTCCAGCTCCACGTTCAGCACGATCGCCACCTCGGGCGCGTACTTGTGGAAGCTGCGGTCCGACTCGTCGGCCTCGGCGACGAAGATCTCGCCCTCGCCGTGCAGGGCGTTGGAGCCGGGGGCGTCGAGGTCGCCGCCGATCGCGTACGAGGGGTTCAGGCCCAGGGTCGACAGGGAGACGGCCAGCATCGACGTCGTGGTCGTCTTGCCGTGGGTGCCCGCCACCGCGATCGGCCGCAGGCCGTCCATCAGGCGGGCGAGCGCGTCCGAGCGGTGGACGACCGGGATGCCCAGCTCGGCGGCGCGGGCCAGCTCCGGGTTGTCGGCGCGGATCGCGGACGACACGACCACGCAGGTCGCGTCGTCGGCGAGGTGTCCGGCCGCGTGGCCGATGTGCACCGTCGCCCCCAGCGCGCGCAGGGCCTCCGCGGTCGCGGACTCCTTCGCGTCACTGCCCGCGACCTTCGCCCCGCGCTGCGCGAGGATCTTCGCGATCCCCGACATCCCGGCACCGCCGATGCCGATGAAGTGCGGTCGGTCCATGGCGGTGGGAAGACCGGGTGCCATACGTGTTACTCCCAGGACTCGGGTGGGACGGTGAGCGCGCCCAGCCTATTAGCTGCGGCACCCCGCGCCCTCTCAGGGGCGCGGGGCTGTGACATTGTGCGGCTCCGCGTGGGCGCGACCAGCCACATGCCCGCCGCACCCGGCGAACCCGAGATCCACCACGGCGCCCACGGCCGAGCCACAGCGGCAGCGGCAGCGGCAGCGGCAGCGGCAGCGAACCGTCACGTCTTGCTGTGCGAGAACAGCTTCAGCACCGGCACCCCCACCTTGTGCCGAGCCCGCGAGGCCCAGTCCCGGTGGAAGAACTCCTCCACGTAGTGGGGATCGGTCAGCACAATGACCTCGTCCGCGTCGATCTCGTCCACGAGCCCCTTCAGCGCGTCCAGCGGATGATCCTCGATCAGCCGCCCCTCCGCCGTGCTCCCCGCCGCCCGCAGGGCCACCAGCGACACCTCCAGGGCCTTCTGCCCCTGGCCGACGGCCTCCTCGCCCTCGGGCGTCTCGTTCTCGCGGGCCGCTTCGTCCAGCTCGCCGAGCGCCACGTCGTCGATGGCCCGCAGCAGCCGGTCGGCCTGGTCGCCGCGGGGCTGGAGCAGCACATGGAAGGCGACGTCCTCGTCACCGTGCAAGCTGGTGACGAACTCCACGTCCGCGGACGTCAGGGCCTTCTCGATCATCAGTACGCTTGTGAACACGACAGGCGCCCTTCTCATCCGTGGGCCGTCCGTAGGCCCCTGCGGAAACCATCCTGCCCCGTAACCGCACGGGTACTGCGAGATTTGGTGTGCCCAGGGAAAGTCAAACGGAACGGGTGATTCCGTCTATTTGGTCAGGTCCGACGGTAACGGCTGAACAGGAACCCGGCCTCCTCCAGCAGAGACGTCAGCTCGAACCGCCTCGGCACGGCCACCGGAGGGCCGCCGGCGATGCGTTGGGCGTCGCCCGCGGTGAGCATCGGGGACACCGTCAGACAGAGCTCGTCGAGTACCCCGGCCGCGACCAGCTGGCCGAGCAGCCGGGGCCCGCCCTCGGTCAGGAGCCGGTACAGACCCCGGTCGGCGAGGGCGCGTACGGCCCTGGCGGGGTCCACGCCCATGCCGTCCCCGGCGATCACGACCTGCACGCCGGCCTTCTCGGCGGCGGCGATCCGGTCGGTGGCCGCCGCCGCGCCCGTGAGCACGAGCGTGGGGACCAGCGGCGAGGTGAAGAGCGGCAGCGAGAAGTCCAGGTCCAGGCTCGCGCTGACCACCGCGATCGCCGGGGCCGGGCCCTGCCCCGCCGCCTCCCGGAGCGCGGCGAAGTCCTCCCGCGCGCGTGCCGGGCGGTAACCCTCCTGGCGTACCGTTTCCGCACCGACCACCACGGCGTCCGCGAGCGCCCGCAACGTACCGAAGATCCGCATGTCGGCGGCGCTGGAAATGGGCTGCGAACGCCCGTCGTGCTGGGCGGCCCCGTCGAGCGTGGACACCATGTTGGCCCGCAGCCACGGCTCCGGCCCGGCGGGTCCCGAGCCGGACGGATAGGCGTACGCCGCCGCCAGCTCCTCCAGCCCCCACTCCCGGTCGGCCCCGTCCGCACCGGCCGTACCGGGGCCCCCGCCCGAGTCCCGGGCTGCTGTCTCGTCGGTCACAGGGAACAGGCGTCGCATGCCGTGCAGTCTGGCACGGCCCTCAGGGCCTGTCGTCAAAGGTGGCGTATGCCTCGCGGTGTCTGGCACGCACGCTCGCGGCGTTGCCGAAATGCCCTAGTAGCTCCGCTACGAGGACACTCCGGCGCCTTGCGATCGCACGCACCAGACGCCGCGAGGCCCGCCCTTCGGGCGGACGACGCCACCTTTGACGACAGGCCCTAGAGTGGGGAACCGTGTCGACCTCCCCCTCTGCCTCCGGTCTCGGTTCCATAGCCGACGCTGCCCCGTCGTCCCTCTGCGCCCGTGAGCCGCGCGTTCCCGCGGACCGGCTGGTCGCCGAGATGGTGCCGCCGCCGCGGTTCGACTCGGTCCGTTTCGATACGTACATTCCGGACCCGAACCAGCCCAGCCAGACCGAGGCCGTCCATGTGCTGGACGCCTTCGCGGCGGGGCTCGGCGGGGCGCAGGCCGCCGGCTCCGGCAAGCGCGGTTTTCTCGGTTTCGGGAAGAAGGCGGCGAAGGCCCCGGCCGGCCCCCGCGGTGTCTACCTCGACGGTGGTTACGGCGTCGGCAAGACGCACCTGCTCGCCTCCCTCTGGCACGCGACCCCCGCCGAGCCCTCCCTGAAGGCCTTCGGCACGTTCGTGGAGCTGACGAACCTGGTCGGCGCCCTCGGCTTCCAGCAGACCGTGCGGACGCTGAGCGGCCACCGGCTGCTCTGCATCGACGAGTTCGAGCTCGACGACCCCGGCGACACCGTCCTCGTGTCCAGTCTGCTCGCCCGGCTGGTCGAGGCGGGCGTGGCGCTCGCCGCGACCTCCAACACCCTGCCGGGCAAGCTCGGCGAGGGCCGGTTCGCCTCGGTCGACTTCCTGCGCGAGATCCAGGGCCTGTCGGCGCACTTCAGGTCGCTGCGCATCGACGGCGAGGACTACCGCCACCGCGGGCTGCCCGAGGCCCCGGCCCCCTACTCCGACGAGCAGGTCACGAAGGCCGCGTACGCGACTCCGGGCGCCTCGCTCGACGACTTCCCGCATCTGCTCGACCACCTGGCCCGGGTCCACCCCAGCCGGTACGGCGCGCTGACCGACGGGATCACGGCGGTCTGCCTCACGGACGTCCAGCCGGTCCCGGACCAGTCGACCGCGCTGCGGCTCGTCGTCCTCGCCGACCGCCTGTACGACCGCGAGGTGCCGGTACTCGCCTCCGGGATGCCCTTCGACCGGCTGTTCAGCGAGGAGATGCTGAACGGCGGCTACCGCAAGAAGTACTTCCGCGCCATCTCCCGGCTCACCGCACTGGCACGGGACGCGAAGGACCTCGTCGGGACGCGAAAGGCCTAGCGAAGGGCCGTCCGAACCACCGCCCGAACCGCCGCTCATCAGCCGGTTTCCGGCCTGCTTGCGATGCTCTTCAGCCCACTTCAGGCTCTCTTCAGGGTGAAACGTTAAGTTAACCCTGCAAACAACTTCACCCGTTAACGTTCATGTTGACGTGAGAGCACTTGACCTGAAGCCGGCCGAGAGGAGGCGCATGTTACGAGGTACGACGGCTCGGACCCTGTTCACCGTTCTCGCCGCCGTCCTGCTCGCCCTGCAACTCTCAGCGCCTGCTTCGGCGTTCGCTTCCGCGCACGCGACACCTGTCACGGGCCCCAAGAGCAAGGCCGAGTTCGTCACCTGTGGCGAGGCCCTGCACCCGGGCAGCCCGACGGGTCCCCTGCGGACCCGTGACCGGATCCGCGTCGCGGACCACGTCCCCCAGTCACCCGCGCGTCCACTGCTCTGCAAGGACCCCGCGACCCACCACGACGACCCGTCGCACCTCGCCGCTCCGGCGGCGCACCACCGTACGACGAGATCGTCGACAGCCCATTCCGCGGCGGCACTTCAAGTGTTCCGCTGCTGACCCGACCCCCCACCGGGCACGAAGCGACTCCGACCTGACCCACCCTCACCACGCCACGTCCGCCGAGCGCGTCGACGTGGGGTCATGTCGCCGTACCCGCATGCGCTCCGTTTTGTACACCGACGCGCCCTGTGGCGCGCCAGGAGGAACTGACACATGCAGCCCCTCATCGATCACGCACGCTCCTTCCGCAAGCAGTCCGAGGACCGCCCGGAGGAGTTCGCCCGTCTCGCCGAAGGCCAGTCCCCGCAGGTCCTGTTCATCACCTGCTCCGACTCCCGGGTCGTCCCGGCCCTGATCACCGGAGCCCGGCCCGGTGAGCTCTTCGAACTGCGCACGGCGGGCAACATCGTCCCCCCGCACACCTCCTCGCAGCCCACCAGCGAGGCGGCCACCATCGAGTACGCGGTGGAGGTGCTCGGGATCGCGGACATCGTCGTCTGCGGCCACTCCCACTGCGGTGCCGTCGGCGCGCTGGTGCGCGGCGACGACCTGACCGCCGTACCCGCCGTGCGCGACTGGCTCGCGCACTCCACTCCCCGACCCGAAGGCGCCGTCGAGGACCCGACCGTCACCGAGGCCGTACAGAGCCACATACTCACCCAGCTGCTGCGACTGCGCTCCTACCCGTGCGTGGCACGGCGTCTGACGAGTGGTCAACTCCGCCTGCACGGCTGGTTCTACGAGGTGCACACCGGCTCCGTCCTGGCGCACGACGTGCACGCCGACGCCTTCGAGGAGCTGTGAGCAACGCGATGGGCACCCCCACAAGCAACCGAACGAGTACAAGCAACCGAATGAAGTTCCCTCATCTGCGGCAGGACTTCGCCGCCTCGCTCGTCGTCTTCCTCGTCGCCCTGCCGTTGTGCGTGGGCGTGGCGGTGGCGTCGGGCGTGCCCGCCGAACTCGGCCTGGTCACCGGCATCGTGGGCGGCCTGGTCACCGGTCTGCTGCCCGGCAGCAGCCTCCAGGTGTCGGGCCCGGCCGCCGGTCTGACCGTGCTGGTCTTCGAGGCGGTGCAGGAGTACGGACTCCCCGTGCTCGGAGTCATCGTGCTGGCCACGGGTCTGATCCAAGTCGCCATGGGCGCCCTGAAGTTGGGGCGCTACTTCCGGGCCATCTCGGTGGCCGTCGTCGAGGGCATGCTGGCCGGTATCGGGCTCGTCCTGATCGCCGGGCAGCTCTACTCGGTGGCGGGCGCACAGGCACCCGCCTCGGGTCTGGGCAAGCTGGCCGGACTGCCGGGACTGATCGCCGACTCCGCCGGGTCCACCGAGGCACTGGCCTCGTTCGGCCTCGGGGCCGGCACCATCGCCGTGCTGGTGCTGTGGAAGCACCTGCCGAAGAAGGTCCGTACGGTGCCGGGGGCGCTCGCCGCGGTCGCGCTGGCCACGCTCGTGACGCTGGCGTTCAGCCTGCCCGTGGCGACCGTCGAGGTGAAGGGCCTGCTCGACTCGATCCAGCTGCCGGGCTTCGAGACCGTCGGCGAACTGGCGAGTCTCGGCGTGCTCGGCACGGTGGTGGCGTTCGTGCTGATCGCCTCGGCGGAGTCGCTGTTCAGCGCCGCCGCCGTGGACCGGCTGCACGACGGACCGCGTACCGAGTACGACAAGGAACTGATGGCGCAGGGCGCGGGCAACACGGTCTGCGGGCTGCTCGGCGCGCTGCCGATGACCGCGGTGATCGTGCGCAGCGCGGCGAACGTGCAGGCGGGCGCGCGGACGAAGGCGTCCCGGGTCATGCACGGCGTGTGGCTGCTGCTGTTCGCGGCGCTGCTGCCTGCCGTGCTCGCCTACATTCCGCTGCCGGCCCTCGCGGGCATCCTGGTGCACGCGGGCTGGAAGCTGATTCCGCTGCGCGGGATCGTGTCGCTGTGGCGCGAGCACCGGGGCGAGGCGCTGATCCTGATCGTCACGGCCGTGTCGATCGTCGCGATCAGCATGTTCGAGGGTGTCCTGATCGGGCTCGCCCTCGCGGTCGCCAAGACGGCCTGGGAGGCCTCGCACCTCAAGCTGGAGGTCATCGACAAGGGAGCGGGCCCCGTGCAGGCGTACCTGTCGGGCAACGCGACCTTCCTGCGGCTGCCGAAGATCCTCGACAACCTGGAGGCGCTGCCCCAGGACCGGCCGGTCGAGCTGGACCTGTCGGGGCTGCACCACCTGGACCACGCGTGCCGGACGGCCCTGGAGAACTGGGCCGAGCGGCACAGCGCGACGGGCACGGAGCCGGTGAAGGTCACGACGCCGTAGACCCCTCGTGAGCAGGCAGGAACGGCCCGGGGCTCGACAGAGCCCCGGGCCGTTCCGTTGCCATGACCGGGGCGTATCGTTGAATTAGCCACATAAGCGGCGACTCGATCGGCACAAGGTGCGGAGGGCAGGGGTCGTCATGGTCGAGGAACTCCTGGTCGCGGCGGTGACGGTCGCGTCCGTCGGGGCCGTGTACGTCGCGGCGGCGGCACGGATCGTCAAGCAGTACGAACGCGGAGTGGTCCTCCGGCTCGGACGCCTGCGCGGAGTGCCCCGCACTCCGGGGTTCACGATGGTGGTCCCCGGGGTCGACCGGCTGCACAAGGTGAACATGCAGATCGTGACGATGCCCGTGCCCGCGCAGGAGGGCATCACCCGGGACAACGTCACGGTGCGCGTGGACGCGGTCGTCTACTTCAAGGTGGTCGACGCGTCAAACGCGATCATCCGGGTCGAGGACTACCGGTTCGCGGTCTCGCAGATGGCGCAGACGTCACTGCGCTCGATCATCGGCAAGAGCGACCTCGACGACCTCCTGTCGAACCGCGAGAAGCTCAACCAGGGCCTGGAGCTGATGATCGACAGCCCGGCCGTGGACTGGGGCGTGTCCATCGACCGCGTCGAGATCAAGGACGTGTCGTTGCCGGAGACGATGAAACGGTCGATGGCCCGGCAGGCCGAGGCCGACCGTGAGCGCCGGGCGCGGATCATCAACGCCGACGCGGAACTCCAGGCCTCGAAGAAGCTGGCGGAGGCCGCCGGGGTGATGTCCGAGCAGCCCGCCGCGCTCCAACTCCGGCTGCTGCAGACCGTGGTGGCGGTCGCCGCCGAGAAGAACTCGACGCTCGTACTGCCCTTCCCGGTGGAGCTGCTGCGGTTCCTGGAGCGGGCACAACAGCCGAACGAACTGCAGGTCCCAACTCCCCCGCCATCCGGGTCATCTGACGCTGCGTGAGAACGCCACGCTACGCGCGTGGTTCACGTGCCCGGTGCTGCGTGATACACACAGGCGGGTCACATTCTCCTGTCCGCCAACAGGAAGGTTGCCCCATGTCCGCAACACGACGCGAGGTGCTCGCCCGCTCCGGTGCCCTGGGAGTGGGCATCGCGTTCACGGGAGCCATGTCGGAGCTCTTCACCGGCACGGCCACCGCGCTGGGCCACACCGGATACGGCCCCCTGGTCCCCGACCCGGACGGCCTGCTGGATCTGCCCAAAGGTTTCCGCTACCGGGTGCTCTCCCGCGAGGGCGACCAACTGCGCTCCGGTGAGGGCCGGGTGCCGAGCAACCACGACGGCATGGCCGCGTTCGCCGGGCGGTCCGGCTCCGGCGACAGACACGGCCGGGTCGTCCACCTGGTCCGCAACCACGAGAACCGCAACACCGGCCGCATCCCGGTCCCGACCATCGAGGGTCTCACCTACGACCCGATGGGCAAGGGCGGCTGTACGTCGCTGACGGTCGACGCGCGCGGAAACGTACTCGACGAGCGGGTCGCGATCGCCGGTACGGCGGTCAACTGCGCGGGCGGGCCCACCCCTTGGGGCACCTGGCTCACCTGCGAGGAGACCGAGGACAAGGCCGGCACGAACGGCTACACCAAGGACCACGGCTTCATCTTCGAGGTCGACCCGGCGCAACCGCACCGCACGGGCGCGGTACCCCTCACCGCGATGGGCCGCTTCCAGCACGAGGCGATCGCCGTCGACCCGAAGCGCGGCATCGTCTACGAGACCGAGGACGCCTTCGAGAGGCCCTTCGGTCTCTTCTACCGCTTCCTGCCCAACAAGCCCGAGGGCGGCCGTGGTTCGCTGCGCGCGGGTGGCCGGCTCCAGGCGATGCGCGTGCCCGGCGTACCGGACCTCTCCTCGATCCAGGAGACGGGCGCGAGCTTCGACCGCGTCGAGTGGGTGGACGTCCCGGACCCGCTCGCCGCCCAAACCGCCATCCGCTTCCAGGACTTCGGCCCCAAGGGCATCACCCACGCCCAGAAGCTGGAGGGCTGCTACTGGGGCGGGAAGTCCGTCTACTTCGTCTCGTCCTTCGCGCACAGCAGCGACGGTTCGGCCGCCGACCACTTCGGCCAGATCTGGCGGTACGACCCCGACGCCCGCCGGCTCACCCTGGTGATCGTCTTCGGCCCCGACACCGACGTGCAGCTGCCCGGCGAGTCCCCCGACAACATCTGCCTCGCCCCCAGCGGCGGCCTGATGGTGTGCGAGGACGGCGGTGGCGTACAGCACGTGTACGGGGTGACGCGGCGCGGCGAGGTGTACGCGATGGCCCGCAACCGGCAGAACATCGGTACGCCGGAGGAGCCGGAGTGGGGTGAGTTCGCGGGCGTCACGTTCTCGCCCGACGGCAGAACGATGTACGTGAACTGCTACACCCCCGGGACGACGTTCGCGGTGACGGGCCCCTGGCGGAGGTAGCTCCGCACCGGCCGGGCAGGAGCCTCGGCCGACGGGAAGGGCGCGGTGGGGTGGGACGCGGATATCGGGTCCCACCCCGGCGGGTCCGGCTCCGGATTCATCACCGGCACCGCTCAAAGCGATCGGATTCTCTTGTTGGACGACTGAAAGGTGACGGTGGAGGCTGGGGCGTACCGAATGAATCCCCAGGAGGAACCTCCATGCAGACACGCACCGTCGGTGACGTCCAGGTCGGAGCTATCGGTCTGGGCGGTATGCCGATGTCCATCGAGGGGCGCCCCGACGAGCAGCGTTCGGTCGCGACCGTCCACGCCGCGCTGGAGGCCGGCGTGACGCTGATCGACACTGCGGACGCCTACCACCGGGACGCCCACGAGGTCGGTCACAACGAGTCGCTGATCGCCCGCGCGGTCGCCGAGTACGGCGGCGACACCTCGGACGTGCTGATCGCGACGAAGGGCGGTCATCTGCGTCCGGGCGACGGCTCGTGGACGCTGAACGGCTCGCCGGAGTACCTGAAGAAGGCGTGCGACGCGTCGCTGGAGCGGCTCGGCGTCGAGGCCATCGGGCTCTACCAGTTCCACCGGCCGGACCCGCGCGTCCCCTACGAGGAGTCGGTCGGCGCGATCCGGGATCTGCTGGACGCGGGCAAGATCCGATTCGCGGGCATCTCCAACGCCAGTCCCGACCGGATCCGGCTGGCCAACGAGATCCTCGGCGGCCGGCTGGTGAGCGTGCAGAACCAGTTCTCGCCCGCCTTCCGTTCCAGCGAGCCGGAGTTGGAGCTCTGCGCGGAACTGGGCATCGCGTTCCTGCCGTGGAGCCCGCTGGGCGGCATCTCGAACGCCGGCGCGCTGGGTTCGCGGTACGCCGCGTTCGCCGACGTGGCCCGGACCCACGGCGTGAGCCCCCAGCAGGCCTGCCTGGCCTGGATGCTCGCGAAGGCACCGGTGGTGATCCCGATCCCGGGTTCCTCCCGCCCGGAAACGATCCGCGACTCGGTCGCGGCGGCGGAACTGAAGCTGTCCGCGGAGGAGCAGGCACGCCTCGATGCGGCGTGACGGGGCCCGACCTACGCTGAAGCCATGAGTAACCATTACGGCCCGGAGCACCCCGCGCCTCCCAAGGGGCGCGGGGCTGTGACGTCGTGCGGCTCCGCCGCGGGGCGCACCCAGCCCCCACCGACCAGCACCTCACCCACCGGCCTCCCCCCGGAGGGCTTCGCCGAGTGCGTGCTCTGCCAGAAACCCACCGAGTACCCGGAGTCGTACAGGGGCATCACCCTGTGCCCCGTCTGCGAATGGCAGGAGGCACAGCGCACAGCCTGCTCCGGGTGAGGCCGATCGACCAGGCCGGGTGATCAGCCCCGGCGGGTGGTGAGCGCGCAAGCCACCGCCACGGCCGCCGCAGCCACCGCCCCGGCGAGGAACAGCGGCAACACCGGCGCCGGTACGACCCCTGCCTGCGACCCCGTCACCAGGTCGCTGACCGCCACCCGGGCCGGTGACCCGGTCACCACCAGCGCCAGCACCGCCGCGAGCAGCATCGCCGGGACCGCCCGGCCGGTCGACCGCAGCAGCGGCCGGGTCGTGAGCGCTCCGACGGCCGTGCCGAGCAGGGCGCAGGCGAGCGCGGCGAGCAGCCCGGCGCCGCCCGCCGGTACGACGGGTACGGGCGTCCGATGGTCGGTGCTCGCCGGATCGCTGACCACGGTCACGACGACCGTAGCCACCACCCCGAGCAGCGCCGCCGTCCCGAACGCGACGAGCAGACAGGCCAGATGCGCCCGCGCGGGCCCGGCAGCCGCACCTACACAACTCCGGGCGGCGGGCGGCTCGTTGGTGGCGCAGATGCGTACGAGCCAGGCCGCGACGGGGAGCACCGCGGCAGCCGCGTAGCCGAGTGAGTCCAGCACCGGCTGGCCCGTCTGGACGCCGATCCCCAGAACGGCCGCGTACAGGATGACCGGCGGCAGCCAGCGCTGAGAGCGGGCCAGGAGCGCGGCCTGATAGCGGAGGAGCGCGATCATGAGCGGACCTCGGCGTCGACATCTGCACCGGCATCGGCATCGGCGTCAACAGCCGCTGCGGCAGGGGCTCTTGGCGGTACGCGGGTCGCGGGTGGCCCCTCCCCCACGCTCACCACGTGCCACGGCGGGTGGGCCGTCAGCAGGGTCCTGAGCAGGGTGTCCGAATGCGTCGCGGGGACCGTGAGGCGGAGGCTTCCGGGGCCAGGGCCGGGGCGGCCGGGTCCGGGCTCCTCGACGGAGACGGCCAGCCGCGTCACCTCCACGGGCGGCTCGGCGCCCGGCGCCCCCTGCACCTCGACCACCACGTACGCCTCCTCCCTCGGCACCGAACTCCCCGTGACCGTACGGACGTTGCCGCCCGCGACCACATACGTCACGTCCGGTGCGCCGGCCAGCCGTCGCGGGTCGTGGTCGACGAACACCACCGTGCCGCCCGCGGCCCTGCGCTCCAGCACCGCCCGCTCCAGTTCCGTACGGGCGGCCGTGTCGAGGCCGGTCCAGGCCTCGTCGAGGACGAGGAGTTCCGGTTCGGCGAGCAGTGCCTGGGCGACCGCGACCTTCTGGCTGCTGCCCTTGGAGAGCTCCGACATCGGCGTACGGGCGTACTCGGCGGCGCCCAGGCGTTCCAGCCACTCGACGGCGGCCCGGGCGGCCTCCCCACGGGACAGGCCGTGGACGCTGCCGAGGTGGATCAGATAGCCGGCCGCGGTGAACGGGAGGGCGGCCGGGAAGCGTTCGGGGACGTACGCGGTGCGGGGGCGGCCCGTGATACGGCCCTCGGTGGGGGCGTCGATCCCGGCGAGCAGGCGCAACAGGGTCGACTTGCCGGTGCCGTTGGCGCCCTCGATCCGCGTCAGGGTGCCCGGGGCGAGCGTGAGGTCGACGCCGCGCAGCACCCATGGGGCGCCGCCGAGACCGTACCGGCGTCCGACGCCCTCCAGCAGCAACTCGCGATTCATACGCCCCATCCTCGCGCGGACGTTCGCGTGAGCGCAGAGGAACCGGCCAGAGGAACCGGTCAGAGGAATCGGTCGGGGGAACCGGTCAGGGGATCCCTCCGAGGCACCGTTCCGAGGAACCGATCTTCCGCCTGGCAGACTGGAGGGCGTGAGCAGCGACCAGACGACCACCTCCGGGGCCGACGCAGGGGGCACCCCGCAGGACAGCCCCTTCCGGCACGAGCGGACCGCCCGCGACGAGGCGCCGCAGTACGTGCTGCCCCTGGTCGTCCGTATCGAGCGGAACGAACCGCCGGGGCGTACGGACGCGCTGGAGACGGCGGCCCGTGCCGTCCTGGTGATGCTCAGCGACGAGCGGTCGCTGGGTGACGGGGAGTGGGCGCAGGCGATGCGGGACTGGCAGGACGCCCGGATCCGCAAGGTCGTCCGGCGGGCGCGCGGCGCCGAGTGGCGGCGGGCCGAGGCGCTGCCCGGCATCACCGTCACCGGAAAGTCGGCCGAGGTCCGGGTCTTCCCGCCGGTCCCGCTCGACGGCTGGCCCAAGGACCTGGCACGTCTCCAGGTCTCCGGCACGGACCTGGACGACCCGGAGCCGCCGGGGGACGCCGACCCGGCAGCGCCCGTGCTCTGGATGAGCCCGGACCTGGAGATGTCGGCCGGCAAGTCGATGGCCCAGGCGGGCCACGGCGCCCAACTGGCCTGGTGGGAGCTGTCGGACGAGGACCGCACGGCCTGGCGCGAGGCGGGCTTCCCCCTCACGGTCCGCACGGCCGCCCCCGCCCGGTGGACCGAACTCACCACGAGCGGACTGCCGTTGGTGCGCGACGCGGGGTTCACGGAGATCGCGCCGGGGACGACGGTCGCCGTCGAGGGGTACGAGCGTGTCGGCGCGCTGACCGACCACGTGCGTCGGTCGGCCGCCGACTAGAACGCTCGCGTCCCCAGGGACAGTAAGGGTCAGGTTCGGCGCGCTGCCCACACCGTGCGCTCGGTACGCACGTTGAGATCGGTGCGGCGCAGGACGCTGTACGGGCTGTCGGTGTCGAGGAGTCGGTCGAGAGCGGCCAGGTCCTCGGCCGTCAGGGCCGGTGCGGCGCTGCCGCGCAGGCGGCGCAGACTGCTGAGCGCGTAGCGGCCCACCGCGTCGGTGTGGGGCGGGCCGATGTCGACCGCGATGGTGCGTTCGCCCTCGACCGTGAAGCCTGCTTCCGTCAGCTTGGTTCCCCAGTCCGCGCCTCGGTGGGGTACCTGCTCGGCGTGGTGTCGGTCGAGTGCGGAATGGCAGCGTTCCTCAAGGCCGGGAGCCTCGTCCGGGGCGCCTGCGGGCAGGAACCGGGGGAAGCCTGCCAGCTCGACGACGGCGAACAGCCCGCCCGGTGCCAGCAGGTCGTGGACCTGGCGCAGGGCGCGGTCGGGGTCGGACATGTGGTGCATGGAGGCCGATGCCCAGACCAGTTCCGGCGCGCCGAGGTCGGGCCACGCCGTCGCGTCGAGGTCGGCCCGCACTATGCGCAGACGGCCGGCCGCTCCGGCCGCCTTCTCCTGGAGGCGGTGCAGATGGGCGGCTGAGACGTCGACCGCCGTCACCTCCGCCCCGGGGAAGCGATCGAGCAGAGCGAGGCTGCCGGCTCCGGTCCCGCAGCCCAGATCCACGATGCGGCGGGGGCCGGACCCGACGGGCAGCCAGGCGGTGATCGACGCGATGTGTTCGGCGAGTACGTCCGCGTCCAGGTCGAGGATCTCCGAGTGGTCGCCTGAGTCGTGCTCATGCTCGTGCTCGTGAACTTGGCGCGCTGTGTGCGGGGAGGCGTGGTTCATGCGCCCAAGCTAGGCGGGCCGTTCGCGTCTGACCTGGTCGTTTCCGGAATGCGCAAGACGATGACCGGCTGAACTGCGGGACACGCAAACAGCCACAGTCACGGCGACGCGGACGGCGACTGCGACGGCGATGACGACGGAGACGAGCGGTTCGCCTTCCCCGCATCGTCGCCGCGCTGGTGGCCGCGACGGGCGTCACGGTCGAAGATGCCGAGGATCTCGCACGGTCCGCCCTCGGCACCGATGGCGTGCGGAAGCATCGTGGTGAACTCCGCCGCCTGGTTGGTCTCGATCCGCAGGCGCCGGTTGCCCAGGAGCAGGATCGCGGTGCCGGAGAGGACCACGAGCCATTCGCGGCCCGGGTGGGCGCGCATCCGCGCGGGGTTGTCGGGCGGCGGGTCGGTCATGCGCTGGCGTACGACGGTCATGCCGGGCTCCGCCTTGATGGGCCAGCGCATCAGCCCGTGGGACGCGTCGATCATCGGGTTGGAGATGACGTCGTCCGTGGCGGTCTCGACCAGCTGGTCGAGAGAGGTGTCCAGGGCACGGGCCAGGGTGACGAGCTGGTCCAGGGCCAGCCGGCGCTGACCGGTCTCGATGCGGCTGAGCGTGGACTGGCTGACCTGGGCGCGGGTGGCCAGCTCCTCCAGGGACCAGCCCTGGGCCACGCGGAGGGCACGGATGCGTTTGCGTACCAGGCTGTCCAGCTCGCCATTGTCTTGCGTCATAGGCAACATCGTATGCCCGCGCAGCAAGAAGCGCTTAGCGTCGTTCTTGTCCGGCCCCGCGGTCCGCAAGGACTGGGCCCACCCCTGTCACCCATCACCCTTGGCGCTCCGGCGCCGATGTCCGCATGCCCTCCTGAGAGGAATCCCGAGGAATCCATGAGTACGAACCAGGCTCCCGAAGCGAGCCCCGACCCGAGCGGCGCCGACGCCCCCGGCGAGAGCGTGCCAAACGCACCGGACACACCCGACGCACCCGACGCACGTCAACGCCGCACGATCCTGATCGCCGTCTGCGTCGCGCTGATGGCCGTCATCGCCTCGGTGTCCGGGCTCAACGTCGCCCAGCCCGACCTCGCCGTCGCCTTCGACGCCTCGCAGAGCACGGTCCTGTGGATCATCAACGTCTACACGCTGAGCCTGGCCGCACTCCTGCTGCCGCTGGGCGCGATCGGCGACCGCTTCGGCCGCAAGCCCATGCTGCTCACCGGTCTGACCGTGTTCGGCGTCGCCAGTGCGGTGGCGGGGCTGGCCCCGTCGACCGAGGTCATGCTCGCCGCCCGGCTGCTGAGCGGAGTGGGCGCGGCGATGATCATGCCGATCACGCTCGCCGTCATCACGTCGACCTTCCCCAAGGAGGAGCGGGGACGGGCGATCGGGGTGTGGACCGGTGTGGCCGGCGGTGGTGGCGTCCTGGGCATGTTCCTCTCGGCCGCCCTGGTCGACGCGGTGAGCTGGCGGTGGCTGTTCGTCCTGCCCATCGCGCTCGTCGTGGTCGCCCTCGCCATGACGCTGCGGTCCGTCCCCAACTCCCGCGAGAGGTCCGGGCACGCCTTCGACACCGTCGGCGCGCTGACGTCCGTCGTCGCGGTGGTCGGGCTCATCTTCGTCCTCCAGGAAGGCCCCGAGCGGGGCTGGACCGCCCCCGCGACCCTGGCCGGCCTGGTCGTCGGCGTCATCGCCGCCATCGGCTTCGTAACCTGGGAACTGCGCCGTCGGGATGCAGCGCTTCTGGACGTGCGCCTGTTCCGTGAGCGCGGTCTGGCCGGGGGCTCGATCACGCTGTTGGTGGTCTTCGGGGTCCAGGCGGGCATCTTCGTGGTCCTCTTCCCGTTCTTCCAGGCCGTTCTCGGCTGGTCGGGGCTGCTGTCCACCCTGGCGCTGATGCCCATGGCCGTCATGATGATGCTGGCCTCCGGGCTCGCCCCGCACCTGGCCGCTCGTGTCGGTCCCCGAGCGACGATGGCCACCGGCATCCTCCTGGCCGGTGCCGGTCTGGCGCTCATGGCCGCCGTCGTCTCCGTCGACGGCGGCTATCTGTCCGTCCTTCCCGGGATGCTCGCCATGGGCATCGGCATGGGCCTGTCGATGACGCCCTCCACCGAGGCCATCACCAGCGCCCTCCCGCGGGAACGCCAGGGCGTCGCGTCCGCGCTCAACGACGTCACCCGGGAGTTCGGCACCGCGCTCGGCGTCGCCCTGCTCGGAGCGCTCCTGTCGGCCGGGTACCGCAACGCCATCGACGCCCGGCTCGCCGGCGTTCCCGAGGGCCCGGCCGACACCGCGCGCGAAGGTGTCGCCAACGCCCTCGACGCCGCGCACCAGGCCGGCCCCCAGGCGCAGGACCTGGTCCGTGCCGCCCGGGAGTCGTTCGTCGACGGCTGGCAGAACGCCATGTGGGCAGGGGTCGCCGTCATGGCCGCATTGTTCGTCTACGTCCTCGTCCGAGGTCCGCAGCAGCCCACGGGCACACCGGCGAACCGGCCGGAACCGGCGGTCGACGCGATCGCTCCGTAACCCCCGACCACCACGAGAAGCCCGCTCACGGTGCCGACTGGATGTCCCCCCGCGTGGAGGACGCGATGGTGTCGCGGTGCGCGAAGTCGCCCGGCGGGATGCCGGGGTGGTGTCCGAGCCGGGCCGGCTGCGTCGTGGCGGAGGGGTCGAGGGTGAGCCGGGAGACGATGCGGTAGCGGTCGCCGCGGTAGATCGAGTGGACGTACTCGACGGGCTGCCCCGTGGTGTCCGAGGTGAGCCGCTCGAAGAGGAGCGCCGGGGACAGCTCGGGCACGTCGAGCAGTTCGGCCTCGGCCCGGGTGACGACGGTCGGCTCGATCGCCTGCACGGCCTCCTGGACGTACACGCCGTGCTGTTCGCGCAGGTGCTCGTACAGGTCGCCGGTCTCCAGTTCCTCGGCGGAGAGGGTGGGGACCAGATCGGCCCTGATGTGCAGATGCTCGATGGCCATCGGGGCGCCGTCGACCAGGCGCAGCCGTGCCACGTACACGATCTCGGCGGCCGGTGAGATACGCAGTTTGCGGCCCACGCGGGCGCCGGCCGCGAAGGTGGTGAACTCCAGGAGGCGGCTCGACCAGGCCCCGGAGGCCTGGGGCGCCGTCATGGTCTGCTGGCCGGAGACGAGCTCCTGGGTGATCTTCTCGGGCGCCACGAACATGCCGCGGCCGTGTTCCCGCACCAGGAGTCCCGCGGCGACGAGTTCGTCGACCGCCGCGCGCAGGGTCGGGCGGGACACGCCCAGCTGGGCACAGAGGGCTCGCTCGGAGGGGATCGCGTCACCCGGGCGCTGCGACTCGACGAGTTCGAGGATGAAGTCGCGGACCCGCTCCCGCTTGAGCACCGCGCCTGGTGCGTCTTCCTTCATGCCGTGCCCCCTCATGCGCGCCAGCCGCTTTACCAGTTGACCAGTGGTCGCGCGCAACTGCCCTCCTGGTGGGGCGAAGTGTAACCGCTGCCGAACGGTGATCGCCCAGCTCCCGACCGGCCAAGTCGTCAATAACCCAGTGGACACAGGGGGTTGACGCCACTCATTGGTCTATGCCAGTTTCATCCCCGCATCAAGAGGTGAGCTGTCCAGTGGGCTTCACTGGTCAGGTGGTTGGGTCATGTCCTCCAGAGGTGAACCGTGAAGCTCCGCTTGTTTGCCGGTGTGTCCGTGCTTGTGATGACCGCCGGGCTGAGTGCCTGCAGCAGTTCCTCCGACGACTCCGACGGCAGTTCCGGCGGGAGCACCACCATCGACGTCTGGCTGATGCGCGACAGCGTCTCGGCCGAGTTCCAGAAGGACTTCGTCAAGGGCTTCGAGGCCGCTCACCCGGACATCAAGGTCAAGGTGCAGATCCAGGAGTGGGACGGGGTCGGTGAGAAGGTCACCGCGGCCCTCGCCAGCAGTGACGCTCCGGACGTGATCGAGACCGGCAACACCCAGGTCGCCCAGTTCGCGCAGAGCGGTGGCCTGCTCGACCTCAGCGACAAGGTCGACGAACTCGGCGGCAAGGACTGGCTCAAGGGCCTCGCCGAGCCGGGCGCCTTCGAGGGCAAGCAGTACGGCATCCCGTACTACGCCGCCAACCGCGTCGTCATCTACCGCACCGACCTCTTCAAGGAGGCGGGTGTCGAACCGGCCGCGATCAAGACGCGCGACCAGTGGATCGCCGCCACCAAGAAGCTCAACTCCGGTGACACGCAGGGCATCTATCTGCCCGGTCAGATGTGGTACGCCCTCGCGGGCTTCGTCTGGGACGAGGGCGGCGACCTCGCCACCGAGTCGGGCGGCAAGTGGCAGGGCGGCCTCGACACCCCCGAGGCGATCCGCGGCATGGAGTTCTACGAGAAGCTCCAGGCACTCGGCAAGGGCCCCAAGGACTCCGACGAGGACAGCCCTCCGCAGGCGGACGTCATGGCCAAAGGGAAGGTCGCCCAGGTCATCTCGACTCCCGGCGGCGCCAACGTCATCGTCGAGAACAACCCCGAACTGAAGGGCAAGCTCGGCTTCTTCCCGATCCCGGGGAAGACCGCCGGGACACCGGGTGCCGTCTTCACCGGTGGCTCCGATCTCGTCATCCCGACGGCCTCCGCCAAGCAGGACGCGGCGTACACGTTCATCAAGGAACTCACCGGCGACGCCTGGCAGAAGAAGCTCGCCGTCGCCATGAGCTACGTCCCGAACAAGACCACCCTGGCCGACGCGGTCGCGTCCGACCCGGGCGCCTCGGCCATGGCGGTCGGCGCCGCCGAAGGCCATGCCACACCCAACACACCGGGCTGGGCCGCCGTCGAGGCCAAGAACCCGATCAAGGACTACATGACGGCCGTTCTCACCGGAGGCGACCCCGAGCAGGAAGCCCCCACCGCGTCCGAGGCCATCACCACGGCGATGAACTCCGGCTCCTGACCGCCGAACGCCGGAACCGCCCGAACACCGCAACCGCCCACGCACCGGAACCGCCAACGCACCGGAGGAGGAGTGCCGTGTCGGCCGTCCGAGAGCAGACCGCGCCCCACCCCCCACCGAGCACCCACCGACCCCGGCGCACCACCGGCCCAGGAGGGCGCGGCCCGTCGAAGGACGGAGGCCGCGGGATCTGGCCGTACGTCCTGATCGCCCCCGCCGTACTCGGCACGCTCTACCTGCTCGTCTATCCCCTGATCCGTGCTGTCGTGATCTCGCTGCAGGACTTCGGACTGCGCC
The DNA here is from genome assembly GCF_001418655.1 of Streptomyces phaeochromogenes. Taxonomy (GTDB): domain Bacteria; phylum Actinomycetota; class Actinomycetes; order Streptomycetales; family Streptomycetaceae; genus Streptomyces; species Streptomyces phaeochromogenes. The sequence goes on along the minus strand of NZ_LIQZ01000401.1, from coordinate 1,630 downwards.
AACTCATCCTGGGCGACGCGCGTTTCGTCGGACTCAAGAACTACGAGACGCTCCTCGGGGACAGCCGCTTCTGGGAGGTCGTGCGCCGCACGTTCCTCTTCATGGCGGTCAACGTCGTACTGATCATGGTGCTCTCCACGCTGGTGGCGCTGATGATCGAGCGGCTGGGCCGGTTCGGCCGGATCGCGGTCCTCAGCGCGCTGGTGCTGACCTGGGCGATGCCCGTCATCGCGGCGACCACCGTCTTCCAGTGGCTGTTCCACTCGGAGTTCGGCATCGTCAACGCGGTCCTGACGGACCTGGGGTTCGAGTCCTTCGACCGCTATCCCTGGTTCGCGCACGGACCGGCCGCGTTCGCCATCCTGGTCGCCCTCATCGTGTGGCAGTCCGTGCCGTTCGCGGCGATCACCCTCTACTCGGCCCTCACCACCGTCCCCACCGAGCTGTACGAGTCGGCGCGGCTCGACGGGGCGTCGGGGCCGCGGATCTTCCGCTCCATCACCTTCCCGATCGTCCGGCCGATCTTCATGCTCGTGCTCTCACTCGAAGTGATCTGGACCTTCAAGGCGTTCGTCCAGATCTGGGTGATGACCAACGGCGGACCGGGCGACGCGACCACGATCCTGCCCGTGTACGCGGTGCAGACCGCCCTGTCGAGCCAGCGCTACGACCTCGGCTCGGCGGCCTCCATGGTCACCGTCGTGCTGATGTCGGGCGTCCTCGTCCTCTACTTCCGCCAGATGTTCCGCCAGGAGGACGAGCTCTCATGAGCACCACCACCCGGCTCCGCGTCCGCCGACTGCCCCTGAACGCCGCCGCCGTGGTCACGGTCGTAGTGTGCCTGTTCCCGGTCTACTGGATGGTCGCCACCGCGTTCACCCCGACCCGCGACATCCAGTCCGACAACCCCCGGATCCTGCCGGAGAGTTGGACACTCGACCACTTCCGCACGGCCGTCGGCGCCGACGGCTTCGGCCTCTTCTGGCGCAACAGCATCCTCGTCACACTGAGTGCGGTCCTGCTCGCCCTGGTCATCGCGCTCGGGGCCGCCTACGCGGTCGCCCGGATGAGGTGGAGAGGGCGCCGGCAGTTCGTGCTCATGGTCTTCATCGCCCAGATGGCGCCCTGGGAGTCGCTGATCATCCCGGTCTACATCATCTCCCGGGACACCGACATGCTCGACCGGCTGCCGACCCTGACCCTGGTCTACTTCATGATGACGCTGCCCTTCACCCTGATCGTCCTGCGCGGCTTCATCGACACGATCCCCCCGGAGCTGGAGGAGTCGGCCCAGGTCGACGGCTGCACCCGGCTCGGCGCCTTCCGGCACATCGCGTTCCCGCTCCTCGCCCCGGGCCTGATGGCCACCTCGCTGTTCGGCTACATCACCGCCTGGAACGAGTTCACGTACGCCAACTTCCTGATCATCAAGCAGCAGGACAACCGCACTCTGCCCGTGTGGCTGTCCTCGTTCCAGAACGTGTTCGGCACCGACTGGGGCGCCACCATGGCCGCCTCGACCCTCTTCGCCGCCCCGGCACTCGTGGTGTTCCTGGTGCTCCAGCGCCATGTCACCTCGGGCTTCGCCGCCGGCGCGGTCAAGGGCTGACCCCGCACGCTCCCCCAGCAC
>NZ_LIQZ01000400.1 GCF_001418655.1 Streptomyces phaeochromogenes | reverse complement strand
GCGGGGGCGAGGAAAAGCCCTCAGCCCTCCCTCTCGTCCCGCCGCACATCCCTCACCCGGCGCAGGCGGTTGATCGTGACCGGGTCATGAGCCAAGGCCCGCGGCGCGTCCAGGAGGGCGTTCAGGAGCTGGTAGTAGCGGACCGGCGCCAGCCCCAGCTCTTCCCGTATCGCCCGCTCCTTGGCCCCCGGCGACCCCCACCCCCGCCGCTCCAACGCGAGAACGGCAAGCTCCTGGGGTGTCAGCTCCGCGTCTTCCATGCCCAGCACGCTAGCGGAGCCCGGCAAAGGCGCCCCGATAGGGGCGCGGGGAACTGCGCAGTCCTTTAGGGGCGCGGGGAACTGCGCGACCAGCACACCGACCCGCACCCACCAAACCGACCAGCGGAGCTAAGACGCGTTCTCCTCCGCCGCAGCCGCCCTCTGCAGCTGCCCCAGGATCGCCGCCGGGCTGCCCTTCGGGCTGACCGCCTTGCCTATCTGCTGCTTGATGTCCGCGCTGACGGACGCCCAGGACGTCTTGGCCACGGGATACAACTCGGCATTGGGCAACTCGTCGAGGAAACCGGCAAGATCCGCGTCGGACTTGTCCGCGGACATCGCCTCGGACGCCGACGTGGTCACCGGCAGCAGGTCGTACTCGTGCGAGAACTTGAGCACGTTCTTCTCGCTGTAGACGTAGTCGAGGAAGTCCCCGACCTGCTCGGCATGCCCGGGCTGCCTGAACGCCATCATCCAGTCGGCGACGCCCATCGTGGACTTGGACCGCCCGTTGATCCCCGGCATCGGCACCATGCCGAACTTCACGCCCTTCGCGGCGGCCATCTGCATCAGCGTGGGATGGCCGTTCAGCATCCCGACCTCGCCCCGAGTGAACGCAGCAAACGCCTCCGCACGGTTGAGATTCGCGGGCGCGACGGGTCCGGTGAGCCCCTTCTCGACCAGTTTCTCCTTGAGCCAGGTGAAGGTCTGGACGTTCTGCTCGGAGTCGATGCCGTACGACCCGACCGTGTCGGTGTAGCCGTCGCCGCCGCTCAGCAGCCACATCATCGTCTCGGCCTGCGCCTCCTCAGGGCCCAGCGGCAGCGCGTACGGGTACTTCACGCCACGCGACTTGAGGACCGCGGCGTCGGACGCGAGCTGGCTCCAGGTCTGCGGCGGGGTGAGGCCCGCGTCGCTGAAGAGCTCCTTGTTGTAGAAGAGCAGCCGCGTCGAGGAGGCGAACGGCATGCCGTACTGCGTCCGGTCTATCTCTCCCGCCTCGGTGAACCGGGTCACGAAGTCGGCCTGGGTGTTGATGGAGAGCAGGTCATCGGCCTTGTAGAGCTGCCCCTTGGCGGCGTAGTCGGCGTACGCGCCGATCTGCGCCATGTCGGGTGCGTCACCGTCGGCGACCATCTTCTTGACCTTGGCGTCCACCTCGTTCCAGGAGTAGACGCTCACCTCGACCTTGGTCCCGGGGTTCTTCGCCTCGTACGCCTTGGCCAGCTCGTCCCAGTACTGCTGGGAGCTGTTCGCCTTGGAGTCGCCGTAGTCGGCCGCGACCAGTCGCAGCGTGACGTCCCCGGATCCGGAGGAACCGCCACAGCCGCCGAGGGCCGCCGTCATGCCCAGCGCGGACACCACCGCGATCAGACCTGTCACTCGCCGCTGCACCGCTGCCGCCCCACCTTGTCGTCCCGCACGGCTCGTTCACACGTGCGATCTCATGCTTTCGATTCGCAATTTCGCTCTAAGGTCTACACCACGTGAGTGGACTAGACCTCTCACGGGGTAAGGGGCGACACTGTACGCGTGAGACATGTCATCGCCCTAGACGTGGGCGGCACCGGAATGAAGGCCGCCCTCGTGGGGGCGGTCGACGCCGCGCCCTCCGGGGGGACTCCCCCCGTGCTGCACCGGGCCCGTCGCGCCACGGGCCGGGAGCACGGTCCGGACTCGGTCGTCGAGTCGATCCTCGCCTTCGCCGCCGATCTGCGCGCGCACGGCGAGCGCCACTTCGGCGAGCCCGCGGCGGCCGTCGGCGTCGCCGTGCCCGGCATCGTGGACGCCGACCGCGGCATCGCCGCGTACTCGGCCAACCTCGGCTGGCGTGACGTACCCCTGCGGGACCTGCTCAGCGAGCGGCTGGACGGAATCCCGGTCACCCTCGGCCACGACGTGCGCACCGGCGGGCTCGCGGAGGGCCGGATCGGCGCGGGCCAGGGCGCCGACCGCTTCCTGTTCGTGCCGCTCGGCACCGGCATCGCGGGCGCGATCGGCATCGACGGCCGCGTGGAGGCGGGCGCGCACGGCTTCGCCGGCGAGATCGGCCACATCGTCGTACGCCCCGGCGGCACCCCCTGCCCGTGCGGCCAGCGCGGCTGTCTGGAGCGGTTCGCGTCCGCCGCGGCGGTCAGCGAGGCCTGGGCCGAGGCGTCCGGCGACCCGGACGCGGACGCGGCGGACTGCGCGAAGGCCGTCGAGGCCGGGGACCCGCGGGCCCTGGCGGTCTGGCAGGAAGCGGTGGACGCGCTGGCCGACGGGCTCGTCACCGCGCTCACCCTGCTGGACCCGCGCACCCTGATCATCGGTGGCGGTCTCGCCGAAGCCGGGGAAACCTTGTTCACACCGCTACGAGCCGCGGTCGAGCGACGCGTCACCTTCCAGAAACTCCCGACCATCGTCCCCGCCGCACTGGGCGACACGGCCGGCTGCCTGGGCGCGGGCCTCCTGGCCTGGGACCTGCTGAGCACCACTTCCCCTTCCAACCCCGCTTCGGAGGTAACCCCCTGATGACCACTGAGCGCACTTCTCTGGCCGGGGTGCACGACAGCGCCCCTTCAGGGGCGCGGGGCGAGACATCATGCGGCTCCGCCGCGCGGGCGCGACCAACCCCGACCGACCCGCACGTAGTGGTCCTCTCGGGCGCCAACGTCGTACTCCCCACCGGGACGGTGCCCGGCGGCCGCGTCATCGTCGAGGGCACACGGATCGCCGGGAGCGCTCCCGTGGGCGCCCCCATGGTGGACCTGCGAAACCACTGGGTGGTGCCGGGCTTCGTCGACATGCACAACCACGGCGGCGGCGGAGCCTCCTTCACCTCGGGCACGGTCGAGGAGATCCTCAAGGGCATCCACACCCACCGCCTGCACGGCACGACGACCCTCGTCGCCTCCACCGTCACCGGCGACATGGACGGCCTGGCCCACCGCGCCGGACTCCTCTCCGAGCTGGCCGAGCAGGGAGACCTCGCGGGCATCCACTTCGAGGGCCCGTTCATCTCCCCGTGCCGCAAGGGCGCCCACTCCGAGGAGCTGCTGCGCGACCCGGACCCGGCGGAGGTCCGCAAGCTGATCGACGCGGCCCGCGGCCGGGCCAGCATGGTCACGCTCGCCACCGAACTGCCGGGCGGCATCGACTCCGTACGCCTCCTCGCCGAGCACGGCGTCATCGCGGCGATCGGCCACACGGACGCCACGTACGAGCAGACGGTGGAGGCCATCGACGCGGGAGCGACCGTGGCGACGCACCTCTTCAACGCGATGCCCACGCTCGGGCACCGCTCCCCCGGCCCGATCGCCGCCCTCCTCGAGGACGAGCGGATCACGGTCGAGCTGATCAACGACGGTGTCCATCTCCACCCGGCCTCCCTGCAGCTGGCGTTCCATCACGCGGGCGGCGACCGAGTGGCGTTCATCACGGACGCGATGGACGCGGCGGGCTTCGGCGACGGGCGGTACATGCTCGGCCCGCTGGAGGTCGAGGTCAGCGAGGGTGTGGCGCGGCTCGTGGAGGGCGGTTCGATCGCGGGCTCCACGCTCACGCTGGACCGGGCCTTCAAGCGGGCGGTGACCGTGGACCGGCTGCCGATCGAGGACGTCGTCTCGGCCATCGCGGGCAATCCGGCCAGGTCACTGGGCCTGTACGACCGGGTGGGCTCGCTGGAGCCGGGCAAGGACGCGGACCTGGTGGTGCTGGACGCCGACTTCGAGCTCAAGGGCGTGATGCGCCGGGGCGAATGGGTGGTCGATCCCCAACTGGGGTGATTCACACCCGTGTTGCCGTACGGCGGTTGGCCCTCAGGACTGGGCCGACCGCCGTTCCCTTTGGCATGATCGGGCCTCCGGAACAACCGGCAAGCGCGTTCCACGCGTCCACTTGACGAATCTCTTCGAGGGAGGCCGGACCAGGTGATCCTCACGGTCACGCTGAACACCGCTCTCGACATCACCTATCGCGTACGGGGTCTGCGACCGCACACCTCGCACCGCGTCACCGAGGTGATCGAACGGCCGGGCGGAAAGGGCCTGAACGTGGCCCGGGTGCTCGCCGCCCTCGGCCACGAGGTCACCGTGACGGGCTTCGTGGGCGGTGCGACCGGGCGGGCGGTCCAGGAGCAGCTCACGCACACAGCGGGTGTCGTGGACGCGCTGGTCCCGGTGGCCGGCCCGACCCGTCGCACGATCGCGGTGGCCGACACGGCGACCGGTGACACGACTCAACTCAACGAGCCGGGCCCCTCGGTCACCCCCGCCGAGTGGTCCGCCTTCCAGGAGGCGTACGAGGTTCTGCTGCGCTCCGCTTCGGCGGTGGCCCTGTGCGGCAGTCTGCCGCCCGGGGTGCCGGTCGGGGCGTATGCCCAACTCGTGCGCACCGCCCGGGCGTTGGCGGTTCCGGTGCTGCTCGACACGAGCGGAGAGCCGTTGCGGCGGGGGCTCGCCGCACGGCCCGACATCCTGAAGCCGAACGCGGACGAACTGGCCGAGCTGACCGGCTCGCACGACCCTTCGCAGGCCACCCGGGACGCCCGCCGGCGCGGGGCGCACTCGGTCGTGGCGTCGCTGGGGGCGGAGGGGCTGCTGGCCCGTACGCCGGACGGGGACTGGCGTGCCGCTCCGCCGCGGGCCGTACGCGGCAATCCCACGGGTGCGGGTGACTCCGTGGTGGCGGGGCTGCTGTCGGGGCTGGTGGAGCGGTTGCCCTGGCCGGAGCGGCTCTCCCGGGCGGTCGCCTTGTCCGCGGCGACCGTACTGGCGCCGGTGGCGGGGGAGTTCGACCGGTCGGCGTACGAGGAACTGGTGAACCACGTGACCGTGGACCTTTTCCAACGTCAGGTCGAGACGCGGTGACCGCCAAGTGCCCGGCCACGCCGCACATTTGACGCACATTTGGCATCACGCGTCACGTCATGAACTCGTACAACTGTGCGCCCCTGAGTTAGCATCGCAAAGCGAGTTGATCAAGGAAAGAGGAGCTTTGTATGAGCGTGCTCAGGAAGAGTCTGACGCTGACGGCCGTGGCCGGTGCGCTGCTGGGCGGCACATTCGTCACACCGGCCGCGGCTGCTGATCCCAACACCTGTCCGAAGGGATACGCGTGTGGCTGGACGGGAGCGAACAGGACCGGTGAGAGGCACGTCAACTCCCTGACACCCGGCTGCTACCCCCTCGAAAGGGTCAACCGGTCCGTCTCGAACCAGACGTCCTATCGCGTGGAGCTCTGGCACGTCTCCGGCGGCTGCGGCAGCGGCACCAAGCTGGCCACTCTGAAGCCGGGCACCTACGCGGACAACCCCGGCGCCGTCACCGGGATCGCGGTCTACAAGATCTAGTGCCGCGGCCTTCACATCGAGGGCCGATCCCGATGTACCTCCCTGAGGTACATCCCCGAGGTACGTCGACGGTGCTTCGCCCGTGACAGGCGAAGCACCGCGCTTCACGAAAGGGCGAGGTCGAGCCTCTCCGTCTTTCGTCCTCTGCTACTTCCAGCCGCTTTCGAGCCACAGCTGATCGACGTTGACGTCACACTGGTTGCCCGTCTCGCAGGAAAGCTTGACGACGTTGGTGCCCTTGTTCAGCTGGACATTGGCCCACGTCTGCGTCCAGCCCTTCTCGTAGTCGCCCTCGGCGGCCTTGGCGAAGTTCGCCAGGTTGAGCGGGCGGCCCTGCGCCTTGCCGTTGATCGTGAGCGTGGCGTCGGCGTCCTTGCCCGGCACGCCGTAGTTGACGTACAGCGTGTACTTGCCGCTCTTGGGAATCTCGTTCATGCTCCAGGCGACCGACGCGCCGACCTGGTTGAAGCCCGCCACATAGACACCCCCGGCAGACTTCGCGCCCGCGATGTCGGACGCCGTGGTCGTGCCGCCCTCCAGCTTCAGGGCCTTCGCGTCGATCTCCGGCAGGTCCGCCGGGTCCGCGGCCGGCTTCGACGCCTCCTTGCTCGGCTCGGCGCTGTCGGCGGCCGACGGGGTCGAGCCCGCCGCGTCGCCGCCCTTGTCGTCGTCCGAGCCGTCGCCGCCGAGCATCGCGATGCCGATGCCGATCACGACGGCCGCCACGACGGCGACGGCACCGATCAGCAGACCCTTGGTGTTGGGACCGCGGCCCCGACCGCCGCCACCGCCACCGCGGCCGTGGTCGGGCATCGGCTGGTACGTGGTGGGCTCGCCGCCGGTGAAGGCCTCGGGCCCCGAGTGGTTCCCGTTCGGCTGGCCGTACGTCCCCTGCTGCTGGGGCACCTGCCCGTACTGCGCGGTGGGGGCGGTCGGCGCGGCGGACTGGCCGTACTGGCGCTCGCCCACCGGCCGGACCCTGTTGACCGAGCCGGGGTAGCCGTAGCCACCTCCGCCGCTCGGCGGCTGGGCTCCGGCGGCCTGCCCGTCGGCGTACAGATAGCCGAACGGGTCGTCGTCCTCGGGCGTGCTCGCGCCGTTGTTGCCGGGCGTCATCCCTAGGTCTCCTAGCGGGTGCGGTTCAGATGCGGTACGGGGGATCGAAAGGCGAGCCTACCCGCTCCCGCTGCCCCAAACGGGTGACTCAGCTCGCATCGCATCGCTGACCTGGGGATCAGCCCGCACGCCTGTGCGCTTTGGGACGAGACCGTTTCTCTATGTACATCCGCTCGTCGGCGGACTGCAAGACTTCGTCCGCCGTCATGCCGCAGTGTGCCCACCCGATACCGAAGCTGGCGCCGACCCGCATGGCCCGGCCGTCGACCCTGATGGGCTGGATGATCTCGTTGCGCAGGCGTACCGCGAGGTCCTGCGCGTCGGCGCGGCCGAGGCCGTCGGCGAGCACCACGAACTCGTCTCCGCCGAGCCGCGCGACCGTGTCCCCGTCGCGCACCGCGCCGCCGAGCCGCCGGGCCACCTCGATCAGCACCGCGTCGCCGGCGTTGTGCCCGAAGCGGTCGTTGATCGACTTGAAGCCGTCCAGGTCGCAGAAGAGGACCGCGAGGCCCTTCGTCCCGTCGTCCCGCTCGCCCTCCGGGGCGACGGTGTGCACATGGTGGTCGTAGGCGTCGAACGCCTCGGAGCCCGACCGGTAGTCGAAGCCGTGTCCGTTCGCGTCGTACACGCCGACCGCGGTGTGCTCGGCCGGCCCGTACCCGTACGCGGCGTCGATGGTGTCGACATCGCCGGGCTCGATCGCCGCGGGCCGGGCGCACAGCCGGGCGCCGAGCCGGGAGCGCAGTTCGGCGGAGTTGGGCAGGCCGGTGAGCGAGTCGTGCGAGGCCCGGTGGGCGAGTTGCAGCTCGCGGCGCTTGCGGTCCTCGATGTCCTCGACGTGGGTGAGCAGGAACCGCGGCCCGTCGGCGGCGTCCGCGACCACGCTGTTGCGCAGCGACACCCAGAGGTACGTACCGTCGCGGCGACAGAGTCTCAGTTCGGCGCGCCCGCCCTCGGCGGAGGTCCGCAGCAGGGTGCCGATGTCCTCGGGGTGGACGAGGTCGGAGAAGGAGTAGCGGCGCATCGAGGAGGCGGGCCGGCCCAGGAGGCGGCACAGGGCGTCGTTCGTGCGCAGGATCCGGCCGTGCTGGTCGCCGCCCATCTCGGCGATGGCCATGCCGGACGGGGCGTACTCGAAGGCCTGCCGGAAGCTCTCCTCGCTGGCGCGCAGCGCCTGTTGCTCCCGCTCCAGGCGGACGAGCGCGCGCTGCATGTTGGCTCGTAGACGCGCGTTGCTGATGGCGATGGCGGCCTGGAACGCGTACATCTGCAGGGCCTCGCGGCCCCAGGCGCCGGGGTGCCTGCCGTTGCGCGGCCGGTCCACGGACAGGACGCCGATCAGCTCGCCGCAGGAGCCGCCGGGGACTCCCGGGGTGTACATGGGCGCGAAGAGACGGTCGGCGGGGTGCCACTCGTCCTCGAAGCGCGGCGCGGGCCCGTCGGTGTACCACTGCGGGACGTCGTCCTCGTCGAGGACCCAGCCCTCCGTGTGCGGTATGAAGCGCAGATCGCCCCACGCCTCGCCCATGGTGAGCCGGCGCTCCCAGGAGGTGCGGGAGCCGACACGTCCGGTGATGAGCGCCTCGGCCGCGGAGTTCCCGGCGAGGGCGGCGACCACGAGGTCACCGTCGGGCTGTACGAGGTTGACGCAGGCGAGTTCGTAGCCGAGGCCGGTCACGACACCGTCGGCGACGGTCTGCAGTGTGTCGGCCAGGCTGCGGGCCGTGTTCATGTCCGCCATGACCTGATGCAGCTGCCGCAGGGTCGCAAGACGGACGTACGGCTCCGACTCGGTCTCCATGCTCGCTCTCCCCGAGACGCTCGACAGCAACTCCAGAGTTATCCAGGCTTCTCGTCGGTACTCATCGCCTACTGATCGACCACTGGTCGACTACCGGTCGCCCACTGGTCACTCTCCGGCCGCTCACCGGCCGGTCCCACTGATCGCCTACTGCTCGCAGCGTCCCCGCCACTGAATCACAGCGCGCTGCCCACTCGGTACACAGGGTCAACAAAATATGGCACCTGTGACTCAAGTCACAGGTGAAGATGAACAATTGAGTAGAGTTTCTGTGTTTTCGCGGTGCGTTTACTGAACGCAAATTGGTGGGAGATGTGCGCGCGCCTGATAGGAGGCACAAGTCACACTCCTTCCTCGGTCCTAGGACCCGGTTCGGCCCATGGCCCGATGTGTCGTTCGGAGGCCGGAGAATAGCGTCTTCTTGTGCTGAACACTCCCTCTGCCGCCCCTTCCGCCCCGCCCGTGCATGCTGAGGGGGTGAGCAACGACGAGTTCCGCGCCGCCATGTCCCGGCTGGCCGCGGGTGTGGTCCTGGTGACCGCGCACGAGCCGCAGCCGGACCCGGACGGCCCGAGCGGCGAGGACGTCGGCATGACGGCGACCTCCTTCATGTCCGTGTCCCTGGACCCGCCCCTCGTCATGGTCGGCCTGCGCGAGGGCTCCCGCATGGACGACCTGCTCGACGAACAGCCCATGTGGGCCGTCTCCGTCCTCGCCGAGAACCAGCGCCAGATCGCGGGCCGCTTCGCCATGAAGGGCCGTATCTCCGACCGTCTCCTCTTCGAGGACCTCCTGTGGGTACGCGGTGAGGTGTCCGGGGCCCCGCTGATCGGCGGCGCCCTGGCGACCCTGGAGTGCCGGACCGAACAGCGGGTGACGGCCGGGGACCACACCCTGGTCATCGGCCGGGTCCTGACGTCCTCGGCACCGAACACGGAGAGCGGACCGCTGACGTACTTCCGGGGCCGGTACGGGCAGTTGGGATAGCGGTGGTCGGGGTGGGGGTGACCGCGGTCGGGGTGGCGGCGACAGAGGTGTCCGTGGCAAAGGTGTCGGCGGTCCGCCTCACCCTTCCAGGAAGGTGACGTCGAGCCCGGCCAGCCGCTCCGGCTCCCGGACGATGTCGATCACCGCGATCCGGCCGTGTACGACTGTGAACGACAGCACGCTGACCAGGCGCCCGTCCACGAGGCCCACGACGCCGACGGCCCCGTTGACGAGGGCGGGCCGCCCGACCGCGGCGAGCCGCCCGAACGCGATCGCGCCGGATGCCACGGCCGCCGCGCCGGTCGTCACCCCGGCCCCGGACCGTGCCACCACATCCGGGTCGAGCACCGCGACGAGACCGTCGAAGTCACCGTCGCGCGCGGCGGCCAGGAACGCGTCCACGACCTCCCGCCGCCGGTCGCGATCGCCCTCGGACGCGGGCGCGCCACCCTGGACCCGGCGCCGCGCCCGGCCGGCGAGCTGACGGGTCGCGGCCGGCGAGCACCCCACCACGGTCGCGACCTCGTCGAAGGGCACGGCGAACAGGTCGTGCAGCACGAAGGCGAGCCGCTCGGCCGGGCTCAGCGTCTCCAGTACGACGAGCAGGGCGAGGCCCACCGAGTCGGCGAGCAGCGCCTCCTGCTCGGGGTCGGCCCCGCCGACGGGCGCGAGGACGGGCTCCGGCATCCGTACGCCCGGCTGCTCGTCCAGCGGCTCCTCGCGGCGCGTCCGGCGGGAGCGCAGCATGTCGAGACAGATGCGGCCGACTGCGGTCGTCAGCCGGCCGCCCAGGTTCTCGACCGCCCCGGCGTCCGACCGGCTGAGCCGGAGCCAGGCCTCCTGAACGGCGTCGTCGGCCTCGTCGAACGAACCGAGCATGCGATGGGCGACGGCCCGCAGACGGGCCCGGTGCGTTTCGAACCGCAGGGCGAGAATTTCGGTACCGCCGCCGCTCCCCGAGCCGTTCCATTTGCCTTGCGGCCCGACTTCTGACTTTCCTTCAGCCTTTTCTTCCGGCGTCAGGAATTCGTCCCCGCTCATGCGCCGCATCTCCTCCGCCACTGCTGTTCCGCGCGCTTGCGCGGCCCGTCGAGGAGTAGACGGACGGCGGAAGGCGGATGTGACAGAGAACGCGGATGTGACAGAGAACTCGGACTCTCAGGTCCAGTCGCGCCCGGAGCGTCCCCGCTTCATGTCGCCGCGCTGCTTCTTCTCACGCAGCCGGCGCTCGTTGATCCCGCGGGGGATCCGGGTGGCGCGGCGGGCCCTCGGCGGCGGGGCGGTCGCCTCGGCGAGCAGGGAGGCGAGCCGGACGGCCGCGGTCTCGCGGTTGCGCCACTGGGAGCGGTGCTCGGAGGAACGCACGCTGACGACGCCGTCGACGAGCCGCCCGGCCAGCTTGGCGAGGGCACGCTCCTTCCACACCGGCGGCAGCGCCTCCGTCTTCGCCAGGTCGAAGCGCAGTTCGACCTGGGAGTCGGAGGTGTTGACGTGCTGCCCGCCCGGCCCGGAGGACCGCGAGAAACGCCACATGAGCTCGGCCTCGGGCAGCGAGACGGAGCCACGGATGACGTAGGGACCGGACATGCCCCCATGGTCCCTTGTCTGTCCGGTCCACGTCACCCGTTTTTCGGCGCGCCGCCACACCCCTCCGCGAGACTAGGTAAAGAAAGTAAAGAGGTGCGGAACCCTGGGGACCCCCTTCGGCGTTCATAGGGGTGCCGGTAGCTTCGTCCCGTACGAAGCCCGACGCGCAGGACCGCAGGACAGCACAATCGCAGGACCGCACGACCCGTACGTACGTCAAACGAGGGAAGGACTCCCAACAATGGCTGTAAGCCTGTCCAAGGGTGGCAACGTCTCGCTCACCAAGGAGGCTCCGGGCCTGACCGCCGTCACCGTGGGCCTCGGCTGGGACGTCCGCACCACCACGGGAACCGACTTCGACCTGGATGCCTCGGCCATCGCGGTCAACCCCCAGGGGAAGGTCTACTCGGACGGACACTTCGTCTTCTTCAACAACAAGCAGACCCCGGACCAGACCATCGTCCACACCGGCGACAACCGCTCGGGCGAAGGCGAGGGCGACGACGAGGCGATCAACGTCAACCTGGCCGGCCTCCCGGCCGACGTCGACAAGATCGTCTTCCCGGTCTCCATCTACGACGCGGAGACCCGCTCGCAGAACTTCGGCCAGGTCCGCAACGCGTACATCCGCATCGTCAACCAGGCCGGCGGCACCGAGATCGCCCGCTACGACCTCTCGGAGGACGCGGCCACGGAGACGGCCATGGTCTTCGGCGAGCTGTACCGCAACGGCGCGGAGTGGAAGTTCCGCGCGGTGGGCCAGGGCTACGCGTCCGGCCTGACGGGCATCGCCCAGGACTTCGGCGTCAACGTCTGACAGCCGAACCCGCCTGAGCAACACAGCGGAGGAGCCCCCGATCCGGTACGCCGGACCGGGGGCTCCTCCGCGTCCGCACCCCCACTCACCCACCCTCGCCCGGCTAACCTGCCGCGGGTGATCATCGAACCCCTGGCCCTCACGCCGGACCACGACCTCCCGGGCCCCCTCCTCACCGAACTCACCGCGCTCTACGCGTCGAACCACGAGTTCTACGCCCTGAGCGGCGACTTCCCGGACCCGCACGACATCCGCCCGGAGCAGGTGGCGGCGGCGCTGGCCGACGAACTGGCGAACCCGGACGTGGACGTCTTACTGGCCCGCAGCGCCGGACAGCTCGTCGCCGTAGCGATCACCCTCGCCCGCCACCCGGATCCGGCCGACCCGGATCCCTGGATCGGCCTGCTGCTGGTGGCGGCGGAAGAACAGGGCAGGGGATACGGCAGACAACTGGCGACCCACATCGAGGACCGCTTCCGCGAGGCGGGCCGGGACGCCGTACGCCTGGCCGCCCTCGACAACAACCCCGAGGCCCTCGCCTTCTGGACGACCATCGGCTACGAGACCATCGGCCACCGCAAGGACCGCCAACGGGGCCGCCCCTGCGCGGTACTGCGCAAGATCCTCCGCTAGAGAGCCGCAGACTCCCCCGCCCTCCGACTCCCTCGACTCCCTCGAACGATGTAGCCGCAACTCGTCCACACGGCCGACGCCCCGCTGACCTGGTGATTCCTACGATGAGACGCATCCAGTCCGGGCCTGCGTGCAGGCAACCGGCGCATCGGAGCGTCTCGGGGAAGCGAGTCCACCAGTGAGTCCTGCCGCCAAGAACCTGGCCGAAGGTTCCGCGACCCTTCTCGCCGGCCTGGCGCTGAAACTGTTCGCCGACGGAGTGGAGATCTCGTTCGTCTCCCTCCCCAAGGCCGGGGTGGTCATGATGGTCATCGGCGGGGTCCAGACACTCTTCGGCCTGTTCCAGGCGACACGGACGAGCAGCGCGAGGGGCTGACCGAGCTCGCCCCTCAGGGCCGGTCCGGCTTGCCTTCCCCGTAGAGCCAGTCAGCCCAGATCCGGGAGAAATCCTTGCCCGGCGCCTTCTTCTCCACGTACGCCGTGAAGTCGTCGGTGTCCGCGTTGCCATGCCGACGGGCGGCGGCCCAGCCCTGGACGATGTCGTAGAAGGTGTCGTCGCCAACGGCCTGGCGGATCTTGTGGAGCACCATCCCGCCCCGCTCGTACACGGGACTGTCGGAGATACGAGCCGCACTCGGCGGCTTCGCGGGCGGGAAGGCCCAGACGGCGTCGTTGTCTTCCTTGCTGTCGAAGTAGTCGCCCTCGTACAGGGCATCGAAGACGTCCTGGGCCGAGTCACCCCCGTGGTCCTCCGCCCACAGCCACTCGGCATACGTGGCGAAGCCCTCGTTCAGCCACATGTCCCGCCAGGTCTTCGGGGTGACGGAGTTCCCGTACCACTGGTGGGCCAGCTCATGGACGAGCAGCTCGACGCTCGGGGCACCGGGAAACACGGGCCGGTTCTGCGTCTCCAGCGCATACCCGGCGTCGTCCTCCCGCTCGACGATCGCCCCCACGGACGAGAACGGATACGGCCCGAAATTCAGCTCGGCCCACTCCATGACCTCAGGAATACGACCGAGCACCTCACGGCTCTCCTTCGCCTGACCGGGATCCACGGCCACGTACACCGGCAGCCCGTGCGGCCCCTTCGACCGCCGCACCTCGTACTCCCCCACGGCAACCGTCGCCACGTACGAGGCCATCGGCTCCCCCACGTGCCAGACGAACGAGGTCCGCCCCCGCCTGGTCACCTCACTCCGCAACTCCCCGTTCGACACGGCTTTCAGCCCCTCGGGCACGGTGACCGTGATGTCGTACGTGGCCTTGTCGCTCGGATGATGGTTGCCGGGGAACCAGGCCATGGACCCGGTCGGCTCCCCCAGCCCGAGGGCCCCGTCCTCCGTCCGCAGCCAGCCCTCCTCCGAACCGTCCGGATCGGTGATCGTCTCGGGCGAACCGGAGTAACGGACAACGGTGGTGAACACGGCCCCTTCATCAAGATCATCACGAGGCCGGACGACCAACTCCTGTCCCCCACTGCGGTTGAAGCGCGCCGCCTTCCCCGCCACCTCCACCGACTCGACCTTCATCCCCTTGAAATCAAGATCGAACGCACTCAGATCCTGCTCCGCCCGAGCCGTGATCTCCGCCTTCCCCGTCAACTGCCGCGCCTTGGGCCCGTAGTCGAGGGTCAGCCCGTAATGGGTGACGTCGTACCCCCCATTTCCAGCCTTGGGGAAGTACGGATCCCGCACCCCGGACGCACCCGCAGTCCCCCTCACCCCTCCGTCACAGCCGACGAGGGCGAGCACGAGCAGAACGGCGACGGTCGCTGGACCAACGGGCACAGATCGGGGCACGACGGTGATCCTAAGACGACATGACACCATCACCCACGTGCTCGACATCGGCTACGCCCTCTCCGCCCGGTTCCCGGACCCCCCGCAGACCGACTACCGCCGCGCGGACGTCCACGCCCTCCGCCACGACCTCTTCTGCGGGGACGTCTACCTCGCCGACACGAAGGCGGACCGCGAGCTGTCCACAGGCTGGGGATGGGTGCCCGTACTCGACTTCGCGTGGGCGCTGTGCGACATCGTCGAGCAACTCGACGAGGACCCCCTCGGCAGCCGCGCCTCCCGCCCCCAGCGGGCCGAACTCGACTTCACCGAGTCCACCGACCGCATGCTCTTCGAGCGCCGCTTCGGCTGGGTCGACATCGAGTCCGACTGGATGCCCGGCGACGAGCCCCCGCTCACCTTCTCCCACGCCGAACTGCGCCGCGAGGCCCGCGACTTCCTCCACGACCTCCTGGCGGACCTGACCGACCTCCACGAGGCGCTCCGCGAAAACCCGGCGATCTGGAGTCTTGAGGCCCGCTTCCCCAGGTTGCCCTGACTCAGCGTGCCTCCCCTGGGGGCTCCGCCCCCAGACCCCCGCATCGGCCTGAACGGCCTCGTCCTCAAACGCCGGACGGGCTGAGTGTGCGCGACCACACCCCAAACGTGCCCAACGACACCCGAAGCCACAGCCGGACCACAACGCAAGCCGTCCCCTTCCGCCCCCGGAGACGGAATCGGGGACGGGGGACACCCGCGGCCGAATACGCACGGGAGCGGAGACAGGGATGGGGACGCAGCCGACAACGCACGGGGGCAGTGACCAGAACGGCACCCGCGGCCGACAACACACGTAAGCGG
>NZ_LIQZ01000040.1 GCF_001418655.1 Streptomyces phaeochromogenes | reverse complement strand
GAGGACTGCGCCGGTCCCCGCGGGGCGTAAAGACTGCGCAGTTCCCTGCGCCCCTAAAAACTGCGCCGGTCCCCGCGTCCCTTAAAGGACTGCGCCGTTCCCCGCGTCCCCAAAAAGACTGCGCCGTTCCCCGCGCCCCTATGGGGCGCGGTCGGGGCTTGCGGAGAAGGCCGTGTCGCCTGCGACGGCTACTAGCGCGTCCTTCACCAGTAGCGTGCTTGGGATTCGGTTTTCCGCCGAGGTGCCCGGGTCGTTCAGCTTGTCGGTGGTCCACTGGACGGTGCCGGTCTTGCGGTCGAGGGCGAGCAGGCGGCCGTAGCGGTTGGCGAAGTAGAGGTGGTCGTACTTCGTGGACAGGACCGGCGACGACAGGTTCTCGATCTGTGTGCCCTTCTGCCACAGCCGGGCGCCGTCGTCGGCCCCCGTCGCGGTGACGGTTCCGTCGGGGCGGACGAAGTACACGGCGGTGCCGACGAGGGCGGGCAGGCCGCGCGGGGTGCCCTTGAGGGGGACGCGGATGACGTCGCCGTTGTCCGGGTTCACCTGCAGCAGTGCTCTGTACGGCTCGTCCCGGCCGTTGTCCGACTGGGACTCCTCGCTCTGCCGGAGGGCGAACAGCGGCTGCCCGCCGACCGCGCCGAGCGGCTCCGCGAGCAGGGGCAGCTCGGCGAGCTCCCGCGCCGTACCGTCGGCCGGGGCGAGGCGCAGGAAGCCCGCGTCGCCCTTGAAGGGGTCGTCCTGGTTCACGCAGATTCCGTAGGGGGCACCGCCCAGGACCGTCGGGGCGCAGGCGGTGCCGGCCGACGACTTCGCCGGGGTGCGCCACAGGTCCTCGCCCGTCTTCGGGTCGAGGGCGACGAACTCCTCACCCTCGCCCGACATCGCCAGCAGGCCGCCGTCGAACAGGACAGCGGGGTGGCCTGCGTCGATCGTGCGGGTCCAGACACGCTTCCCGCTGTCGGCGTCGACGCCGACCAGCTCCTGGGTCGAGTACACCGAGTCCTCGTTCGGCTGGACGTGCGTGTAGACGATCCCGTCCCGGACACCGAGAGGACGCGCGGCGGCCTGCGAGTTGCTGCCGAACCGCCATTTCACGCGGCCCGAGGCGGCGTCGATCCGGGCGACCGTGAAGCCCGTCCCCGCGCAGTACAGGAAAGTTCCGCCGGAGACACAGCCGGAATCCACGCTGTCCACGTTGGTGGCCAGGGACTCGTTCTTCACCGCTCGGGTGAGGTCCGTCCGCCAGGGCCGCCAGCCGGCGGGCAGCGCGGGCGAGGCGGAGGCGCCGGCCCCGGACGCACGGTCGCCGTGCCCGCCCTCGGTGGTGTCCGGACTCGACACCAGGTGGTAGACCGGCACGGCCGCCGCGGTGACGGCCAGTGCCGCGCCGAGCACGAGCAGGCGACGTACCCGGCGTCCGCGTCCGGCGGCGCCCGTCGCGGTCGTGTCGGCAGCCGTCGTGTCAGCAGTCGTCGTGGCGGCGGGCCCACGGGGGACGTTCCCGTTCCCCGGCACGCTCGGCAGGTGCGCCACGCCCGGCCCGGCGGGGGCAGCTGTGTCCGGCAGGGAGCCGAACAGCCCCTGCAGTTCGGCCAGTTGAGGCCGGGCGGCCGGGTCCTTGTCCAGGCAGCGCTCGATGATGCCCCGCAGCGGCTGCGGGACTGCGTCCAGGGACGGCGGCTCGTTCATCACCTGGTAGCCCGTCACATACGGGCTGCCGCCGTCGAAGGGGCCGTTGCCGGTGGCCGCGAACACCAGGAGCGAGCCCAGCGAGAAGACGTCGGAGGCCGCGGTGACGTCCCGGGGCGAGGCGAACTGCTCGGGGGACATGAAGGGCGGGGTGCCGATCAGCCGCCCGGTCACGGTGAGGGCCTGGCTGTCGGCGGCGCGCGAGATGCCGAAGTCGATGACGCGCGGGCCGTCCCCGGCCATCAGGACGTTGCTCGGCTTCAGGTCCCGGTGCACCACACCGGCCCGGTGGATGTCCCTCAGCGCCTCGACGAGCCCCAGCGCGAGCGCGCGAAGCTCGCGCCCGCCCAACGGCCCTTCCTTGTCCACCATTTCGGACAGCGTTCGGCCCGGCACGTACGAAGTCGCCATCCAGGGCAGTTCGGCGTCCGGGTCGGCGTCCACCACCGGGGCGGTGAACGCCCCGCTCACCCGCCGGGCCGCCGCGATCTCCTGCCGGAACCTGGCCCGGAACTCCTCGTCCAGCGCGTACTGCGCGTGCACGACCTTGACCGCGACCTTCCGCCCCGAGACCGAACGCGCCAGGTACACGACCCCCATGCCGCCGCTGCCCAGCCGGTCGACGAGCTCGTAACCGCCTATGGACCCGATGGCCCCCGGCTCCCCGGCGTGCCTCGGCATGCTAGGCGCCTCCTGCGATGCGGGCCTGCTGGAGGTTCGTGAGCCGTCGCACGAAGAAGATGGCCAGTACGGCGGTCACGACGCCGATGACGTTGGCCGCCTGCGAGGTGACGATGGTGTCCGTGGCCGCGACGGCGAGGTCCCTGTCGTACCAGCTGGCCCACGAGTCGTTCGCGTACGCCAGGAAGTAGGCGAGCCAGAACCACCACCACGTGTGCAGGAGCCACCGGCCGGCGCCGGCCGGCCTGCCGGTCGTCGCCGTCCAGATGTCGTTGCCGATCTGCTTGGGCATGTAGAAGTTGACGACCGGGATGAACCACGAACCGGCCGCCATCCCGGACGCGTGGCGGATGTGGCCCGGCGCGAAGGCCTCGGCGTTGCCCCGGCTGCGCTGGAACCAGAACGCCCACACGATCACCACCGGGATGCCCACGAACACGGTGAGCACCTCGGTCCCCAGCGACGCGACGCTCAGGTACTTGTAGTCCTCGATGAGGTCGGTGGCGGACGTACTGGCCGCCGCGGAGAGCCGGGAGTAGGCCACCCCGAGGACAGCGATCCGCAGCAGCAGCGGCACGACGAAGAGGGCGAGCAGGAGGGCCAGGGCGATCGAGAGCCCACGGGTCGAGCGAGGGGTGGGCACACGGGAGCCGTAGGCGGGAGCGGAGAAGTGCGGGGCCCGCAGATGCCCCGGGGGCGGGCTGTGCGGGTGGAGGCCCCCGGGGAGCGGGCCCTGCGGGTGGAGGCTGCCGGGCTGCGGGCTCTGCCACGAAGGCGCCGTCGGGGAGTAGGCGAGGGGAGGGCCGAAGCCCGGTACGGGGCTCGCTGCCGGTATGGGACCGGATGCCGGTGCGGGGCTCGGTATCCGCACAGAGGCGCTCGCCCCGGACACGGGACTCGACGCCGGCGCGGGGCCCTGCGGGTCCTCGCTGTCCAGGAGGCGTACGGCGTGTCTGCCCAGCTCCGCCAGCACCTCGCCGGGCAGCCATGCGCCGCCCCTGCCCCCTCGGCCTACCGGTGCGCCCGGCATCTCCTCGGCCGACGCCAACAGCGTGTCCAGGGAGGGCCGTTGGGCAGGGTCCTTCGTGAGGCAGGCCGCGATCAGTCCCTGCCACGCCTCGGGTACGCCCTCGAGATCCGCCTCCTCCTCCGCGATACGGAAGAGCAGCGAGTGGATCCCGCCCTCGGCTGTACCGAACGGCAGCCGTCCCGTCGCGGTGTACGCCAGCACGGCACCGAGGCAGAAGACATCGCTCGCGAACGTCACCCGCTCCCCGCGTACCTGCTCGGGCGCCATGAAGCCCGGGGACCCCACGAGGGCCCCGGGCTTGGTGAGCCCGTCGGCGGACTGCACGGCCGTGTCGAGGGCGCGCGCGATGCCGAAGTCGATGACGCGGGGCCCGTCGATCGTCACCAGCACGTTGGAGGGCTTGAGGTCGCGGTGCACGAGACCCGCGCCGTGGATGGCCTGGAGCGCGCGGATGAGCCCGATCGCCAGCGCGCGCACGGACTTCGGGGGCAGCGGTCCGTACTGCTTGTCCACCACCTCGGCGAGCGAGGGACCGGCGACGTAGCCGGTGGCGACCCAGGGCGTCGGCGCCTCGGTGTCGGCGTCGAGCACGGGCGCCGTCCAGTCGCCGCCGACCCGCTGGGCCGCCTTCACCTCCTGCGCGAAGCGCCGCCTGAAGTCCGGCTTGCGGGCCAGCTCCTCCTTGACGACCTTGACCGCGACCGTACGGCCGCGCTCGGAACGGGCCAGATACACCCGCCCCATGCCGCCTTCACCGAGTCTGCCGAGCAGTCGGTAACCGCCTATCCAGCCCGGATCTGCCGGGTCCAACCCGTCCATGCGTGCTCCCTCTCCCCCGGCGGCGCGTTCGCCTGAGGATAGGGGAGGGACGTGAGTGACGTGTGGGAGACCGGTGTCTGTCGGCGGGCACGTTCCGGTCAACAGTCCCGTTCCCAACGGCAGTTCCGTGCCTATCGGCAGTACGTGTCCCTGGCGGGCCGTTCCCCCGTGGCCAGGTAGCGGGTGACGGCCGCGTCCCCGCAGGCGTTGCCGTTGCCGAGGTAGGCGTCGTGTCCGGTGGCGTTCACGGTCACCATGACGGCGCGTTTGCCGAGGGCGGCGCGGAGTTCGCGGGCGCCGGCGAGCGGGGCTGCGGGGTCGCGCTCGTTCTGGACCATGAGGACGGTGGAGGGCCCGCGGTCGGTGATCCGTACCGGGTCCTGCTTCGGCGGATACGGCCAGGCGGCGCAGAGGGTCGCGTTCCTCGGCATTCCGGCGGTCAGCGGGTACTTGGCTCGGCTCTCGTCGACCTCCTTCTGGTAGCGGGCGGCCGACGCGGGCCACTTCCCCTCGTTGCAGAAGGTCGCGGAGGCGACGGCGAGTCCGTTCTGCAACAGCGCCTCCGGGGGCGGCTCGGGCGCGGGCGGGACGGTGCCCTTCCGGGCGGCCAGGATCAACCGGGCCGCCGCCGGGAAGCCCTCGGGGTCGTAGAACGCGTCGAGCAGGCTCTGCCGCAGCACGTTGCCGTTCAGCTCGGCCGGATTGGCGCCGGGCCAGGGGATCGGCTCACGGTCGAGGCGCGCGGCGAGCCGCAGGAACATCGGCCGCACCTCGGCCGCCGTATCGGCCGGCCGGTACGGATTCCCGGGCGCCGAGGCCCACTTGGCGAACTCGGGGAAGACGTCCTCGACACCCTGCTCGAACCCGGCCCACAAGCCGCGGGCGACCTGACCGTCGTGGGCGTCCGCGTTGGCGTCCAGATTGCTGTCCAGGACGAACCGGTCGGTGCGGTGCGGGAACAACTCGTTGTAGACGGCGCCGAGATACGAGCCGTACGAGACGCCCCAGGCGGACAGCTTCCGCTCGCCGAGGGCCGCCCGGATGCGGTCGACGTCATGCGCGTTGGCGACGGTGTCGATGTGTCGCAGCAGCTCCCCGCCGTTGCGCTCGCAGGCGCCGGCCATCCTCCGGGCGGCGGTCATGTTCCCCGCGACGGACCCGTCCGGGCCGACGGGCCACGGCCGGAACGCGGTCGCAGCCAGGTCCCGCTGCTCGAACCCGCAACTCACCGGCGCGGACCGCCCGTTGCCCCGAGGATCGAACACGACCAGGTCGTACGCCTCCCGCACCTCCCGCGGCAGCGTCCGCGCCTTCGCGGACTGCTCTTCGAGACTGCTGCCGCCGGGCCCTCCGGGGATCAGCAGCAGGACCCCGCGGCGTACGGCCGGTTTCTCGCTCCGGATGCGGGAGACGGCGATACCGATCTTCTCGCCCTCGGGGTCGGCGTAGTCCATGGGCACGTCGGCGGTCGCGCACTCCTGCCGGGGGCCGAACCCGCTCCCCTCGCACTTCGACCAGTCAAGTGGCTTGGCCCATAAGGCGGTTGGGGCGGTCGAAGCGGTCGCGGTGAGGGGCAGGGTGAGCCCGAGCACCACGCCGGAGACGGCGGTCAGGGCGATGTTTCGCTTGCTCTTCTTTGTCTTCTTGGTCTTCGTCTTCGTCATGGGAAGAGCCTCGCGAAGCCGCGCCGGCCCGCCCATCCGGCCACCCGGCCTGTCCGCACGGCGGTTTCCCGAACCGGCGGCATCGCGGGAGATGACGTGGCGTGGTGTGGTCAGCGGCTCAGCAGGTCGTCCAGTTCGGCCGCGTACAACAGCGCGGGGTCGAAGCCCATCCCGTTGAAGTGACCGGCGAGTTCGAGGGACAGAACGCCGTGCAGCCGGGTCCAGAGGGCCAGGCCCCGGTGGAGGGCCGCGGGCGGGGCGGGGTGGCCGGCCGCCCACTGGCGGTGGCTTTCGAGGTGGGTGTCGAACGGCGTCGCAGGGCCGTCCGAGGGCAGTGCGGCGCAGGCGTCGAGCAACGTCGCCATGATGCCCTGCGCGATTCCGGTGACGTCGTCCGGCGCTTGGTAGCCGGGCACGGGTGTGCCGTAGATGAGGAAGTAGCGGTGGGGGTCCGCGAGGGCCCACTCGCGCAGGGCGTGCGCGAGCGCGGTGAGGTCGGCGCCGGATTCGGCGGCCGTCCTGAGGGTGTCGGCGAGGCTGCCGTACGCGTCCCTGATCAGCTCGGTGATCAGCTCGTCGCGGCCGGCGAAGTACCGGTAGAGCGCGGGGCCGCTCATACCCATCTGCTTGGCGATCGCGTTGAGGGAGAGCGCGGTCGCGCCGGCCGTGGCGATCTGCTCCCACGCGCGTTCCTTGATCTCCGTACGCACCTGGGTGCGGTAGCGCTCTCGCGGGGTCGTCGTACCGGTCTCCGCCATGACCTGCCGCCTTCCGTACTCGTGGGGACGCTCGCTGGCTACATGCTCAAGATTTAGTTAGAGGCTATCACTGAAGCTCTTGACGTCACGCTTCTCGTGGAGTTATAACTTCTAACAGAAGCGAGAGCGAGTAACCGACTGAGTGGCTCACCGAGTGACTCACAGCGGAACCCGAACACAGAGCGCAGTGGAGGAAGTCATGAACGCCGAAGCACTCGTCGAGGTCGTCCTGCCGGGCAAGGTCGAGCCGGAAGGGCTGGAGATCCGGCACGGAGCAGTCCCCGTCGCGGGCCCCGGTCAGGTCGTGATCCGGATGGAGGCGACCGGCGTCTCCTTCGCCGAGCAGCAGATGCGCCGAGGCCGCTACTACGACCAGCCGGCGTTCCCCTTCGTCCCGGGCTACGACCTGGTCGGGACCGTGGCCGCGACCGGCGAGGGCGTCGAGCCGGGCCTGGCCGGCACCCGGGTGGCCGCACTGGTCAAGGTCGGCGGCTGGGCCAGCCACGTACTCGTCGACGCGGCGGACGTCGTGCCGGTGCCCGACGGGGTCGGCGCGGCGGAGGCCGAGACGCTGGTGGTCAACGGCATCACGGCCTGGCAGATGCTGCACCGCAAGGCCCGCGTCCGCGCCGGGCAGACCGTCCTGGTGCACGGCGCCAACGGCGGCGTCGGCTCGGTCCTCGTCCAGCTCGCCCAGGCCGCGGGCGCGAAGGTGATCGGCACGGCGTCCGCGCGCCACCACGACGCGCTGCGGGCCCAGGGCGTCATCCCCGTCGACTACCGCACCGAGGACATCCCCGCCCGGGTCCGTGAACTCGCCCCCGGCGGAGTGGACGCCGTCTTCGACCACGTCGGCGGACGCAGCGCGATCGACTCCTGGCACCTCCTCGCGCCCGGCGGCACGCTCGTCGCCTACGGCAGCGCCTCCACCCGGGACGACGAGGGCTCCAAGCAGCTGCCCGTGCTCAAGCTGCTCGGCCGGATCTGGCTGTGGAACGCGCTGCCCAACCGCCGGCGCGCCTACTTCTTCAACATCTGGGCCGGCCGGGCCCTCGCCAAGAACCAGTTCCGGGCCCGGCTGCACGCCGACCTCACCCAGGTCCTCGCGGCCCTCCAGCGCGGCGACATCACCGCCCGGATCGCCGCCCAACTGCCGCTCTCCCGCGTCGCCGACGCCCTGCGCCTGGCCGAGTCGGGCACCGTCGCCGGAAAGATCGTGCTGAACCCGTAGACACGTACGCTGCCACCGCCAAGGCCGCCACCCCGGCGACCCGAGCCGGCCGGCCGAGCTCTATCCTCACGACCGGCCGACCGCAGGACCGGCCGACCGACCGACGGCCTCGGCCGACAACCGCCCAGGACGAGGATCCCAACGACATGTCGCGCCTCCACGAGACCAAGTTCCGCGTCATCACGAAGATCCAGCGGTGGGTGGTGAACCCGGTGTCCAGACTGCTGCCGTTCCAGACGCTGTTGGAGACCACCGGCCGCAAGTCGGGGCTGCCGCGGCGGACTCCGGTCGGTGGGCGGCGGGTCGGCCAGGAGTTCTGGATCGTGTCCGAGTACGGCGAGAAGTCGCAGTACGTGAGGAACATCCAGGCGAACCCGAGCGTCCGGGTCCGCGACAAGGGCCGGTGGCACCACGGCACCGCCCACTTGCTGCACAACGACGACGCCCGCACCCGTCTGAAGTCCCTCCCGCGCATGAACAGCGCCGCGGTCCGAGCGGTCGGCACGAATCTGCTGACGGTGCGGGTGGATCTGACGGACTGAGCGTCTGAGCGCAGTCGGGTCCGGCTGGAGACCGCGTCGAGATAGGCCTCCGGGCCAGGCGCCGACGATGCACCCGCGCCCGGCTATGACGGCCAGGCCTGTGAATCAGTGCCGTACGCAGTCTTCGCGCCAGTCGCCCGGCCGAACTTGACGGCTACGGCCGCGTGGGCAACCGCAGCGTGCGCACCGGCGCGGGGACGGAGCCGTCGCCTACGGTCCTACTATCCCCCGCCGGACGACTGGCTCCGCACCCGCATCCCGGCACAGCCGCTACCCGGTTGGGGCGGATACGCCGGACATACGCTCGTTGGCACACGAGAAGGCCCGGGCCACGATACCGGCCTCTCTGATCAGACCAACCCGGGACCACATCATCAGCGCCAGCTGCCGTGAAGCGTGGTGCTCAGCAGCCCCGCGTGTAGGGGGTAAGCACGCCCATTTCCATGTACCCCACGTCGGAGTTGGGGTGCTCCCAAACGATCCAGCCAATCGCCGCGACACAGTAGTTCGCCGTGCCGGTCACACCAACGGGACCAGCGTGGTAAGCGTAGTTGCCCTCATCCGCTCTGGGAGACACGGTTCCGTCGCATCGCTTGCCTTCGCCCGATCTCTGCGAGCATCGCATGATCTGAACATATGTGCTGGCTTTGACGCCGACGGAGGGACCGCGATGATAGAAGCAGGCGCTGTTGGTACCGCCGTTGCTGCTGTTGTAGTAGATGACCAGCTCTCCGATGATGGTGTCGCGGCCGGGGATCCGGATGTCCTCACTGTGAGTGATGGTTCCAGAGCAGGACGTGGCGGCTTGTGCGGGGGTTGAGACGAATAGGTTGACGCCTATGAGGGTGGCCAGGGTGGCGAGCGAGACTAGCGCGCGACGGAGCAAGTGCATGTGATTCCTCTCTGAATTAAGTGATCATCGGAAGTGATCACGCGTCAGAATATGGGTTCACCCGTATCGCAGTGCGTCATTGTCGGATCTCCTGCATCCCCGATCCTCTGAACCAGCCGCTCCGATGCGCTGACCAGCGCTGGCAGCCCAAGGGTCACCCCTTGCCCGCCGACTGGAGAGGGGAGGCACGGTACTCGGCCGCCCCGCCAATATCGGGCGGGCTGGAAAGTCCAACACGTCGGCACCGAATTCGTGACCTGGTTCGAGGGCCGACCCGCAGTTCTGGCGAAGGTTGCGGAGCCGACGGGAGAGCTGCTAGCTCCGAGGCCCGTTCGATAGACGGTCCAGCCACTCCGTGAGTAGGGCGTCCTCGGCCGGGCTGAGCACCGGGACCGGGGAGCGGCGAAGGAGGGCGTTCAGGCGGGCCGCGGTCGCCGGGACCTGGGCCGGGACCTGCGCCTGGTCAGGCGCGCCCGGTGTCTCCGTCCCGAGCTGCGCCGTCACCTCCGGCATGAAGACCGAGGCGTGGACCCCGTCCCGTACCCGGCGGGACACCGACTCGTCGGTGAACGTCGCCGGGCGGGAGACCAGCATCAGGGCCACACCGACGTTCGCGGACATGATGATCTGGGCGGCCAGCTCGGGGGCGAGACGCAACTTGCCCTGTTCCGCGGCTCGTTGGAGGTCCGCCGTGAGGATGCGGTGGGACTCCAGGGCCGCCGCCGGGGGCTTGCGCATCGCCGGGGAGTTCATCAGGCGGTACAGGTTCGGGTTGTGCAGGGCGAACTCGACGTGGGTGTCCCAGCCGTCCCGCAGATCCTGGACGGGGTCCGTGCCGGGGGCGCGGTCGCGCTTGGTCGCGAGGTACTTGTCCCAGCCGTGGTCGACGACCGCCGACAGGAGGCCCTCCTTGTCCCCGAAGTGGCGGTAGAGGGCCGGGGCGCCGACCCCTGCCGCCTCGCACACGGCCCGGGTGGAGACGTCCCCGTCCGGCGACTCGGCGACGAGGGCCGCCGCCACTTCGAGAATGCGCGCTTTCGTACTCACGGGAGCGACGCTAACCGACGCGGTCCGGGCCGATGCGGGGCGGGCTGTCGTCGTGCCGACCGCTGCCCTGCTCACCGCTGCCTTACCCATCGCTGCCGTACGGGCCGATGTCTTACGGGCCGTGGTCACGCGGCCGTCCCGTGCGGGGCGAGGAGGTCGTCCAGGCCTATACGGGTCAGGAACTCGGCGCGGATACGGTCCGCGACCCGGCTGACCTCCTCCGACCCGTCGTTCGCGGGGTCGACGTGGACCCGGAAGGGCCGCTCGCCGAGCGGGGTGTCGACGACCTCGACGATCGCGTCGGCCACCAGGGAGGCGGGGGCGTCGGCGGGCGCGAGGGCGGCGAGGCGCTGGGCGACCTGGTCCATCAGGCCCGCGTACCGCTCCTCGTACGCGGGCAGGACCGCCTGCTCGGCCGGGTGGCCGCCGGTCGCGAAGTGGTTGGTGCCGGAGGTGAAGGCGCCGGGCACGACGATGGTCGTCTCTATGCCGAAGCGGGCCAGCTCGGCGGCGTACGACACCGCGAGCGCGTCCATCGCGGCCTTCGCGGCGAAGTACGGCGCGAGGTAGGGCGGGGTGCCGCCCCGGGTCGAGGTCGAGCCGATCCAGAGCACCAGGCCCTGTTCCTGGGCGCGCAGGTGGGGCAGCGCGGCGCGGTTGACCCGCTGGGTGCCGAGCACGTTCGTGTCGTACACCGCGGCCAGTTCCTCGGGGGTGAAGGCCTCGGTGGGGCCGGTCACCATGTGGCCCGCGTTGTGGACGACCACGTCCAGCGCGCCGGCCGCGGACAGGACCGTGGCGACGGCGGCGTCCGCGGACTCCTGCGAGAGGACGTCCAACTCGACCGTACGCAGGTCCACTTGGTGCTCGGCCGCGTACGCCTCGGCCTCCGCGACGCGGCTCGCGTTGCGCCCTGCCGTGTCGCGCATCGCCGCGTAGACCGTGTGACCCGCGTCGGCCAGCGCCCGCGCGGCGAGCGCGCCGAATCCTGAACCGGCGCCCGTGATGACGATCGTCTTGCCCATGACGGAACTCCTGAGAAGAGAGGAGGGAAGGGGGAAGGAAGTGGGGCGGGGGCTTATGCGATGCCGCCGTTGGCGCGGAGCACCTGGCCGTTGACCCAGCGGCCGGCCGGGCCGGCGAGGAAGGACACGACGCCGGCGATGTCGTCCGGGGTGCCGAGGCGCTCCAGCGGGGGCTGGGCGGCCATCCGCGCGATGGTCTCCTCGTCCTTGCCGTCCAGGAACAGGGCGGTGGCGGTCGGGCCGGGGGCCACCGCGTTCACCGTGATGTCCCGGCCGCGCACCTCGCGGGCCAGGATCAGCGTCATGGCCTCGACGGCGCCCTTGCTGGCGGCGTACGCGCTGTAGCCGGGGATGGCGAGGGCCAGCACGGAGCTGGAGAAGTTGATGACCGCGCCGCCCGTGCGCAGCCTGCGCACGGCCTGCTGGTCGACGACGAACGTGCCGCGGATGTTCGTGCGGTGCATCCGGTCCAGGGCGTCGAGGTCGAAGTCGGCGAGCGGGGCCAGGGTCATGACGCCGGCCGCGTGGACGACCACGTCGACCCCGCCGTACGTCGACTCCGCGACGTCGAAGAGCGCCGCCACCTCGGTCTCGTCCGCCACGTCGGCCCGGAAGGCGAGCGCCTGGCCGCCCGCCTCTGTGATCGCCGCGACGGTCTTGTCGGCCTCGGCCTGATTCCCCGCGAAGTTCACGACGACGGCGAAGCCGTCTCCCGCGAGGCGCTCCGCGGTCTCGCGGCCGATACCGCGGGATCCGCCGGTGACGATCGCGACGCGGGTGGGGGTGCCTGTGCTGGTCTGGTCACTCATGACGGTGCTCCTGTCGTGGCGGGGGAGCGGGTTTCACTCCCCGACAGAAACAACGCTAACACCGATTCCGTAGCATCGCTACCTTTGACCGTAACGTCGCTACGGTGTCGTGGTCCGGACTAGGTTTCGCCCCCGCCGCCCCTACCCATTCCCGTCCCTTACTCAGGGGCTCCGCCCCCGAACCCCCGCTCCTCAAACGCCGGAGAGGCTGAAAGATTGCGCAGTTCCCCGCGCCCCTGGGTTTTTAGGGGCGCGGGGAACT
>NZ_LIQZ01000004.1 GCF_001418655.1 Streptomyces phaeochromogenes | reverse complement strand
CCCGTACCCCGCACCCCGTACCCCGTCCGCGTGCGCACAACGGGCGACCCTTCCGCGCGGCTGAACCCCGTACGCCGTCCCAAAGGCTTCGCTGGGGGCATGGTCCGTCAGAGAACCGTTGCCGTGTTGGTCGCCGTCATCACGGCGCTGTCCGTGCCGGGGGCCGTCGCGGAGCCTCCGCCCGCTCCACCCGCTACCGGCGCTCCCAGGGTTCCCGGAGTTCCCGCGCCGCTGAGCGAGCTGGTGCCCGGGGTGCCGCCGGGGCCGTCCCAGCCCTGGCACCTGGACACTCCCGACCAGGCGCTGGCCCCGAAGATCTACACGCCGACCGCCGAGGAGGACGCCGACGAGCCGGCCGACGCCGACGCGGAGAGCG
This sequence comes from Streptomyces phaeochromogenes, assembly GCF_001418655.1. Taxonomy (GTDB): domain Bacteria; phylum Actinomycetota; class Actinomycetes; order Streptomycetales; family Streptomycetaceae; genus Streptomyces; species Streptomyces phaeochromogenes. Next base: position 13,713 of record NZ_LIQZ01000004.1, on the reverse strand, counting down.
ACGAGCTGATCGAGTACGTACCGCTGAGTGACGCCGTGGAGCGGCAGTCCGGGGTCGTGGCGTGCAGCAAGCAGACCGGGCCGTACCAGCGGCAGGTCGAGCGGTGGCTGCGGCTCAGGGTGGACGGGAAGCAGTCGGTGAACGACTGCCGGGCCATCCGGGCCTTTCAGGTCAGATACGGGATCCGGCCCGACAGCGGCTTCGCCGGGCCCGTGACCTGGGCGAGGATGCAGCTCCTGTCGGCCGCGAAGAACCCGAACGCCGCCGGGAAGTGCCCCGTGCGGACCTACCGGGTCGCGTGCGTCGACCTCACCCGGCAGCTGACCTGGGTGCAGAAGGGCACGAAGGTGCTGTTCGGGCCGGTGCCGATCCGGAGTGGGAAGGCCGGGTACCGGACCAGGAGCGGCTGGTTCAGCGTCTACTGGAAGCACAAGAACCACTGGTCGACGCTCTACAACACCCCCATGCCGTACAGCCAGTTCTTCAGCGGCGGGCAGGCCTTCCACGGCATCTACGGCAGCGTCTACAACCCGCCCGGCTCGATGGGCTGCGTGAACATGCGGATCGCCGACGCCCGCACGCTGTGGGGCGTGCTCTACAAGGGTGACAGCGTGTACGTGTGGGGCCGCAGGCCCGGTACCTGAGGGTTGTGTCCGACCCCTCTGAGACACTGGGCGCGATGACTGAAACTGCACCCGCGCGGGCCCGCGCCGAGATCGACCTGGCCGCACTGCAGGCCAATGTGCGGGCTCTGCGTGCCCAGGCGCCGACCGCCGCCCTCATGGCGGTGGTCAAGTCCGACGCGTACGGACACGGGGCGCTCCCGTGCGCCCGCGCGGCCCTCGACGCTGGCGCGACCTGGCTGGGCACCGCCACGCCGGAGGAGGCACTGGCCCTGCGCGCGGCCGGTCTCGACGGGCGGATCATGTGCTGGCTGTGGGTCCCCGGCGGGCCCTGGCGGGCTGCCGTCGAGGCCGATCTGGATCTGGGGATCAGTGGGTTGTGGGCGCTGCGGGAGGCCGTGGAGGCCGCGCGTGCGTCCGGGCGGACCGCCCGCGTCCAGCTCAAGGCCGACACCGGGCTCGGGCGGAACGGATGCCAGCCCGCCGACTGGCCCGAGCTCGTCGCCGAGGCCCTGCGCGCCGAGGCCGAGGGGCTCGTCCGGGTCACCGGTCTGTGGTCCCACTTTGCCTGCGCGGACGAGCCCGGCCATCCCTCCATCCAGGCCCAGCTCAGCTGCTTCCGCGAGATGCTGGCGTACGCGCAGGGGCAGGGCGTGCGTCCCGAGGTCCGGCACATCGCCAACTCGCCCGCCACGCTCACGCTCCCGGAGAGCCACTTCGACCTCGTACGGACGGGGATCGCGGTGTACGGCGTATCGCCCAGCCCCGAGCTGGGCACCCCGGCGGACCTCGGGCTACGCCCCGTGATGACGCTGTCGGCCTCGCTCGCGCTGGTGAAGCACGTGCCGGCGGGGCACGGCGTCAGTTACGGGCACCACTACGTGACGGCGGGCGACACGACCCTCGGCCTGGTGCCCGTCGGGTACGCGGACGGCATTCCGCGCCACGCCTCCGGCACCGGACCCGTCCTGGTCGCCGGCAAGTGGCGGACGGTCGCGGGACGGGTCGCGATGGACCAGTTCGCGGTCGACCTCGGCGGGGACGAGCCACCGGTCGGCGAGAGAGTCGTCCTCTTCGGCCCCGGTGACCACGGGGAGCCCACCGCCGAGGACTGGGCCCAGGCGGTCGGCACGATCGCCTACGAAATCGTCACCCGGATCGGAACCCGGGTGCCGCGCGTTTACGTGAATACCGAACAAGCGGGGTAACCGCATAGATGCCGGGCACGGCATCGCGGGAACCGGCAGCAAGAGCACGACCTTCAGTAACAGCACGACCGGCAGTAACAGCAGCACCGACAGTGGACATGGGCAGCGCCCCGGCGAAGAGGAGCGGTACGTGAGCGAGAGCAGCGCGGAGGCCGCCGTGGAAGCGGCCACGGCCGCAGCCTCGGCCGTCTCCGCGGCGGGGGGCGCGAACTGGCGCAGGGCCGGGATCGCCGGCGCCGCGATAGGCGTGGTCGCCGCGGGTGCCGCCGCCGGAGTCGCCATAGAGCGGCTCACGGTCGGCCGGGGCATGCGCAGGAAGGCCCGGCTCGCCCTCGACTCGGCCGGTCCGTACGGGTCCTTGCGCGGCATGCCCGGCAAGGCCGTCGCGGACGACGGCACGGAGCTGTACTACGAGGTCGACGAGGTGGAGCCCGACTCCACCCTCGCCCCGCGCCGCCGCCGGCTCTTCGGCCGCAAGGCCCCCGCCCCCGTCACCGTCGTCTTCAGCCACGGCTACTGCCTCAGCCAGGACTCCTGGCACTTCCAGCGGGCCGCGCTGCGCGGTGTCGTGCGGACCGTCCACTGGGACCAGCGCAGCCACGGCCGTTCCGCGCGGGGCGTGGCCCAGGTCGAGGACGACATGCCGGTCACCATCGACCAGCTCGGCCGCGACCTGAAGGCCGTCATCGACGCGGCAGCGCCCGAGGGCCCGCTAGTCCTCGTCGGCCACTCGATGGGCGGCATGACGGTGATGGCCCTGGCCGACCAGTACCCGTCCCTGATCCGCGAGCGGGTCACCGGCGTCGCCTTCGTCGGTACGTCGTCGGGGAAGCTCGGCGAGGTCAACTTCGGGCTGCCCGTCGCGGGCGTCAACGCGGTGCGGCGGGTGCTGCCCGGAGTGCTGAAGGCTCTGGGGCAGCAGGCCGCGCTGGTGGAGCGCGGGCGGCGGGCCACGGCCGACCTGTTCGCCGGGATCATCAAGCGGTACTCGTTCGCGTCCAGGGACGTCGACCCGGCGGTCGCGCGGTTCGCGGAGCGGCTGATCGAGGGCACGCCCATCGACGTGGTCGCGGAGTTCTACCCGGCCTTCACCGACCACGACAAGACCGAGGCGCTCGCGTACTTCGCCGACATGCCCGTGCTCGTACTGGCCGGGGTCAAGGATCTCGTCACGCCGAGCGAGCACAGCGAGGCCATCGCCGACCTGCTGCCGGACGCCGAGCTGGTGCTCGTGCCGGACGCCGGGCACCTGGTGATGCTGGAGCACCCGGAGGTCGTCATAGACCGGCTGGCCGACCTCCTCACCCGCGCCGGAGCCGTCCCGGCAGGGGCTACCGTGGGTGGTTATGGAAGCACCAGCAGCACCGCGCAACCCGGCTGAGTCCTCGGGACCCTCGGAGCCTTCCGTGGCCGGCGTCACCACTGAGATCACCGTCAACTCACCCGAACAGATGCGGGAGTTGGGCCGCCGGCTCGCCAAGTTGTTGCGCGCCGGCGACCTCGTGATGCTCACCGGTGAACTCGGCGCGGGCAAGACGACGATGACCCGCGGGCTCGGCGAGGGGCTCGGCGTGCGGGGGGCGGTCACCTCGCCGACCTTCGTGATCGCGCGCGTGCACCCGCCTCTCGGTGACGGGCCGCCGCTGGTCCACGTGGACGCGTACCGCCTGGGCGGCGGGCTCGACGACATGGAGGACCTCGACCTCGATGTCTCGCTGACCGACTCCGTGATCGTCGTGGAGTGGGGCGAGGGCAAGGTCGAGGAGCTGGCCGACGACCGGCTGCACGTCCTCATCCACCGGGCCGTCGGTGACACCACCGACGAGGTACGGCACGTCACGCTGAGGGGGGTCGGGGAGCGGTGGGCGACGGTCGGGCTCGGCGCGCTCTCCGCCTGATCCGCCCTGGTCCTCGTAGGTTCGCCTCAACATTCCGACAAGGCGTCGGGAAGATGTTGCGTCGGGCGGCTTCGGCGTGTTCACATGGACGGAGGAGTTGGTTAGGTCTACCTAACCACGTCTGCTCCCGGAGCCACTAGGAGGCCGCCATGGCGACGTCTGAACGTGATGTGACGCGTCCATCGGTGCGGGTGGGGTCGACTTCGTCGGGGGTGGCTGGGGTGTCGATGCGGGAGTTGCTTGCGGCCGGGGTGTTGGCGCGGGTCGTTTCCACGCCGCCGGCCCCTCCGGCTGCGCCGGTGCGTGAAGAGCGGCGGCGTGCCGCGTAGCGCTCCGCGGGGAGTGGTGTTCGGATTCTGCGGGTGCGTTGTGGCTGGGTGCGCCGTTCCCCGCGCCCCTAAAGGCCAAAGATTGCGCCGTTCCCCGCGCCCCTAAAGACAAAAGATTGCGCCGTTCCCCGCGCCCCTGGAACGCAGAAGATTGCGCCGTTCCCCGCGCCTCTACTTGATCACTGTGACCCTTGTGCCGATGGTGGCGAACTCCCACATTGCTGTGCCGTCTTCGCGGGATTCGCGGATGCCGCCGAGCTTTTTGGAGGGGGCGGGGGTGGAGGGCGTGTCGTTAAGGGCGGCGCTGAAGCCGATTGCTACGCCGGAGACCTTCGTGAAGCGGACTACGTGCTCCACGGCGACGCCGTCCGAGCCGGTGATCTTGCCGGAGCGGGAGGTGACGACGTACGCGGCGGGCGGGGGATCCACCGTTCCGGGGGTCACCTTGAACGTGCGCTTGACCCGGTCACCCGCCCCGACGAGCCATACGCGGTCGTCGTCCACCGAGTAGACGACCCGTCGTCCCGTGCCCGACGCGGCGGGCAGTGCCGTCGGGTGCTGCCTGTCCCGGGGGGCCTTGGCGGCCTCGGTCTTCGAGGAGTCGGCGGCCCGGGAGGAGCCCAGGCCGCTCGGCACGTCCGCGGACGCCTGGTAGGCGAGGAAGCCGATCGCGGCGAGCGCCGCCGCGGTGAGCCCGGCCACGATTCCCGAGCTGCTCCGAACCACCTTGGGTGCCCACCTCTCGTACGGCATTTGTGATCTCTGTGACGTTAGCAGCAGGTCTGGGACGGATTGAGACGGCCGTGCTCCGAGCCCGGGCGCCGTAGGCTGTTCGCGTGCTCTTGCTCGCTCTGGATACCGCCACCCCCGCCGTCACCGTCGCGCTGCACGACGGGACGTCCGTCATCGCCGCCTCCAGTCAGGTCGACGCGCGCCGGCACGGGGAGTTGCTCCTGCCGGCCGTCGACCGGGTGCTCGCCGAGGCCGGGCTGCGGCTCGACGCGGTCACCGGCATCGTTGTCGGCGTGGGCCCGGGCCCGTACACCGGGCTGCGCGTCGGTCTGATGACCGCCGACACCTTCGGGCTCGCGCTCGGCATCCCCGTACACGGACTGTGCACGCTGGACGGTCTCGCCTACGCCGCCGATCGCTCCATTGCCGACGGACCCTTCGTCGTGGCTACCGACGCCCGGCGCAAAGAGGTCTACTGGGCGCGGTACGCCGACTCGCGCACGCGGGTCACCGAGCCCGCCGTCGACCGGCCGGGCGACCTGGACATCGGCGGTCTGCCCGCCGTCGGCGCGGGTGCACTGCTCTACCCCGACACCTTCCCGGACGCGCGCGAACCCGAGCACGTCTCGGCCGCCGCGCTCGCGTCCCTGGCGGCGGAACGGCTGGCCGCGGGCGAGGAACTGGAGGCGCCCCGGCCCCTCTATCTGCGCCGGCCGGACGCCCAGGTGCCCAAGAACTACAAGGTGGTCACCCCCAAGTGACGACCGCGGTGCTGCGCGAGATGCGCTGGTGGGACATCGAGCCCGTGCTGGAGCTGGAGAAGGACCTCTTCCCCGAGGACGCCTGGTCGCGGGGCATGTTCTGGTCGGACCTCGCCCATGCGCGGGGGCCGGGGGCGACCCGGCGGTACGTCGTGGCCGAGATCGCGGGGGACGCGGCGGGCGGTGCGCGGATCGTCGGATACGGCGGGCTCGCCGCCGCCGGGGACGTCGGTGACGTGCAGACCATCGCCGTCTCCCGGGAGCACTGGGGCACCGGCCTCGGCGCGCAGATCCTGACCGAACTGCTGCGGGCCGCGACCGCGTTCGAGTGCGCCGAGGTCATGCTCGAATGCCGCGTCGACAACATCCGCGCCCAGAAGCTGTACGAGCGCTTCGGCTTCGAGGCGATCGGTTTCCGGCGCGGCTACTACCAGCCGGGGAACGTGGACGCGCTCGTCATGCGACTCAACGACCCATCGACATCCGTACAAGGAACCGAGATCAATGGCTGACGAACCGCTCGTCCTCGGCATCGAGACCTCCTGCGACGAGACCGGCGTCGGCATCGTCCGCGGCACGACCCTGCTCGCGGACGCGATCGCGTCCAGCGTCGACGAGCACGCGCGCTTCGGGGGTGTGGTGCCCGAAGTCGCCTCCCGTGCGCACCTGGAGGCGATGGTCCCCACCATCGAGCGGGCGCTGAAGGAAGCGGGCGTCAGCGCGAAGGACCTGGACGGGATCGCCGTCACCGCGGGCCCCGGGCTCGCGGGCGCGCTGCTCGTCGGGGTCTCGGCGGCGAAGGCGTACGCGTATGCGCTGGGCAAGCCGCTGTACGGGGTCAACCACCTCGCCTCGCACATCTGCGTCGACCAGCTCGAACACGGGGCGCTGCCCGAGCCGACCATGGCGCTGCTCGTCTCCGGCGGGCACTCCTCGCTGCTGCTCTCCTCGGACATCACCAGTGATGTACGGCCGATGGGCGCGACCATCGACGACGCGGCGGGCGAGGCCTTCGACAAGATCGCGCGGGTGCTGAACCTCGGGTTCCCCGGCGGGCCGGTCATCGACCGGTATGCCAAGGAGGGGGACCCGGCTGCCATCGCCTTCCCGCGCGGGCTCACCGGGCCGCGGGACGCCGCGTACGACTTCTCGTTCTCCGGGCTGAAGACCGCCGTGGCGCGGTGGATCGAGGCCAAGCGGGCTGCCGGGGAGGACGTGCCGGTGCGGGATGTGGCCGCGTCCTTCCAGGAGGCCGTCGTCGACGTGCTGACGCGCAAGGCCGTACGGGCTTGTCGTGACGAGGGTGTCGACCACCTGATGATCGGTGGGGGAGTCGCCGCGAACTCGCGGCTGCGGGTGCTTGCGCAGGAGCGGTGCGAGGCGGCGGGGATTCGGCTGCGGGTGCCGCGGCCGAAGTTGTGTACGGACAACGGTGCGATGGTTGCCGCGTTGGGGGCGGAGATGGTTGCGCGGGGGCGGGCCGCCTCTGATTGGGATCTGTCCGCGGATTCGTCGTTGCCCGTTACTGACACGCATGTGCCCGGGCGGTCGCATGATCATGACCATGGTCACGATCATGATCATGTGCACGAGGTCAGCAAGGGCAATCTGTACTCATGACTGTTGCGTTGATGTGGGAGGCGCGGGCCGTCGAGGGGCGGGGGGAGGAACTGCTTGCGTGGGTTAGGGGGCAGGACCTCCCGGCGCGGCCCCTGCGTCGGGAGGTCCTGCGGGCTCCGGGGGATCGGGTGCTCGTCATTACGTGGTGGGATGCCGCGTATGAGGCTGAGCTGCCTGAGTTGCCGGAGCCGGCTGGGGAGTTGGTTGCGCGGGCGGTTCATCGGTGGCGGTTCGAGTCCCTCGACGGATAGGGGGGCGGGGGTGTTTGTCGGGTGCGGGTCGGTTGTGGCTGGTCGCGCAGTTCCCCGCGCCCCTAAAAGCAAAGGACTGCGCCGTTCCCCGCGCCCCTAAAGGCAAAGGTCTGCGCCGTTCCCCGTGCCCCCAAAGACAAAAGATTGCGCCGTTCCCCGCGCCCCTAGTGCGCCTCCGTCTCCCTTGAATCGCACCGCAGTTGGCGGTCCGGGCCCAAATGGCGTTCCGGGCCCGTCAGGGTGATGTGGGTCGTGTGGTGGGTGTTTGTGCTGGAGCTGCCCAGGCGGAGTTCCAAAGCGCCTGGTTCCACTACGCGTTGGCCCTTGCCGTCTGTGAAGGCCGAGAGGTCCGGGTGGAAGGTGAACGTGATGCGGCGGGCCTGGCCGGGGGGCAGGGTCAGGCGGTGGTAGCCGATCAGGCGGACGTCCGGGCGGGTTACGCGGGCCACCGGGTCGTGGAGGTAGAGCTGGACCACCTCCGTGCCTTCTCGGGGGCCCGTGTTGCGGATCGTGACGGACACGTCGTACGAGTCGTCCGTGCCGATCTCCGTCTCCTCCCCGTCCTCGATGTCCTCCCAGGTGAAGTCCGTGTAGCTCAGGCCGTGGCCGAAGGGGTGGAGGGGGGTCGGGTCGAGGTTGCTGACCGTGCCGGCCAGGCCCAGTGGGGGCTGGAGGTAGGTCCACGGCTGGCCGCCGGGCTCCTGCGGGACGCTCACGGGGAGCCTGCCCGAGGGGTTCACGCGGCCCGACAGCACGCCTGCCACTGCCGGGCCGCCCTCCTCCCCCGGGAAGAACGCCTGCACGGAGGCGGCCAGTTGGTCCTTCCAGCGGCCGAGCGCGTACGGGCGGCCGGTGAGCAGGACCAGGATCACGGGGGTGCCGGTGGCGGTGAGCGTGTCCAGCAACTGAGCCTGTACGCCCGGGAGTTGGAGGTCGCCCACATCGCAGCCCTCGCCCGAGGTGCCCCGGCCGAAGAGGCCCGCCCGGTCGCCCAGTACCGCCACGCAGACGTCCGCCTCGGCGGAGCGGGCCACCGCCTCCGCGAAGCCCGAGGTGTCCGGGTCCGTGGTGTCGCAGCCCTCGGTGAACGTGACCTTGGCGTCCGGGAGTTCCGTGCGCAGGGACTCCAGGAGGGTGGGGATCTCGATGCCCATCGGCCGGTCGGGGTGGTTGATGCCCACGTGCGAGGGGAACGAGTAGCAGCCCAGCATGGCGAGGGCGTCGGCGGCGCGTGGGCCGACCACGGCGATCCGGGTGTCGGGGGCGAGGGGGAGCAGACCGTCCGGGTTGGAGAGCAGGACGACGGACTCCTCGGCGAGGCGGCGGGCCAGCACGCGGTTCGCGGTCGAGTCCAGGTCGATCGGGCCCGTGGGCTCGGGGGTCCAGTCCTCGTCCAGCAGGCCCAGCTCGCACTTCTGGCGCAGCACCCGGGCCGCCGCCCGGTCCACCAGGGATTCCGGGATCACGTTCGCGCGTACCGCCTCCACCAGCGGGTCTCCGTAGCAGCGGAGCGTGGGGAGTTCGACGTCGATGCCGGCCGCCAGGGCCGCGTGGGCGGCCTCCGCCTTCGTGCCCGCGACCCGGTGCAGGGTCTCCAGGAAGCCGACACCGAAGTAGTCGGAGACGACCGTGCCCGTGAACTGCCACTCCTCCCGCAGGAGTTCGGTCAGTAGGTACGGGTCCGAGGACGCCGGTACGCCGTCCGTGTCCGTGTACGCGGCCATCACCGAGCGGGCCCCGCCCTCGCGCAGCGCGAACTCGAACGGCGGCAGGGTGATGTCGGCGAACTCGCGCACACCAGCGCGTACGGGGGCGAGGTTGCGGGCGCCCGCGGAGGACGCGTACCCCGCGAAGTGCTTGAGGGTGGCGATGACGCCGGCGGACTCCAGGCCGCGGACGTAGGCCGCGCCGATCGTGCCGACCAGGTAGGGGTCCTCGCCGATGGTCTCCTCGACGCGGCCCCAGCGCGGGTCCCGTACGACGTCCAGGACGGGGGCGAGGCCCTGGTGGACGCCGACGGAGGCGAGGTCCTTGCCGATGCGGTGGGCCATCTCCTCGACCAGGGCCGGGTCGAAGGTGGCGCCCCAGGCCAGGGGGACCGGGTACGCGGTGGCGCCCCAGGCGGTGAAGCCCGCCAGGCACTCCTCGTGGGCGACGGCGGGGATGCCGAAGCGGCCGGCCTCGGCGATGCGGCGCTGGGCGCGGGCCAGTGCCTGCGCGCCGAGCGCCGGGTCCACGGGGGCCGAGCCGAAGGAGCGGGTCAGCTGGCCGAGGCCGTGGGTGATCAGCTCGTCCCAGTCGTAGTCCGAGGTCATCTCGACCTGGTTCGGGGCGACTCCGTCACCGTCCGTGGCGGCGCCCACCCACACGCCGTACAGCTGGGCGGTCTTCTCCTCCAGGGTCATCCGGGCGAGCAGGTCGTCGACCCGGGCCTCGGCGGGCAGGGCGGGATCACGCCAGGGGGCGGTGGTCATGAAACTCCTGTCGGGGTCTAGGGGGTTCATTTGCCGCCGACTCCCATCAGGCCGCCGACCAGGGCTCGGCGGGCCACCAGATAGACGGCGAAGATGGGGATGCCGGAGAGGACTACCGAGGCGAGCAGGGCGGGGATGTTCACGCCGAACTGGCTGACGTAGTTGAAGAGGCCGAGGGTCAGGACGCGTGGGCCGTCGGACTGGGTGAAGATCAGCGGGAAGAGGAAGCCGTTCCAGGCCTGGAGCGCGGCGAAGATGACGACCGTGCTGATGCCGCCCTTGGCCAGCGGGATGGCGAGCTGGAACAGCATCCGCTGGGGGGACGCTCCGTCCAGGGCCATCGCCTCGTACAGGTCCTCCGAGACGTCCCGCAGGGTGCCGACGAGGACCAGTACCGAGACAGGCATCGCGAAGGCCGCCGTCGGCAGGATGACCGCCAACAGGCTGTCGTACAGGTTGAGTTTGGCGATCAGGAGGTAGAGGGGGACCACGACCGCCTGGGCCGGGATCGCCACGCCGAGGAGGAACAGCCGGAAGGCCAGGCCCGACCAGCGGTTGCGGGTGCGGACGGCGACGTACGCGATCGGGACGGACAGGCCGAGGACGATGGCCACGACCGCGACGGCCACGATCGCGGTGTTGCTGAGCAGATGGCCGAAGCCGCTGTTCAGCACGGTGTTGTAGTTGTCGAGCGTCGGACTCGTGGGCGGGTTCAGCGGGTTGCCGGTGAGTGCCTTGTCCTGGCTGGTGAGCGAGGCCGACAGCATCGCGTAGATCGGGACGACGACGATCGCGAGCCAGACGACCGAGCCGAGGCCCGAGACGGGGTTGCCGCGCTTCGTCCAGTGCTTGCGGCGGCGTTGCGGGGGCGGTGGCGTGGGACGCTCCTCGGTCTTCGCGGGACGTGGACGCGGCAACGTATCGTGTGACACTCCGTCACATCCCTTCGCGGGTGCTGCGCATGCTGCCGAAGCCGGTCAGCCGCACGAGGATCAGGGACAGCCCCGTGGCGGTCACCACCAGGAAGGACGCGATGGCGCTCGCGTAGCCGAAGTCGTAGCTCTTGAAGCCCGCCTCGTACATCAGGTACGGCAGGATCGCCGTGTCGGTGCCCGGGCCGCCCTTGGTGAGGATCAGCACGGTCTCGAAGTACGTGAGCGAGCCGACGACCAGCAGCACGGTGGACGTCGTGACGGTGTGCCGCAGCTGCGGGAGCGTGATCGAGAAGAACTGGCGATAGCGGCCCGCCCCGTCGATCGCCGCCGCCTGGTAGAGCACCTCGGGTATCTGGCGGGCCCCGCCCTGGTAGATCAGGGTGTGGAAGGGGATGAACTGCCAGCCGCCGACGAAGACGATCGCGAGGAACGCGCCGCTGGAGGAGCCCAGGATGTTCTCCTGGATGATGCCGAAGTTCGGGTCGAGCAGGGCGTAGAAGAGCAGCGCGATCGCCGTCGAGGAGAGCAGGAACGGCACGAAGAAGATCGCGGACAGGACCGCCCGGTTGCGCTGGCGGCCCGCCGCCCAGACGCCGAGCAGCAGCGCGATCACCGTCTGGAAGACCCAGCTCGCGGCCGTCAGCAGGACGGTGAGCCACAGGGACTGGACCATCCGGTCGTCGTCGATCAGCTTCCGCCAGTTGTCCAGGCCGACGGGTTGCGGGTCGCCCAGACCGTCCCAGCTGGTGAAGGAGAGGTAGAAGGCCAGGAGCATCGGGACCACGGCGAAGAAGGCGAAGAACAGGACGCCGGGCAGGGCCCAGGCGGCGTGCGGGCGGCCGACGGCGGAGGACCTGGACGGCTTGGACAGCTTGGGCGGCTTGGACGACGTGGCGGGCGGGGTGGACGTGGTGGCTGTTGGTTCCGTTGGGCGGTCCTCTGTCGGAGTCGGTGCACTCACTTCAGCTCCTTGAGCGCCGACACGAACTGGCTCGGCGAGGACTTCCCGACGAACAGCTTGTTGATCTCGGTGAGCATCGGGGTCGCGATGTCCGCGCCCAGCGCCTGGTCCCAGGAGAGCGTGAAGGCGGGCGCCTTCTCGACCATCTCGTACTGGAACTTGGCGAACTCCGGGTTGGGCGAGGCCTCCAGCAGCTTGGCCGCGTTGGCGGTGGTCGGGATGTCGCCGTTGGCCACCAGCGCCTTCGCGTACGCCTCCGAGGCGCAGTCCTTCAGGAAGGCGATCGCGGCGTCCTTGTTCTGCGTACGGGAGTTGACGGACCAGTAGTTGGTGGGGTTGCCGACGACGTTGCGGATGTCGCCCGTGCCGCCCTCGACCGTGGGGAACGCGCACCAGCCCAGGTTGTTCTTCGCGAAGGACGGGAACTTGCCGAGCTGCGTCGAGTACTCCCACGAGCCCATCAGGTGCATCGCCGCCTTGCCCTTGGCGAAGACGGCCGGGGCGCCGCCGTTGACGTACGACACCGAGCTGAACTTCGAGCCGAACGCGCCGTCGTCGATGAGTTCCTTGACGGTCTCGGCGGCCTTGAGGACGGCCGGGTCGCCCCAGGCGGACGCGTCGCCGCCCTGGATCTTCGCGAAGACCTCGGGGCCGCCGATGCGGTCGACGAGGTACTCCAGCCACATCAGCTCGGTCCAGGTGTCGGCGCCGCCGAGCGCGAACGGGGTGATCTTCGCGGCCTTCAGCTTGGTGTTGATGTCCTGCAACTCGGCCCAGGTGGTGGGCGGTTGGAGCTTGTGCTCGGCGAAGACGGACTTGTTGTAGAAGAGGATGACCGGCTGCATGCCGCGCATCGGTATGCCGTAGTTGCGACCGCCGAGTCCGCCGGCCGCGAGCACGGAGGGCAGGAAACCGCCCTTCAGGACCGGATCACCCTCGATGGTGTCGGTCAGGTCGATGAGCTGGTTCGCCTCCTGGTACGCCTTGATGGAGCCGCCGCCCCAGTTGAAGAAGACGTCCGGGGCGCTCGGGGAGCCCATCGCCGTGCGCAGCTTGGCCGAGTAGTCCGTGCCCGGGACCTTCTCCAGTTTCACCTTGCCCTTGGCCGACTTGCTTGCGGCGGACTTGTTGAAGCGGTCGACGGCCGCCGTCTGGACCTTCACCGCGTCGTCCCCGTACGTGAAGGCGGTGATCGTGCTGCCGCCCCCGCCGGAACCGTCACCGGAGCCGCAGGCGGTCAGACCAGTGGTGAGCAGGGTGGTGGCCCCGGCGCCGAGGACCCAGCGCCTGCTGAACGTCCTGCTGCCGAACGTCCCGCTGCCCGGGCTCCCGGGACTGCCAGGGCTGCCGGGGCTGTCTGGGCTTTCGCCCATGGACTGCCCGCCCGTGGGCCGCCCGCCGTTGGACCGCCCGCTGATCGACTCCATGACAGCACCTCTTTTTGTACTCGTTTTTGGACTCGCGACACGAATGTTTCGGAAGGCACTTCGAATGTTCCGGGAACGTATGGCTGCCGAAGGGCTTCGTCAAGAGGTTGCGCAGGGATACGATCCGGTCCATGACTCGCCCGAATCCCGCTGTAGCCCAGTCGGCGACACTCGCCGAGATCGCCCGCGAGGCGGGAGTCTCCGCTCCGACTGTTTCGAAGGTGCTCAACGGCCGTGCCGATGTGGCCCCCTCGACCCGCACCAGGGTCGAGGAACTGCTGCGCAACCACGGCTATCGGCGCCGGCGGGCCGAGGCGTCCCGGTCGCCACTGATCGACCTCGTCTTCCACGAACTGGAGAGCGCGTGGGCGATGGAGGTCATCCGGGGCGTGGAGAACGTGGCGCGGGACGAGGGCCTGAGCGTCGTCCTCTCCGAGAGCGCGGGCCGCCTCACGCCCGGGCGCACCTGGGCCGACCAGGTCGCCGCCCGCCGC
>NZ_LIQZ01000399.1 GCF_001418655.1 Streptomyces phaeochromogenes | reverse complement strand
CCCGGGCCATGGTCGTAGGAGTAGGTCCGTACGCCATGAGGGGTGGACTCAGACGTGAGCGACACCGGAGGGACGCGGGGCGCGGGGCCGGTCGGGCCCGGGGCCGGTGCGTCTCCCACCGGGGCCGGGGTCAGGCGGCGACGGCGGCGGTGGCTGCGGTACACCGCGATCGGCGTCGTCGTGGTCGTGGTGGGCGCCGCGGGAGCCGGCTGGGCGCTGTACGAGAAGCTGAACGGCAACATCACGTCGGACGACGACACGGCCGCCGAACTCGCGCGGTACGAGAAGGAACGCCCGACCTCACTGGCGCGCGACGCGCAGAACATCCTGCTGATCGGGTCGGACTCACGGTCGGGGAACGGGAACCAGAAGTACGGACGGGACTCCGGCACCGAGAGGTCCGACACCACCATCCTGCTCCACCTCCCGGCAGACCGGCGCAGCGCGACCGCGGTCTCCCTCCCCCGGGATCTGATGGTGGACGTGCCGAGCTGCCGCCGGCCCGACGGCAGCCGCACCTCGCCGACGTTCGCGATGTTCAACCACGCCTTCCAGAGCGGCGGTTCGGCGTGCACGATCCGTACGGTCGAGAAGCTGACCGACATCCGGATCGATCACCACATGGTCGTGGACTTCCACGGCTTCAAGGACATGGTCGACGCCGTCGACGGGGTCGTGGTGTGCCTGAAGGAGCCGATCGACGATCCCGCCGCCAAGCTCCGGCTGCCCGCCGGCGAGGTGAAGCTCAACGGCGAGCAGGCCCTCGGGTACGTACGCGCCCGCAAGACCATCGGGGACGGCAGCGACACCGATCGGATGGACCGCCAGCAGCGCTTCCTGGGCGCCCTCGTCAACAAGGTGCGCAGCAATGACGTACTGCTGAATCCGGTGAAGCTCTATCCGGTGCTGGACGCGGCGACCTCCTCGCTCACCACCGACCCGGGCCTCGCGAGCCTGCGGGGCCTGTACGACCTGGTCCGCGGCATGCGCAACATCCCCACCGAACGTGTGCAATTCCTTACGGTGCCGAGGGAGTCGTACGCCTACAACGCCAATCGCGACCAGCTCGTGGAGCCCGCGGCGGAGAAACTCTTCGAACGGCTGCGCATGGACGCCCCGTTGGAGGTCTCGAAGGAACTTCCGGAGGATTCCGGCACAAAGAGGAGCGGCTCGGAGCCGGTCGGCGACGGGGACAGGGACAGGGACGCGTACGGCGATTCGCACAACTACGAGTCCTATGAAGGGAGTTATGACGGGAGCCGTGGGGAGCGGGATGCGGGCCCCGATCAGGAATTCGTCCAAGATGACGGCAAATCGGGCGCAAAGCGGCCCGAAGACCCCTCGCTGACACCGAGTCCCGCGCCGACTTTCCGAGGGAACACGGCCGCCGAAGACGCCTGCGGTTAACGCCCGAACAGGCCTCTGAGTAAAGAGCACACCAAGACGGGGAACGTACGTTCAAAGAATTGGGTGGATTGCCCGGTTGTAGGGAAGTGGAATTTCTCACCGTCGTCGCTTGACGCCGAACTGGGCGGATAGTGTGAGCGATCCGGTGCACCCGGTCCTGAGGTCTGTCCTGAGGTCGCGCACTGGTTGGACCGACTGACCGAGCGTCTTTTGAGGGGGAAAGACGCCGCGTGGCCCCGACGGAGGACTCAAGCAACCGTGGACGCGCAAGGCCGTGGGCGGGCGGACGATATCGATCCCGCAGACCAGTGGGTACTCAACCCGAACACCGGTGACTACGAACTGCGACTGCAGAGTTCCGCACCGCAGTCGACGGTTCCCGGTCCCCGGAGAACCGCTACCCGCGCCGGAGGGGCGGCAACACGCCCGCGTACCGCGCCGGGCCGTGACCGGGAAGTTCCGGGCACCGATGTGCCGGGACCGCGCAGGCGCCGTGGCGCGCCGGACGAGCCGCCTCCGGGCCGCCGCCGGACGCGTACGAAACCCAAGAAGTCGCGGGCGAAGAAAATACTGCTGTGGACCGGCGGGGGCATGGCCCTCGTGCTGGTCGGTGTCTCGGCGGCGGCGTACGCCTACATCAAGCATCTTGAGGGCAACGTCGCCACGACGGACGTCGGCAGTGCGGGCGCCAGCAGCTTCAGCAAGGACGAGGCCTTCAACATCCTGATCATCGGTACGGACAAGCGCACCGGTGCGGGCAACGAGGGCTACGGCGACAAGGGCAGCGTCGGGCACGCCGACACGAACATCCTGTTGCACGTCTCCAAGGACCGTACGAACGCGACCGCGATGAGCATTCCGCGTGACCTGATGGTCGACATCCCGGACTGTCCGACCAGGCAGGAGGACGGCTCGGAGAAGATCGTTGCGGGGACGCTCAACCAGCGCTTCAACACGAGCCTGGGTCAGGGCGGCCGGGACCCTGGCTGCACCATGCGCACGGTCGAGGCGGTCACCGGCATCAAGCCGCAACACTTCATGATGGCCGACTTCAACGCCGTCAAGACCCTGACCACTGCGGTGGACGGCGTCGAGGTCTGTGTGGAGAAGGCCGTCGACGACAAGGAGTCGAAGCTCAAGCTGCCGGCCGGTACGTCCAAGGTCGAGGGCGAGCAGGCGCTGGCCTTCGTGCGGACCCGGCACAGCTTCGGCAACCAGGGCGACCTCGACCGCATCAAGGTGCAGCAGCAGTTCCTGGGTTCGCTGATGCGCAAGATGGCGTCCAGCGACACCCTCACCAGCCCGAGCAAGCTGCTGAAGCTCGCCGAGGCCGCCACCAAGGCACTGACGGTGGACACCGGCATCGGCAAGGTCAGCACGCTCAAGGACGTGGCGCTGGAGCTGAAGAAGGTGCCGCCGAAGAACATCACCTTCACCACGGTGCCGGTGAAGGACAACCCGGCCGAGAAGATCAAGGCGACCGTCGTCGTCGACGAGTCGCGCGCACCCCAGGTCTTCCAGATGATCAAGAGCGACACCTCCTTCACCGCGGTGAAGAAGAAGGAGGCCAAGGAGAAGGCGGCCGTCGCAGCCCGCCTCAAGGGCACGAAGGCCGCCGCCTCGGAGGTGCGCGTCCAGATCCTCAACGGCGGCGCCCCGGCCGGCAGCGCGCAGGCCCAGCTCAACTGGCTGCAGCTCGAAGCGGGCGTGTCCAAGTCCGAGAACGCGGGCAACTCGGGTGACACACAGGCCAAGACAAGCCTGGAGTACGCGCCCGATCAGGCGGACCAGGCCCGCAGGCTGGCCGACATCATGGGTCTGAACGGTTCGGCGATGAAGCCGGGCAAGAGCGTCACCAACTCCCAGGGACTGCCGACGATGACACTCACGCTGGGAGAGGACTTCAAGGGCGCCGGGGTGAAGCTGAACTCGTCTTCGGCCGCCACTCCGGATGTGGAGAAGTCCACGGCGGACAAGGTCCAGTGCGCCAGCTGATGCGCTGACGCGGGTGACCTGACGGGCCTGTCGCACGTCTTACGGGGCGAGCGACAGGCCTTTTCCGGATACGGAGTCGGCTCCGGGAACGGAGTTGGCTCCGGGAGGGGCCGGACCGGCCGGTGCCGGGTGCGGAGTTGGCCGTATCAGGTGCGGTCGGCCGGTATCCGGCTCAGAGTTGTCCGGCTTGGAACACAACCGTGCGGGGCCCACGTTGGTCTGACGTGGGGCACCGCTGTGTCGACTGCACGTCCGTCCGACGTCGGCCGCATGCCGGGCCGACAGCACGTGGCCGTGCCAGTCGCTGATTTTGCCGATGCGTAGCCAACCGCGTTCGGGCCCACAGGGGTCTGACAGGTGGCGGACCAGTGTCGGACAGGGTGGCCTGACAGGGTTCGCTCCGCACCGGCCAGGGAGGGCCGGACGCGGGCGCTGCCTTGTCGGGCAACAGGGGTGGGGAAGGGGCAGGGAGTTGAGTCAGAGCAGTGTGCAGGGGGAGGTGCCCGCGGTCGAGGACACGATGTCCCTCGCTCCGCAGGGCAAGGACACAGCGGCCGGACCGGGCAGGCACGGCGGAAACAGGCGACGGCCAGGAGGCCAGGGAACCGACCGGTCCCGCCGCAGACGGCGGGTGCTCCGCTGGTCGGCGACGGTCCTGTCGGTGGTGATACTCGGGACCGCCGGTACGGGATACCTGTACTACCGGCACCTGAACAGCAACATCGAGAAGGGCGAGCGCAGCAGCGGCGACTCGAAGGCGCCGAAGACGGCTCCCAACGCGGCCGGGCAGACTCCGCTGAACATCCTGCTGGTCGGCTCCGACAGCCGTGCCTCCGACGCGAACGTGGCACTCGGCGGCAGTAGGGACAACCGCGGCAACCCGCCGCTGGGCGACGTGCAGATGCTCATCCACCTGTCCGCGGACCGCAAGAGCGCCGCGGTGGTGACCATCCCGCGCGACACCCGGGTCGACATCCCCAAGTGCACGGACCCGGAGGACGGCACGACCTATCCGGCGACCAACACCATCATCAACAGGTCGCTGTCCAACGGCGGAGCCGGCTGCACGCTGGCCACCTGGGAGAAGCTCACCGGGGTCTACATCGACCACTGGATGACGATCGACTTCGCGGGCGTCGTGAGCATGGCGGACGCGATCGGCGGGGTCGAGGTCTGTGTGGAACAGAACGTGTGGGACCGCCCGCTGCCCGCTGTGCCCGGCGGCTCCGGCCTGAAGATGAAGGCCGGTACGAAGAAGGTCAAGGGCAAGCAGGCGCTCCAGTGGCTGCGCACCCGCCACGCCTGGGGCAGTGACCTCCTGCGGGCCAGGGCTCAGCACATGTACATGAACTCGATGATCCGCGGGCTGAAGGACCAGAACGTCTTCACCGACACGGGCCGGCTGATGGGCCTGGCCGAGTCGGCCACGAAGTCGCTGAAGGTCTCCGAGGAGATCGGCACGGTCAAGAAGCTGTACGACCTGGGCACGCAGCTCAAGACGGTGCCGACGAACCGCATCACGATGACGACGATGCCGAACGTCCCGGACCCGCTGGACGCCAACCACGTGGTGCCGGCCGGTGCCGACGCCGAGAAGCTGTGGTCGATGCTCCGCGACGACGTGCCGTTCGACAAGAACGGCTCGGGCTCGGACGAGAAGAAGAAGACCGAGGAGAAGACCTCCAAGGACCCGGCCGCGGCCGACGGCCAGATCGCCGTACAGGTGCAGAACGGCACGCGGACCAGCACGGAGGCGGCGGTGCCCCTGCGGGCGAGCGCGATCGCGGATCAGCTCACCGGCAAGGGCTTCACCCAGGCGGTGGCGGACCGTTCGGCGTCGCTCAGCGAGGAGAAGACGCTCGTCCGCTATCCGAGCGCGGACCTGGAGGGTGACGCCCAGCGGGTCGCCAAGTCGCTGGGGATTCCGCTGAGTTCGGTGAAGCGGAGCACCGACGTCTCCGGGGTCACCCTCGTCGTGGGCGCCGACTGGCGTACGGGCACGGCCTATCCGAAGAAGTCGGCCCCGAAGGCCGGGGACATCCCCGACAACGCCGACGCCATCAACGGGTCGGACAAGAGTCAGTGCATGCCCGTGTACAAGCCCTACCGCTGGTAGCCGTCCCGGGTGGCTGCGGCTGATCCCGCAGACGCCGAAGGCCCCTTCCCTGTCCGGGAAGGGGCCTTCGCCAGGTACGCCAAGAGGCGGTCAGTTCTCGCTCAGCACCGCCGGCCGCCGTGACGCGATGACCCTCTTCGCCAGCGACTTCGGGCTGGTCAGAAAGCCGATGCCCCACGACATGTGCATGGTGGCGAGGGCTACCGGAATCCACAGCCGCGCCTTCAGCGGCAGCCCCTTGCCCGCGGGGAGGGAGCCGAGGGCGATCGCCACGATGTACCCGGCGGGGACCAGGAAGCCCCAGGGGGTCACCGCCGCCCCCACGATGAGCCCGGCGACGATCGCGCAGACCGCGGTCGGCGGAGCCAGGTAGCGCAGGTTGATCGAACCCGAGTGGTAGCGGGCGACGACATGACGCCAACGCCCGTAGTCCTTGTACTGCTTGGCCAGGGCCTGCATCGAGGGACGCGGGCGGTACGAGACCCGCAGCTCGGGCGAGAACCAGATCAGGCCGCCCGCCTCACGGATCCGGAAGTTCAGCTCCCAGTCCTGGGCGCGGATGAACTCCTCGTTGTAGCCGCCCTGTTGCTCCAGGGCCTCACGGCGGAAGACACCGAGGTACACGGTCTCGGCCGGTGCGGCCTCGCCGCCCGTGTGGAAGGCCGCGTTGCCCACACCGATCTTCGACGTCATCGCCGCGGCGACCGCGTGCTCCCAGTCGTTCTCGCCCTCGGCGTGCATGATGCCGCCGACGTTCTGCGCGCCGGTCTCCTCCAGGAGGCGGACGGCGGTCGCGATGTAGTTCGGCGAGAGCATGCCGTGCCCGTCGACGCGTACCACGATCGGGTGGCGCGACGCCTTGATCGCGGCGTTCAGCGCGGCGGGGGTGCGACCGGTCGGATTCGGCACCGTGTGCACACGGGAGTCTTCTCGTACGAGCTCGGCGGCGATCTCGTCCGTACGGTCCGTCGAGGGACCGATGGCGATCACGACCTCCATCTCGCCCCCGTACTCCTGGGCGAGGATCGCTTGGACGGCTCCGCGCAGATGCCGTTCCTCGTTGAGGACGGGCATGATCACGGAGACGGCGGGGAGCTGCACGTCGGGCTTGGCGTTCATCGCGGATTACGTTACCGCGAATGGGGGACACGGACGCGCGCCGCCCGGTCCCTGCGCCGGGCCGCAGATCGTATGGGCCTACGGTGCTCACGGACCCCCACACCCGGCCGACGCGGAGGTGTCCGCCTTGCCCACGCCTCCCCGCTCCCCCG
>NZ_LIQZ01000398.1 GCF_001418655.1 Streptomyces phaeochromogenes | reverse complement strand
GGGTGGGGCTGGGGCCGTTCGCCCCGCCTGCCCCGCCCGCCTCGTCCGTGCTTCCGGAGTCGCCGTCGAAGTCGAAGAGGCACAGCTCGACGGACTCGGCACCGCCCGCCCACAGCGCGAAGTTGGTGCCCGAGACACCGTCGGGACCGGTCCGGAAGCGCGCCCCGAGCGGCGTCGGCGCACCGGGCCACACGGGGACGGCCGGCGCCACGCGCGGACTGCCGTTCAGCACGGGAGCGGGCTGCGCGGGCAGCCCGAGATCCGGGGCGCGCCCCTCCTGCACTGCCTCCTGCTCGGCTGCGCTCGACACCTCACGGCCTCCTGCGGCTCGATGGGAGCGGCGCGCGGAGATGCCCATGGCGTCCCGGCCACGGCTCCCCGTCGCGTCGTCCTTCCCACTGTTCTGCCCAGCGCCGGGCTCGCACTCACGTTTCCCCAGGAGAGGGCTGACCGGCCTCGGGCGGATGAGGCGTCCCCCACTTCCCCGGGGCCGGTCGGTCGTTGGGCCCCACGTGATGCACGCACAGACGCGCGCGGCGCGCGCAGGGGCCGCGCTGGCCGCCGTACTGACATGGGCAGGGCTGCTGGCCGGAGCCGCGGGATGCACCTCGCACGGCGTGGACAAGGTGCTCGGCAAGCCCCGTTCGCCCGAGAACACGATCCGTCTCTCGCCGGACGACGGCAGCAAGGCCGTACGCCCCGAGGAGAGCCTGCGGGTACGGGTCCCGGCCGGGCGCCTGGAGTCGGTGAAGGTCGTCAGGTCCCAGGACGCGCAGGACTTCCCGGTGCCCGGCCGGATCGCCGAGGACGGCATGACCTGGCGCCCCGACGACCCGAACCTCGCCCTGGCCGCCAAGTACTCGGTCGACGCGGTCGCGCTTGACGGCCACGGCCGGCGGGTGGCCCGGCACGCGACGTTCACGACGTACGTCCCCGACGAGCGCTTCATCGGCTACGTCATGCCGGAGAACCGCTCCACGGTCGGCACCGGAATGATCGTTTCGCTGGACTTCAACCGGGTGATCGAGAACCGCGCGGCGGTCGAGCGCGCCGTCCGTGTGACCTCCGTGCCGGAGGTGGAGATCGCCCCGCACTGGTTCGGTGAGAAGCGGCTGGACTTCCGGCCCGAGGAGTACTGGAAGCCGGGCACGAAGGTCACCGTCGCGCTGCGGCTGCGTGACGTCGAGGCGGCCCCTGGCGTGTACGGACTGCAGTACAAGACCTTCTCGTTCACGGTCGGCCGCAGCCAGATCAGCCTCGTCGACGCCGCCGCCCACACCATGGAGGTGCGCCGCGACGGCGAGGTCCTCTCCACCGTGCCGATCACCGCGGGCGCCCCCAAGAGCACGACGTACAACGGGAAGATGGTGGTCACCGAGATGCTGGAGGTGACCCGGATGAACGGCGCGACGGTCGGCTTCACCGACGCCGACGGCAAGGGCGAGTACGACATCCCCGACGTGCCGCACGCGTTGCGCCTCACCACCTCCGGGACCTTCCTGCACGGCAACTACTGGGCGCAGGGCGTCTTCGGCACCGCCAATGTCAGCCACGGCTGCGTGGGCCTGCGTGATGTGAAGGGCGGAAGCTCCGCGACCCCGGCGGGCTGGTTCTTCGACCGCAGCCTCATCGGTGACGTCGTCGAGGTCGTCAACAGCAATGACAAGAAGGTCGCTCCTGACAACGGCCTCGGCGGGTGGAACATGGGATGGAAGGCATGGAAGGCGGGCTCCGCGGTGAAGTAGACGGACATAGGGGTACGGACAAGACGTACGCCGGTGGCACCGCGGGCTGTTGAAGTTGGGACTGAACGGTGACAATCCCAGGAGGTCAACGCTCCTGGCGGTGTGATTAATTAGCGCGATACACGCGTGGGACGCGGCTGTGAGCTGCGGGCTCCCGCCATGGGCCCGAGCGTCACGGGGCGACCAACGATGGGTAGTGCGGGCCTTGATCAGGCCGTGCGAGGGGAGAAAGAACTTGAACGGGCGACCGATATCGGGGGCGTCGGTTGGCGCGCGGACACGGCGTGGAAAGGGGGCCCTGGCGCTCGCGTTGGGGACTCTGATGCTCGTCGTGACCGCATGCGGCGGGGGAGGGGACTCGGACTCCGGGTCCGGCTCGGGGAAGGGCGGGGACAAGGATTCCGGCCAGGCGGACACCAAGGTCTCGCAGGCGGTCGTGACCGTGGCCCCGAAGGACGGCGCCGACGGTGTGAAGACCAGCGGCGCGCTCAAGGTGACGGCGGCCAAGGGCAAGCTGACCGAGGTCGAGGTCGAGGACACCAAGGGCAACCCGGTCGAGGGGAAGATCACCGACGGGGGCGCCACCTGGACGCCGGCCACGCATCTCGCCGCGTCGACCAAGTACAAGGTCCACGCGGTGGCCAAGGACTCCGAGGGCCGTGAGTCGGCGGAGGAGTCGGCGTTCACCACGCTGACCCCGAAGAACACGTTCGTCGGCATCTTCACGCCGGAGGACGGCTCGAAGGTCGGCGTCGGGACGACCTTCTCGGTCAACTTCACGCGGGGGATCACGCACCCCGAGGACGTCGAGAAGGCGATCGACATCAAGACCGAGCCGGCGGTCGACGTCGAGGGCCACTGGTTCGGCAACGACCGCCTCGACTTCCGCCCGGAGAAGTACTGGAAGCCCGGTACGAAGGTCACCGTGAAGCTCAACCTCGACGGCGTCGAGGGCAGGCCCGGTGTCTACGGCGAGCAGGCCAAGACCGTGAAGTTCACGATCGGCCGCAGCCAGGTCTCCACCGTCGACGTCAAGACCAAGAAGATGACCGTCAGGCGCGACGGCAAGGTCATCAAGACCATCCCGGTCACCACGGGCAAGCCCGGCTACGAGACCTGGAACGGCCAGATGGTCATCACCGAGCGCCTCCGGGTGACCCGGATGAACGGTGAGACGGTCGGCTACGGCGGCGAGTACGACATCAAGGACGTGCCGGACGCGATGCGGCTGACCACGTCGGGCACCTTCATCCACGGCAACTACTGGGGCGGCGACGCCTTCGGCAACTACAACGCCAGCCACGGCTGCATCGGCCTGCGCGACCAGCGCGGCGGCGGCGACCGCGGCGCGCCCGCCGCGTGGTTCTTCGACCGCTCGATCGTCGGTGACGTGGTGGTCGTGAAGAACTCCAACGACCGGATCGTGGCCCCGGACAACGGGCTCAACGGCTGGAACATGTCGTGGGAGAAGTGGAAGGCGTGACCCCCCGGGCCCGGGGGCGGCACTGACCACGCTTCTCCCGGCCCTCCCTTCCGTGGCCCGCACGGCCTCGGTGTGCTGCTCCTCTGTGACGCGGCGCACCGGGGCCGTCGGCGTGTGGCGGCCACATCGGCCGAGGCCTGTGACGCAGCACACCGGGGCCGTCGCCGTTAGCCCCCGTTAACCTGCCTTCATGACTGTGCATCTCGAAGTCGCCGAAGGTGTCGGCACGATCCGTCTCGACCGCCCGCCCATGAACGCGCTGGACGTCGCCACGCAGGACCGCCTCAAGGAGCTCGCCGAGGAGGCCGCGCGCCGCGAGGACGTGCGCGCGGTGATCCTCTACGGCGGCGAGAAGGTGTTCGCGGCGGGCGCGGACATCAAGGAGATGCAGGCCATGGACCACGCGGCGATGGTCGTACGGTCCCGTGCCCTGCAGGACTCCTTCACCGCCGTGACCCGCATCCCCAAGCCGGTCGTCGCGGCGGTCACGGGTTACGCGCTGGGCGGGGGCTGCGAGTTGGCGCTCTGCGCCGACTTCCGCATCGCCGCGGACAACGCCAAGCTGGGCCAGCCGGAAATCCTGCTCGGACTGATCCCGGGCGCGGGCGGCACCCAGCGCCTGTCCCGCCTGATCGGCCCCTCCAAGGCCAAGGACCTCATCTTCACCGGCCGCATGGTCAAGGCCGACGAGGCCCTGTCGCTCGGCCTGGTGGACCGGGTCGTACCCGCCGACGAGGTGTACGCCGAGGCGCACGCGTGGGCCGCGAAACTGGCCCAGGGCCCGGCGCTCGCGCTGCGCGCCGCCAAGGAGTCCGTCGACGCGGGTCTGGAGACGGACATCGAGACCGGGCTCGCCATCGAACGCAACTGGTTCGCGGGGCTGTTCGCCACCGAGGACCGGGAGCGGGGCATGAAGAGCTTCGTGGAGGAGGGCCCGGGCAAGGCGAAGTTCCTCTGACCGGGGTCTGCGGCATGGAGGCGTAGGTGCCTGTGGGTGTCTGCGACAAGGGGTTGTGGGTGCCGTGAAAGTCACCCGCCCAATTCCGCTGATCCACTTGCAGTTGACGCGATGTCTTACCCGCGTCCCTCGAAGGGGCGGTTTATCCGGGCCTTAAGGCAACCTTAAGGCTGCCTTGTCGGGTGCGGCGGGCGATTGCCCCGAACGAGCCTGTTCCCGCAGGCCAGATGGGCTGTGGCCGCCCACGAACTGCCGCTGGCATATGCCGATCGAATCGTGCGGAATGGGGGGTTCCGGGGGGCGTATTCCTCCGGAACGCCCCCAACGAGGCCTCTGGGCGGCCATGATGGGGGCATGGCGGGGCTGGAGGGTATCGAACAGCCGCGGCGGCACGGGAGTGCGACCGCGGCGCGCTGGTCGCCCGCGGTCGAGGACGAACACGCGCTCAAGGCGCTGGAGTTGTTCGGCAATCCGACCGAGGGGGAGGTGCCGTTGCCTTCCCGGCCCGAGTCCGCCGCCGCCGCGCGCCGGCTGACCCAGGTCGTGGTTCTGCGTCACTGGGGGCTCTCGCCGAAGATGACCGAGGATGCGGTCCTACTCGTCTCCGAGTTGGTGGGCAATGCCGTGCGGCACACCGGCGCGCGGGTGTTCGGGCTCCGTATGCGGCGCCGCCGGGGCTGGATCCGGATCGAGGTCCGTGACCCTTCCCGGGGGCTCCCCTGCCTCATGCCGGTCCAGGAAATGGACGTGAGCGGCCGGGGCCTGTTCCTCGTCGACAAGCTCTCCGACCGCTGGGGCGTGGATCTCCTGCCTCGCGGCAAGACGACCTGGTTCGAAATGAGGGTGGCGGACCGCTAGGTTTCTCGCCCCCGCCGC
>NZ_LIQZ01000397.1 GCF_001418655.1 Streptomyces phaeochromogenes | reverse complement strand
GCGGCGGGGGCGAGGAAAAGCCCTGGTCCGCGGCCACCCCTGTCACAGCTGATCGACAACTCCCCCCGTCCAACCGGCCGGAGGCCCCGGCAGGGTTACCCTCGCGCCAGGAGACCGCCAAGGTGGGGGAACACGTAAACCATGCGAGCACTGCGAATACTTCTGATCGTGACCGTCATCCTCGGCGGCCTCTTCATCATCGCCGACCGCGTAGCCGTCGGCTTCGCCGAGGACGAGGCAGCGGACAGGCTGAAGACGAACGAGGGCCTGGCCACCACCCCCAGCGTCTCGATCAAGGGCTTCCCCTTCCTCACCCAGGTCGTCGGCGGCGAACTGGACGAGGTGGAGGTCGGCATCAAGAACTACGAGGCCGACACGAGCGGCGCCACCGGCGGCACGGGCACCGCCAACGGCGCCACCCCGGACAAGATCCGTATCGACGACCTCACGGCCCAGATGCGGGGCGTCGCGTTCTCCGGCGACTACAGCTCCGCGAAGGCCGCCTCGGCGACCGGCACGGCGACGATCTCGTACGACGAACTCCTGAAGACGGCGAAGGCCGAACCCGTGGATGTCGCGAGCGGAGTCACCGCCAAGGTCGTCGGCCTCTCGGACGGCGGCAACGGCAAGATCAAGGTCGAGGTGGAGGCCACGGTGCTCGGCACCAAGCTCCCGCGCCCGGTCTCCGTGCTCAGCTCGGTCAGTGTCAAGGGCGACACCGTCCAGGTGCAGGCCGACTCCCTCCCCAACCTGGGCGTCCAGCTCGCCGAGGACAAGGTCCGCCTGATCACCGACTTCCGGCAGCAGATCGACGGCCTGCCCGGCGGCATCAAGCTCGACAAGGTCGAGGCGGCGCCGAAGGGCGTCGACATCACGGTGAAGGGTTCGGACGTCAGCCTGGTCGGGTAGGTCGGGTGGCGAGTAGGGCTGGGTGGGGCAGGGAGTCAGAGCATGGCCCGCTCGAATTGCCGTCCGTGCCGCGTCCGAAAGGCGAGACACCCCCGTCCGCACAGCAGATGTGCGAGAGATGTGACGACGGCTACAGCCCCTCCGGGGCCGGGAGAAAACGGGCCGGACACCCTTCTCGTCCCACATCCCGGACGATCGCGTCTCAGAATACGACACACCGGTGACATGCCCGCCTGTCCGTCCCTACGATCGACGTCATGAGGCGACAGGCGGATCTCACGAAGCGGCGGGCAGTAGACCTGTGCCGCGTCGCCGCCATGCTCTGTCGCACTTTCTGAGCGGAAGCGTCGTACTTCCGCGAGCCGGGCCCTTCGACCTCTCTCGTCGGGGCCATCCCTGCGCCGCGTACGCCATCGCAGCCGTGATCGTCGAGCGCGTACCGCATCCCTTTCTGACGCACTGACGCAACGCCCCGCCGCAACTGCCCCGGAGGAGAACGAGCATGAGCCGCAGCGACGTCCTGGTAGACGCCGACTGGGTCCAGGACCACCTGGACGACCCCAGCGTGGCCATCGTCGAGGTCGACGAGGACACGTCCGCGTACGAGAAGAACCACATCCGCAACGCGATCCGGATCGACTGGACCAAGGACCTCCAGGACCCGGTCCGCCGTGACTTCGTCGACCAGGCCGGCTTCGAGAAGCTCCTGTCGGAGAAGGGCATCGGCAACGACACCCTGGTCGTCCTCTACGGCGGCAACAACAACTGGTTCGCGTCCTACGCCTACTGGTACTTCAAGCTGTACGGCCACGAGAACGTGAAGCTCCTCGACGGCGGCCGCAAGAAGTGGGAGCTCGACTCCCGCGACCTGGTCGCCGAGGTGCCCACCCGCGCCACGACCGACTACAAGGCAAAGGCGCAGAACACCGCGATCCGCGCCTTCCGCGACGACGTCGTGGCGGCCATCGGTTCGCAGAACCTGGTCGACGTGCGTTCGCCCGACGAGTTCAGCGGCAAGCTGCTCGCGCCGGCCCACCTTCCGCAGGAGCAGTCGCAGCGTCCGGGCCACGTCCCGTCCGCGCGCAACATCCCGTGGTCGAAGAACGCCAACGACGACGGCACCTTCAAGTCGGACGACGAGCTCAAGGAGCTCTACGCCGAGGAGCAGGTCGACCTGGCGAAGGACACCATCGCGTACTGCCGCATCGGTGAGCGTTCCGCGCTCACCTGGTTCGTGCTGCACGAGCTGCTCGGTGTCGAGAACGTCAAGAACTACGACGGCTCGTGGACCGAGTACGGCTCCCTCGTCGGTGTGCCGATCGAGCTCGGCGCCAACAAGTAACCCAAGAACTCAAGGCCTGAAGGACTGAAGGACGGAAACGAAACATGTGTGGAGCGAAGGCCGGCGGCCCGGACGCCTCGACGATCAAGCCCGGTGAGACCACCATCCAGGGTCAGGTGACCAAGGACGGCGAGCCGGTGGTGGGCTATGTCCGCCTCCTGGACTCGACCGGCGAGTTCACCGCCGAGGTCCCGACCTCGGCGACCGGACAGTTCCGCTTCTACGCGGCCGAGGGCACCTGGACCGTCCGCGCCCTCGTTCCAGGCGGCACGGCCGACCGCACGGTGGTCGCCCAGACCGGCGGCCTGGCCGAGGTGGCCATCACCGTCTGAACCCGTCTCCGTCTGAACCACCTGACGGCGGACACCGTATAAACGGCCGAAGGGCCGCACCCCCGGGGGGTTGGACGCTTTCCGGTAATGGGGTGCGGCCCTTCGGCTTGCCCACGGACAGACCATCCGGGTCGGCCCGGATCTACGCTGGATGCATGTACGCGCGAAGGCGTCACGGCCCCTCCTTGACGCGCCTCTCGCACTGCTTCGCAGGCTTCGAGGCGCTGCGCCGGACTCCGTCCGCCAGGTCGTGGCGTCGTCCCTGCCTCGCGGGGTGAGCCTTTGCGCCTGCCCGGATCTACGCTGGATGCATGTACGCGCGAAGGCGTCACGTGTATTTCGCCATGATGGGCACGTGCATCGGGCTGTTCGTGCTGGCCTGGGGAGTCGTGCGGCTCTGGTCGGTGCCCGTGGCCGTCGGGATGTGCGTCGTGGCCATGGTGATTCCCCCGCTCGCGGCGATGGCGGCGAATCGGCGCGGCCCCGACGACCGCTGGTGGGACGACCCGTCCGGCGACCCCAAGTCCGACGACTGGTGGGACGAGCTGGACGGCAAGAAGCGACGGCCCTGAGCCGTTCCGGTCAGTCCCGGTCAGTGGGTGACCCGTCCTCCCCCGCTCAGTCTCAGTAGACGAGCGCCTGGGTCTCGTCCGCCAGGGCCTCCTGGACGAAGACCTGGGCGCCCGCGATGCGTACGCCCTCGATGACGTCCTTCTCCGTGATGTCCCGGCGGGCGGCGCACTGTGTGCAGAGAGTGAGCCGGCCGCCGGCCAGGATCGAGTCGAGCAGGTCGGGGAGCGGGGCCGCGTGCGGCAGTTCGAACTCCGCGGCCCGGCCCGGCAGCGCGAACCACGCGGACTCGCCCGTCAGCCAGAGCGACACGTCCACCCCGCTGGCCACGGCGACCGCCGCCACCGTGAACGCCTGAGAGCAGCGTTCGGGAGCGTCCGCCCCCGCCGTCACTTTGATCACGAGCTTCTTCGCCATGCTCGAATCGTAATCAACTCCCTTGCAACCTCACGCGTTGATCATGGGTCTCCTGTGCGCGCGGATACGGAATCCGCGCTTCGCGTTCTGTGGGGGACGTCTTGGAAGTCACGGAAATACCCGAAGCGCCACCTGAGGTCCAGGAGACCTCCGAAGCCCCGGAAACCCCGGAGGCCCCGGAGACCTCGGAGGCCCCGGAGCAGCAGGCCGTGCCGCGTGTGCGCCGACGTGGGCGTGGGCGCACGACGCTCCTGATCGCCACGGCCGCCGTGCTGGGGGTGGTCGCCGGCACCTGCGTCGGATATCTGATCCAGGCCGACCGTGAGCCCACCGAGCTGCCGTCTCTCTCGCAGCCGTCGCTTCCGCAGGCCGGGGGCAAGGGGCCTCAGCCCCTGTCGGCCGCGCAGGACCGCAGGGTGCGGACCGACGGTGACCTGCGCAAGCTGCTGGTCGAGCGGCCGAGCGGGGCGCGGGACACAACCTCCGCCGAAGGCGTCGACGGCTGGATGGGTCTCGACGCGTACGCGGACGGGTACACCCGGCCGACAACGGCCTACAGCACCCTCATCGACGACGAGTTCCGGCGCGCGGCCGTCACCTCCTGGCAGACGGGCAGCACGCATTCGGTCCTGATCCGGCTGGTGCAGTACCGCCAGGAGGACCGCCTGGCCGCCCGTGAACGAGTGGCGGACGAGCACTACGGCGAGGCGGAGTACGACACGGACAGCTGGTCCGTCCCCGGCACCGGCGACGGCATGGCGTACGTACGGAAGCAGCCCGAGAACAAGGCCGGCTACCTCCCGATGTACACGGCCGAGGCGCATGCCTGGCGGGGCGACATCGCCATGCAGATCTTCGTGAACGACAGCAGGCCGATCACCAAGGCGAAGATCATGGACCTGGCCGAGCGGCAGATGGAGCGGCTGTGAGCGACGACCGGAGCAGTGTCCCTGCGGAGGAATCCGGGCCGGTCGAGCCCGAGGAGCCGGTCCAGCCGGTGCAGCCGGAAGAGCCGGTGGACGCCACGTCGCCGGCCGAGCCCGTGGCGCCGGACGCGAAGAAGCCCGTACGCCGTGGCCGGATCGCCGCCCTCGTCGGGGCCGGCCTCCTCGTCGCCGCCGTCGTCGCAGGCACCGGCTACACCGTCGTGACCGTGAACGACGCCGACCGGGACGCGGGCGCGCCCGTCTGGGACTTCCCGCGGGAGAAGGCGGACGACAGGAAGCCGCCCGCCGCCACGGGGCTCGCCGGCCTGCTCGTGCCGTACGGGGAGGACGACTGGGGCCGCGGCCCCGACCTCAACGAGTACGGCCACGACGCCCGGCTCAGCGGTGCCCAGGCCACCGCCCTGCGCAAGGAGTCGCTGCGTGGCATGCCCCGCTCCCAGCGACTGCGGCTGGAGAAAGAGATCGACAAGCAGCGCGTCCAGGGCATGGCGATGCGCAGCTACGTCAGCACGGCGGGCAACTCCTACGCCGACTCGAAGACGGCGTACTCGGTGAGCGTCGTGCTGTCCCGGATGCAGAACAAGGCGGCCGTCCGGGACATCTCGACGTTCCAGAACGAGTTCCTCGACGCCATGGACGTCTTCCGCGCGGGCCCCGCCGTCAAGGGCCACAAGAACGCCAAGTGCTTTCTGCAGCCGAAGACCACAGGCGAGGAGATCGAGGCGATGTTCTGCTCCGCGTACGAGGGAGACGTGCTGGTCAGCGCCACCGCGTCCGGGATCAGGCCATTGAACACCGAGGGAGTCGCGTTGCTGCTGCGCACCCAGCTCGACCGCATCACCGACCCGGGGGAGGCGGTATGACCGAGCAGACCGAGCAGACCGAGCAGACCGAGGAGCGGCAGGCACTCGTGCCTCCCCCGCCGCCTGACGTGCTCCCCGCAGCGCCCGCAGTACCCGCAGCCCCCGAAGGGACCCCGCTCGTACCGGCCAAGGCGGGGAAGGACCGCCGGGTCCTGCGTGCCGTGCTGCGCTGGACCGCCGTCGCGGTGGTGTTCGTGGCGGTCGGTACGGCTGCCGCGTACGGCATCACGCGGCAGGAGCGCACCGACCTGCCGGGACTCGCGACCGAGTCGGACGGGCGCTGGAACTACCCGGAGATCGTCAGGCCGCCGCTGCCGTCCGGCAGCCCGGCCCCCTTCGCCGAGGCCAACAAGGCCGCCGCCCACCACGCCGACCTGCGCGCGCTCGTACTGCCCGCCCCCGAGGGCGCGAAGGCGGACAAGGCGCTGCGCGGCGAGGACGGCTGGCTCGCGACGAAGGACTTCCTGGCGGAGTTCGCGTCGAAGGAGGACCGCAAGGCCGCCGGCCAGGTGCTGACCGACCACGGGCTGCGGCACGTCGCAGCCCGCGGCTGGACCACGCGGGACGGCACGCACACGCGGATCTACCTGCTGCGCTTCGGCACCGCGGCCGTCGCGGACGAGCTGTTCGCGACCGAGCTGATCCACTACGACAGCCCGACGTACGCCGTGCGCGGTGCCGAGGAGTTCGACCGGGACGAGGACTTCCCGGAGAAGACCGAGTTCGCCCACGTCACCCGCTCGCCGTACGCGGAGACGAAGCCGTACGGCGCCGAGCAGGTCCGGCAGGCCTACCTCTCGGCCGGCGACACCGTCGCCCTGATCGTGCAGTCCCGCAAGGGCACCGCCGAGGCGGTCCCCTTCCAGCAGACCGTGGTCCTGCAGAGCCAGCTCCTGAGCTGACCGGCGGACCTCGGAGAGAGAGCCGCTCCCCACCCCTACTAGAGTGGGGAGCGGCTCTGTACTGCCCACCACCGCGTCACCCCCGAGGAGCACCCCGTGCTTGAGTACTTCTTCGAAGCCCTGCTGGTCCTGGTCTGTGTCGGCGTTCTCGCCTTCACCGGGCTGGCCGTGAAGAAGCTGTACCAGGGCCAGCGCTGACCCCCATCAAGGAACTGCCGACCTCATGATCGAGATCCCGTCCGACCTGCACAAGGACCTCGTCCCCCTTGCCTTCCTGCTGGGCAACTGGACCGGCGCGGGCGTCCACGACTTCCCCGGCGACGAGAAGTGCAACTTCGGCCAGGAAGTCAGCTTCACCCACGACGGGCGGGACTTCCTGGAGTACCACTCGCACACCTGGGTCCTCGACGCCGAGGGCAACAAGGTGCGCGCGCTGGAGTCCGAGTCCGGCTTCTGGCGGATCGACCAGAACCGCAAGGTCGAGGTCGTGATGGTTCGCGACGACGGCGTCGTCGAGATCTGGTACGGCGAGATGGCCGACAAGAAGCCCCAGATCGACCTGGTCACGGACGCGGTCGCGCGTACGGCCGCCTCGGGCCCGTACAGCGGCGGCAAGCGTCTGTACGGCTATGTGAAGAGCGATCTCATGTGGGTCGGAGAGAAGCAGACCCCCGAGGTTTCGCTCCGCCCGTACATGTCGGCCCAGCTCAAGAAGGTCGTCAGCCCGGAGGACGTCGAGCGCTGGGCCAAGGCCCTGCCTGACGACATGCCGGACGACGGGATCGCTTTCTTCAAGTAGTTCTACAAGTAGTTCTAGACTTTCGGTGTGGTGAGCACTGGAAGCACCGAAGGCACTGACTGGAAGAGCGATCTGCGGCAGCGCGGTTACCGGCTGACGCCGCAGCGGCAACTTGTGCTCGAAGCCGTGGACACCCTGGAGCACGCGACCCCCGACGACATCCTCATCGAGGTGAGGAAGACCGCGTCGGGGGTCAACATTTCCACGGTGTACCGGACCCTGGAGCTCCTGGAGGAGCTCGGGCTCGTCTCGCACGCGCACCTCGGGCACGGGGCGCCCACGTACCACCTTGCGGACCGGCACCACCATCTCCACCTGGTCTGCCGCGACTGCACGAACGTCATTGAGGCGGACGTCGAGATCGCCGCCGACTTCACCGCCAAGCTCCGCGAGACGTTCGGCTTCTCCACCGACATGAAGCACTTCGCGATCTTCGGCCGCTGCGAGGACTGCACGGCGAGGGCGGCGGAGAAGGCCGCGAAGGCGGAGTAGGCGGCGGAGCGACCCCCGGCGGCAAGTGGGGAGCGGCACTCCGGCGGAAATAAAAAGCGCGCCCACTCGGTCGTAGGCTGTGTGGATATGAAGAGCCCTCTGTTGTCCCTGCCCGGTGCCGTGCCCGCCGAGGGTGTGGACGAAGGTGTCGCCGCCCACTACGGGGACCTGTTCCGAGAACAGCGTGCCTTCGCCGGCGGCACCGGTTTCGTGGACCTCTCGCACCGCGGCGTGGTCACCGTCACCGGCGACGACCGGCTCACCTGGCTGCACCTGCTGCTCACCCAGCACGTCAGCGACCTCCCGGCGGGCCGCGCCACCGAGGCGCTGATCCTCTCCGCGCACGGCCACATCGAGCACGCGCTGTATCTCGTCGACGACGGGACGACCACCTGGGCCCACGTGGAGCCCGACAGCCAGGACGCACTGATCGCGTACCTGGAGTCGATGAAGTTCTTCTACCGCGTCGAAGTCGCCGACAGCACGGCCGAGTTCGCGGTCGTCCACCTGCCGGCCGGTTCCATCGCCGACGTCCCCGAGGGCGTCGTCGTCCGCGAGACGCCGTACGGACGTGATCTGTTCCTGCCGCGTACGGACCTGGAGTCGTACGCCGCCGACGTCGACCGGCACGGCCCGGCGGTCGGGCTGCTCGCGTACGAGGCGCTGCGCGTCGAGAACCACCAGCCGCGGATCGGTTTCGAGACCGACCACCGGACCATCCCGCACGAGCTGGGCTGGATCGGCAGCGCGGTGCATCTGCAGAAGGGCTGCTACCGCGGGCAGGAGACCGTCGCCCGCGTCCAGAACCTGGGCAAGCCCCCGCGCCGGCTCGTCTTCCTGCACCTGGACGGCAGCGAGGTCCATCTGCCGCCGCACGGCGCGGAGCTGCGGCTCGCGGACGAGGGGCCCGAGGGACGCAAGATCGGTTTCGTGACGACGGCCGTACGGCACCACGAGCTCGGGCCGATCGCCCTGGGACTCGTCAAGCGGAACGTACCGCTGGACGCGCGGCTGGTGGCCGACACGACGGCGGCGGCGCAGGAGGTCGTGGTCGAGCCGTAGGGCCCGCCAGGGGCCGCCGGGCCGGATCTTGGAGTGCCTGTTGCCCGCCTGGCGGCTACATCTCCAGCAGGACGGTGAACGGGCCGTCGTTCGTCAGCGAGACGCGCATCTGCGCGCCGAAACGGCCCGTCGCCACCGTCGCTCCCAGCGAGCGGAGCTGGGCCACGACCTCGTCCACGAGGGGCTCTGCGACGTCGCCGGGGGCGGCTGCGTTCCAGGTGGGCCGGCGGCCCTTGCGGGCGTCTCCGTACAGCGTGAACTGGCTGATGACGAGCAGCGGGGCGTCGATGTCCGAGCACGACTTCTCGTCGGCCAGCATGCGGATCGACCAGAGTTTGCGGGCCAGTTGGGCCGCCTTCTCCTTGGTGTCCTCGTGGGTCACCCCGACCAGGACGCACAGGCCCTCGCCGCTGATCTCACCGACGGTCTCACCCTCGACGACGACGCTCGCGCCGTCCACTCTCTGCACCACCGCACGCATAAGGACCATCATGCCGTGCGTCCGATTGACGTCGGTGCCGGCCTTGATGCCGACCTTGGTGCCGACTCCGTACGGGGGCTTTCTTATTGATCCTTAACCCCCCATCTGGGGCCGATCGGGGGCACTCGGTCACATAGCGGCCACTTGGGGTGGCACGATGCTCACACGCGCCGGTCGAGGGGACGGTTGAGGCACATGAGCACACCGAGTACGGGGCAGTCACCCGGGGTCGTATCGCTGATTCGGGGGGAGCCGCCGTCATCGCCATCGCCGGAGGCGTCTTTGCCGCAGTCTTCGCCGTCGTCGTCAGCGCGCCCGGTCGTGGCGCGTCCGCCCACCCAGCGTACGGACAGCCCCATGCCTGAGTCGGCGCCCGAGCCGGAGCCCGAGCTGAGCGTCCTGCGGCTGCCCGAACTGCGCACCCTGCGGAGGGACGCGCAGCGGGACGAGGCCGATCTGAGCTATGTGCGGCGGCTGCTGCAGGGGCGGATCGACATCCTGCGCGCCGAGTTGGGGCGGCGGGGTGCCCCGCGGCGGGGACGCGAGGCGCGGATCGCGGCTTCGGCGTCCGTCGTTGAACGGCTGTCGGAGATCCTGACGGACGCGCCGGCGCGGCAGCGGTCGTCCGCGCGGCACGTGACTGTGGGTACGCCCCACAGCGAGGAGTTCCGGCGGCTGGCCTCGGACATGCTCGCCGAGGTCGAACTGTCCGACCTGGAGGCGCGTACGGATCTGGAGCTGAACGCGGCGATGGGGCGGCTCGTGCGGTACGAGCAGCAGGTTTCCCGGCGCCGGCAGGAATTGCAGCGGACTGCGGACGACTGCAGCGCGGAGATCGCCCGTCGCTATCGCGAGGGCGAGGCGCAGGTGGACGACTTGCTGATGTGACGCCGAGGTCGATGCCGATGCCGACGCCGACGTTCTCGGCTGCGGGCCTGCTGGTGCTGGTCGCGCAGTTCCCCGCGCCCCTGGGTGGGTGGGGGTTCACGTCAGTCTTTTAGGGGCGCGGGGAACGGCGCGGGCAACCACGACGGACGGTCACGTGGTGAACAGACCTCGGTCACCGGGGCTTTCAGGGGCGCGGGGAA
>NZ_LIQZ01000396.1 GCF_001418655.1 Streptomyces phaeochromogenes | reverse complement strand
GTCCAGGGGCAGAGCCCATGGTTTCGGGAAGGGGCGGGGTGGGGGAAGAAGAGTCCCGCTCCCCACCGACCGGCAGGCTCACGCGGACTCGCCTTCCCGCATGGGAACCCGCACGCCCCGCTCGTCAGCGACAGACTCTGCGATGTCGTACCCCGCATCAACATGCCGAATGACACCCATCCCGGGGTCATTCGTCAGCACGCGCCGGATCTTCTCCCCGGCCAGCTTCGTACCGTCCGCCACCGACACCTGGCCCGCGTGGATGGACCGCCCCATCCCCACGCCACCACCGTGGTGGATGGACACCCAGGACGCCCCGGACGCCACGTTCACCATGGCGTTCAGCAGCGGCCAGTCGGCGATCGCGTCCGAGCCGTCGAGCATGGCCTCGGTCTCCCGGTAGGGAGAGGCGACGGACCCGCAGTCGAGGTGGTCGCGCCCGATGGCGAGGGGAGCCTGCAGCTCACCGCTGGCCACCATGTCGTTGAAGCGCTCACCGGCCTTGTCCCGCTCGCCGTAGCCGAGCCAGCAGATCCGGGCCGGCAGCCCCTGGAAGTGCACCCGCTCCCCGGCGAGCTTGATCCAGCGGTGGAGGGACTCGTTCTCCGGGAAGAGGTCGAGGATCGCCTTGTCCGTCTTGTGGATGTCGGAGGCCTCGCCGGACAGGGCGGCCCAGCGGAAGGGGCCCTTGCCCTCGGAGAAGAGGGGGCGGATGTAGGCGGGGACGAAGCCGGGGAAGGCGAACGCCCGCTCGTACCCGGCGAGTTGGGCCTCGCCGCGGATGGAGTTGCCGTAGTCGAAGACCTCGGCGCCGGCGTCCATGAAGCCGACCATGGCCTCCACGTGCCGGGCCATGGACTCGCGGGCACGGGTGGTGAACCCGGCCGGGTCCTTCGCGGCGTACGAGGCCATGTCGTCGAAGTCGACGCCCACGGGGAGGTAGGCCAGCGGGTCGTGGGCCGAGGTCTGGTCGGTCACGATGTCGATGGGGGCGCCCTCGGCGAGCATGCGCGGCAGCAGTTCGGCGGCGTTGCCGAGGAGCCCGATGGAGAGCGGGCGGCGGGCGTCGCGGGCCTCGACGGCGAGCTGGAGGGCGTGCTCCAGGGAGTCGGCCTTCACGTCGAGGTACTTGTGCTCGATGCGGCGCTCGATGGCGCGCGGGTCGACGTCGATACAGATCGCGACGCCGTCGTTCATGGTGACGGCGAGCGGCTGGGCGCCGCCCATGCCGCCGAGGCCGGCGGTGAGGGTGATCGTGCCCGCGAGGGTGCCGTTGAACTTCTTCGCGGCGACGGCGGAGAACGTCTCGTAGGTGCCCTGGAGGATGCCCTGGGTGCCGATGTAGATCCAGGAGCCGGCCGTCATCTGCCCGTACATGGTGAGGCCGAGAGCCTCCAGGCGGCGGAACTCCTCCCAGTTCGCCCAGTCGCCGACCAGGTTGGAGTTGGCGATGAGGACGCGCGGGGCCCACTCGTGGGTCTGCATCACGCCGACGGGCCGGCCGGACTGGACGAGCATCGTCTCGTCCTGCTTGAGCGTCCGCAGCGTACGGACCATGGCGTCGAAGGAGCGCCAGTCGCGGGCCGCCTTGCCGGTGCCGCCGTAGACGACGAGCTTGTCGGGGTGCTCGGCGACCTCGGGGTCGAGGTTGTTCTGCAGCATCCGCAGTGCGGCTTCCTGCTGCCATCCCAGGGCGCTCAGTTCCGTACCGCGCGGTGCTCGGACGGGGCGGGGTCCTGACATGGTCTGCCTCCTGGCGGCTGGGGAGTGCTCCGGGTGGTTCCGGTCATTCAGTCGATATTCACATCCTGATCGCCTGAATAGAACTAGTCAATACCTTCGTGGGCCAGCACGGGCGCGGCACGGATGTTTGGCTGGATGTATGGCGGCATACACAGGCACAGGAGACGCGGACTCGACGGGCGAAGAACCGGACGGAACCCCGGAGGAGCTTGGTGGGGATCAGGGCCCGGCCGTGAACGGGGGCCCGCGGCGGGACGAGGCCGTTCGCGCGGCCGTGGAACAGGGGCTGGTCGGCCCGGCCACCCCCATCATCGGGCTCCTCGACATCACCGGCATCCGGGCCTCGGCGGCGGCCCTGCGGGCGGCCTTCGACGTGGTGACGGCACCGGGGACACCCGTGCTGCACGCGTTCGCCGTGAAGGCGACCCCGCTCGTGCCGGTGCTGCGGCTGCTGCACCGGGAGGGCATCGGCGCGGAGGTCGCGAGCCCGGGCGAGCTGGCCCTCGCCCGCGCGGCCGGGGTCCCGCCGGCCCGTACCGTCCTCGACTCGCCCGCCAAGACCCCGGCGGAGCTGCGGGAGGCGCTCGCGCTGGGCATCGCGGTCAACGCGGACAACCCGCAGGAGCTGGCCCGCCTCGACGCCCTCGTACGCTCGGCCTCCACTCGCTCCCCCATCGGGATCCGGGTGAATCCGCAGGTCGGCGGGGGTTCGATCGGGGCGCTGTCGACGGCGACGGCGACCTCGAAGTTCGGGGTCGCGCTGCGGGACGAGGGGGCGCGCGAGTGGGTCGTACGGGCGTATCTGGACCGGCCCTGGCTGACCCGGCTGCACGCGCACTCCGGTTCGCAGGGGATGCCGCTGGAGCTGATGGCACGCGCGGTCGCGGAGACGTACGGGCTCGCGGAGGAGATCAACGAGCGGGCCGGGCGGCGGCAGATCGACACGCTCGACATCGGCGGCGGCCTGCCGGTGAACTTCGGGTCGGACGCGCACACGCCGACGTACGAGGAGTACGCGCGGCTGCTCGCGGCGACCGTGCCGGGGCTGTTCGACGGGCGGTACGGGCTGGTCACGGAGTTCGGGCGGTCGCTGCTCGCCAAGCACGGGGTGGTGCTGGCGCGGGTCGAGTACGCGAAGTCGGCCGGCGGGCGGGCGATCGCGGTGACGCACGCGGGGGTGCAGGTGGCGGCCCGCACGGTGTACGCGCCGAAGTCCTGGCCGCTGCGGGTGGCCGCGTACGACACGAAGGGGCGGCCCAAGGCGGGGCCCGACGTGGTGCAGGACGTGGCGGGTCCCGCGTGCTTCGCGGGTGATCTGCTGGCGGAGGGGCGGTTGATGCCGTTGCTCGAACAGGGCGACTACGCAGCCGCGTTGGACACGGGCGCGTACTACTTCGCGCACCACTACGCGTACAACTCCCTCGCGCGGCCCGGGATCTACGGCTTCGGGCCCGACGGGGCGGGCGGGGTGCGGTTCGCCGTGGTCCGGACGCCGCAGACGGTCGACGAGATCGTGGCGGAGTCGGGAGGGTCGCACGCGGAATCGCTGACCGGCACGTTCTGAGGCGCCCACGCCGGGCGAAGCTCTCACGCCGGGCGAAGCTCTGATGAACCTCTGAGACGGCGCTTGCCCGGCATCCCGCGCGAGGCACAGGGAACACGTCCCCGGACGGCTCACCGATCGGGGGAGGTTCTCTTGTCCACCGCAGAAACC
Organism: Streptomyces phaeochromogenes; assembly: GCF_001418655.1. GTDB lineage: Bacteria > Actinomycetota > Actinomycetes > Streptomycetales > Streptomycetaceae > Streptomyces > Streptomyces phaeochromogenes. Next base: position 14,255 of record NZ_LIQZ01000396.1, on the reverse strand, counting down.
ACCGCGGGCACACCGGCGCCCGCCGAGGAACCAGGCCTCAAGCGGGTCCTCGGTCCCAAGCTGCTGATCCTCTTCGTGATCGGCGACATCCTCGGGACCGGCATCTACGCCACCACCGGCAAGGTCGCCGGGAAGGTCGGCGGGGCGCTGTGGCTGCCGTTCGCCATCGGCTTCGTCGTGGCGATCCTGACGGCCGCGTCGTACGTCGAACTGGTCGGCAAGTATCCGAAGGCGGCCGGAGCGGCGCTCTACACGCAGAAGGCGTTCAAGGTCCCCTTCCTGACCTTCATCGTCGCGTTCATGGTGATGTGCTCGGGCCTGTCGTCGGCGAGCGCGGCGGCCCGCGCCTTCAGCGGCGACTATCTGTCGGAGCTGACGGGCGACGCGCTGCCGCCGACGCTCGTCGCGATCTGCTTCATCCTGCTGCTGGCCGCCCTGAACCTGCGGGGCGTGTCGGAGTCCGTGAAGACGAACGTGGTGCTGACGCTGGTCGAGCTGACGGGCCTGGTGATCATCCTCGCGATCGGCGCGTGGGCCGTGCTGAACGGCGACGGGGAGCCGTCCCGGCTGGGCGAGTTCGAGGCAAGCGGCACCGGATACGCCCTGATGACCGGGGTGCTGGGCGCGACGGCGCTGGGCTTCTTCGCGTTCGTCGGCTTCGAGGACTCGGTGAACATGGCCGAGGAGACCAAGGATCCCGTCCGCACCTTCCCGCGGGCGATCTTCATCGGTGTGGCGGTCACGGGCACGATCTACGTCCTGGTGGCGCTGGTGTCGTCGCTGCTGGTCGACTACAAGGTGCTGGAGGGTTCGAGCGGCCCGCTGCTGGAGGTCGTGAAGGCGGGCGGTGTCGACTTCCCGCACAAACTCTTCGCGCTCATCGCTCTGTTCGCCGTCACCAACTCCGCGCTGATCAACATCATGATGGCCTCGCGCCTGTGTTACGGCATGGCCAACGAACGCATCCTGCCGCGAGGCATGGCCCGGGTCCTGCCCACGCGTCGCACACCCGTGGTCGGCATCGCCTTCGTGACGCTGCTCGCGATCGGGCTGGTCTCCACGGGCGAGATCGAGGGCCTGGGCGACACGACGTCGTTCCTGCTCCTTTGCGTGTTCGCCGTGGTCAACATCGCGGTTCTCGTCCTGCGCCGCGACCCTGTCGATCACCAGCACTTCCGTACGCCGACCGTGCTTCCGGTGCTCGGCGCCCTCACCGCGTTGATCCTCGCCAGCCCGCTGGCCGACCGTCCCGCGGACGTCTACATCCGCGCCGGGGTGCTGCTGGCCGTCGGGGTGGGCCTGTGGGCGCTGAACAAGGTGGTGCTGCTTGTAAGGAGCGAGGACTGAAAGGGAAAATCCACACACTCTAGCCAGCCGCTGGCATGTTCCTCAGGAAAATGCCAGAACCATCACTCCTCGCGCACACGTTGCGTAGTTTCGGCGTTACTCAGCCGAACCACAACGGGCGGGAGGGAAGCACCGTGCCCGGAATCGACGAGTGCCTGCTGGAGGCCATGAGACTGCCCGGAGCCCGGGGAGCCTCGGTGGTCGACTGGACCAGCGGACTGGCTCTTGGCACGGTCGGGGACTCACCCAACGGAGACCACGAGGCCACCGCGGCCGAGGCGGCGGAACTCGCCCGTCTGGCCGCGGAGCACAAGGCCTTCGCCCCCGAGGAAGGAGCCGACTGGTCCGGCGGGCAGCCGCCGGTCGAAGATCTCATCATCTGCAACAAGGACAGCTACCACGTCCTGCGCTTCGTCCGTACGACATTCGACAGCAGTGTGTTCCTGCATCTGTGGCTGGGTCGTTCGGACGGCAACCTCGCCCTGGCCCGCATACGCCTGGGCGAGATGGCGGAACGGCTGGTGGTGGGGTGACCACGGTGGAGGCACGCCCCCTGCCCGGCCGCGACAGAGCCGACGACGAAAGAGCCGACGGTGACACGGCGGATCCCGACAGGACGGACCACGTCCCGGCGGACCGCACCACCCCGGACCGCGGCCCCGCGAACCGTGCGGAACCACGGCCCGGCATCCCGCCCACGCTCAGCCCGATGCTCAGCCGTCTCGCCCAGGAGCGTGCCACCGGCGTCCTGACGCGGGAGCGCGGCGTGCTGTATCTGGTCGAGGGCCAGGTGGTGCACGCCGAGAGCCCGGCGACACCCGGGCTCGACGTGCTGCTCACCACCCGCGGCGCCCTGGGCTCGGACGGCTGGTGGGAGGCGGTCTCGGAGGCGGGGGCCGACCGGCGGGTCGGACGGTTCCTGGTGGACAGCGGGCGACTGACGGCGGGCGCCCTTGAGCTGTGCCACCTGGGAGCGCTGTACGACGCGGCGTTCTTCACGCTCGGCCCGAGTAGCGGTCCGGCGCGCTTCCGCTACGGGGTCGCGCACTGGATCGGTCCCGTGCGACCGGTCTCCGTGGACGCGGTGGAGCGGGAGACGCTGCGGCGTCGCGATCTCCTGCACCGCATCTGGCCGGAGCCGGGCACGGACACCGAGCCGCTCGTACGGACCGGCCGAGCCGTCGACGCGACCCTGCCTCCGCGTCAGCGCACGGTCCTCGACCAGGTGGACGGTGAGCGCACGGCGTCGGACATCTCGCTGGTGCTGGGGCGTCCGGGGTTCCACACCCTGGTCGACCTCCGGCGGCTCGCCGCCGCCGGAATCGTGACCACGCGATCGCCGACGATCGCGTCCGGACCGATCCCGACCGGGTCCGTCGAGTCCGGCTCCATCGCGTCCGGGCTCGCCGAATGCGGACCGGACGGAGCAAGGACGCCGGAAGCACCCGCAACCCCCCTGTCCCCCGTCTCCACGGTGGTCGCGCAGGCCGCGGAGGCGGCGCAGGCGTCGGCAGATCCCGACGTCGCCCTGCTGCGCCGGCTCAGAGACGCCTTGGAGGCCTTGTGATCCGCGCGCTCCGACAGCGTGCCGAGAGGAGACAACTGATGGCGGCCGAGGCCGAAGTCCTCGACGAACTACACCGGTTGCGGGCCCGAGTGCCCCAGCTGACGGGTGCCCTCGCGGCCAGCGTCGACGGCCTCGTGCTGGCCCAGGACACCCCGGGCGTGGAGCCGGAGGGGCTCGCCGCGCTCACCGCCGCCGCGCTGGGAGTCGCCCTGCGCATGGCGGACGCGACCGGAAGGGGCGATTTCCGCGAGTTGCTGCTGCACGGCGAGCACGGCTATCTGGCGACCTACGCGGCGGGACCGTCCGCCGTGCTGACGCTGCTGGCCGGCGACCGGGCGAACGTCGGCCGGCTGCACCTCGAAGGGCGCCGCTCCGGAACCCGGATCGCGGAGCTCGTCGAGGCCGCGGTCGAGAGCCGGCCGGCCCCGGCCGCGCGGGCCCCCGCGAAGCCCACCGCGCCCCGCACCCGGACCGCGCGCGTCGCGCGCACCACCACCACCGAGCCGACAGGCAAGACCCGCTGAGCACCGGCGACAGCCGTTGAGCACGGATCCACCGGACCGAACTCACCGGTCCGGACTCACCGAACCGAAAGGACAGTCACGACCATGGCGAACACCGAAACCTCTCTGAAAGAGGCCCTGGCCTCCATCGAGGGCGCGACCGGAGCCGCTCTCGTCGACTACACCAGCGGCATGGCACTCGGCACGATCGGCGGCAGCAAGGGCTTCGACCTCACGGTCGCGGCGGCCGGCAACACCGACGTCGTACGCGCCAAGATCCGCACCATGGAGCACCTGGGGCTCAAGGGCGAGATCGAGGACATCCTGATCACGCTCTCCGACCAGTACCACCTGATCCGCCTGATGAAGGGCCGCGGCGGCAACGGTCTCTTCCTCTACCTGGTGCTCGACGCCAAGCGCTCCAACCTCGCGATGGCCAGGCATCAACTGAAGAGGATCGAGGCGGACCTGGAGGTCTGACCCCGCTCCGAGGCTCAGACGAGCACGCCACCCCGACGCCGCGCCCCACCGGGCGCGGCGTCGCCCGCTGCGATCCCCGTGGCGCGATAGCCCTTGACCTGCTTGCCCGCCGGAACGCCCGCCCCGCGCCCGAGCCAGTCAACGCGGACCCAGACGAGCGACTCGGCCGTCCGTTCGAGCCGGCCGATCCGGGCCGCCTTGAGGCGAAGGCCCGCCCCGGCTCCGGCGAGCAGCATCCCGCCGGCCGCGGGTACGGCGAACGCCGAGCCCAGTGCTCCCGCGAGGGCGAGCAGCAGCCACCACCGGTGCCCGCGCCGCCAGTTCCGTACCGTCACGGCCCGGTCCTGGAGCACGTCGTGCTTCCCGGCCCGGGCGGCCCCGCCCACCAGCGCCACGTACCGCTTGTGCCGTACCAGGGCCACCACGGCCGCGGTGATCAGGAAGAGGGCGGCTCCCGCCATCACCCCGATCCGGCGGCCGGTGATCCCGGGCACCAGTACACCCACACCCGCCGAGATCACTCCGAGCCACCACAACGGTGCGGCCCCGGCCCGTACGACGACGGCCACTCGTGCCAGTCCCTGCCCTCCGCGCGTCACGATCCGCTCCTCACCGACTCGACGACGCCTCATTTGGGCACGCAGGTTAGCGAGCAAAAGTGAGACACGTCTGAGAGCGGACCAAAAAAAGGTGACGCCGTACCACTACTCGACGAACAGGCCCCGTGCGGCGGCCCGCGCGTCGAACTCCTCCAGGCGTGCCTGTGCCTGGGGCAGCCCGTCGCACATCGCCTCCAGGAGCACCCGCCCGAGCAGCATCGGCGCGCACGCCGTGTCGAAGGCGAGCCCGGTCCCGACGGCGGCGGGCAGCAGCAGGTCGGACACCTTGGCGACCGGCGCGAACGCCGAGTCCGCCACCGTGACGACGGTCAGCCCGGCCTCCTTCGCGTAGGCCAGCGTGTCCACGACCTCCCGCGGGTGCCGGGGCAGCGCGAAGCACAGCAGGGTCGTGGCCCCGGCGCGTACGGCCGAGTCGATCCGGTCGTGGACCATCGTGCCGCCCTCGTGCAGCAGCCGTACGTCCGGATGGACCTTGGCGGCGAAGTAGGCGAAGCCGTAGGCCTGGGACGCGGCTGCCCGCAGTCCGAGCACCGGCAGCGGCCGTGAGGCGGCGAGCAGCCGCCCCGCCCGCTCCACGGGACGCGGGTCCGCGAGCACGGAGGCGAGATGCCGGAGGTTCTCGATCTCGGCCTCGACGGCCTGCTGGTACTCGTTGTACGAGCCCGTGTCCGCCGCGGGTTCGGCGGGCGTGACCTCGCGCAGGTGCTTGCGCAGCGCCGGATAGCCGTCGAAGCCGAGGGCCACGGCGAAGCGGGTGACGGACGGCTGGCTGACCCCGGCCAGCTCCGCGAGTTCCACGCTCGACAGGAACGGCACGTCGGCGGCCCGCCGCACCATGCTGTGCGCGATGCGCCGCTGGGTGGGGGTGAGCCGGTGGCCCTCGAAGAGCGTCTGCAGCCGCCCGGCAGGACTGTCCGTCACGCCCGCGCTCCTGTCGTCCGCGCCCGCCTCGCCGTCCCGGCCCGTCTCCATGCTCGTGTCCATGTCACTGTCCATGCCCATATTCACGCTCATGTTCCCGTCCACGCTCATGCCGTGCTCCCCCTCCAGATGTCCGTGAACCGGTCGAGCAGCGCCGCCGCCGCCGTCACGTCGTCCGTGAGCGGCCGGTCGGTGGGGTCCGCGTCGAGCACCGACTCGGCGAGTTCCAGCGCCCGCGCCACCGGCAGCTCGGGATCGGGCCGCAGCTCGCGCTGCCGCAACGCCCGTACGGCGGCGACGAGTTCACAGCCCACGACGAGCCGGTACGCATCGCACGCGCGCAGCGTCTGACGTGCGGCGAGCGAGGCGAAGCTGGCCTGCTCCTCGACGCCCCGGGAGAGTACAGCGTGGCCGAGCGAAGCGGGTGCGGAGAAGGCCCGCAGATCACCGAGGGCGGCCCCGGCGGCGTACTCCAGGATCATCACGCCGGAGGAGGCGGGCTCGTGGTCGGCGAGGAAGGGGCGCAGCCGGGTGTAGGAGGGTTCGTTGAGGGTCGACAGGCGTGAGGTCGAAAGGCGGGCCACCTGGGTGAGGGAGAGCCTGAAGTGGTCCAGGGCCAGGGCGAGTTGGGCCTGGTAGAAGCCGCCGTGGTGGTAGGCGGCCATGTCCTCGGCGCAGATCAGCGGGTTCTCGGCCGCCGCGTTGATCTCGACGGCGAGGACCTCCTCCAGGGCGTCGGCCGCGTCGTGCGCGGGCCCGTGGATCTGCGGCAGACACCGGAATCCGTACGGGTCCTGGATCCGGCCGAGCGGTGGCGTCGGGTGGTCGGCGGCGCCGATCAACTGCCGCATGCGCCGGGCCACTTCACTCGAACCGCGGTGCGGACGCGCGGCGTGCACGGGCGCCGCGTACGCCTCGTACGAACCGTCCACCGCGACCAGTGACAGCGCGGCGACGACCTGGGTGGCCCCGATGAGCCCGCGCAGTTCGTGCAGCGCGAGGGCCGCCTGTCCGAGGGTGAGGGCGTTGCTGCTGATCAGCGCGAGGGCGTCGTTGTTGTCGAGCGGCTGGGGCTCGGGCGCGCCCACGGACTCCGGCGAACCGGCGACCGCGCCCGTGGCCGCGCCCGCGATGGCGCCGCCGAGCACGCCGCCGCCCACGCTCCCCGAGGCGCCGGCGCCCACGACCGCACGCACACCGGTCGACGCGTCCGCGCCCCGCCAGGGGTGCTCCCCGGCCAGCGCGAGCCCGAGCTGCGCGAGCGCCGCGATGTCCCCGGTCCCCACCGAGCCGAACTCGTTCACCACGGGGTACGCCCCGGCCTCCAGCGCCTCGCACAGTGCCGTGACGACGGTGGGCCGCAGGCCCGCGCCGCCCGCCAGGAGCTGGTTGGCGCGGACGGCGAGCATGGCCCTGACCTGCCGGGCGGGCAGTTCCTCGCCGATGGCGCCGGCGTGGCTGCGCAGCAGACGCAGTCCGTGCTCGGCCGCCGCCTCGGTCGGCACGTCCTCGTTCCGGTTGGCGCCGACCCCGGTGGAGCGGCCGTACACCCGCCCGGTCGCGGCGATCCGCCGGGCGGCGTCCCAGGACTCCTCGACGCGTTTCATCGCCTCGGTACCCGCGACCGGCCGCGCGGTCCCGTCGGCGAGCCGTACGACGTCGGCGACACCGGTGCTGCAACCGTCCAGCACCACGAGGCCGGTGGCCACCGCAACCGGTGCGTCCACATCCTGAGACGACATAGAGCGCGAACTCCCCTCAATCCGGACGTTGGATCTTGCCTGACGGTCATAAGTAACCGGCGATTAACACCGAACCGTTGACAACCTATTCAGATACAGAGAACTCTGCATGACGATATGCAGCCGGGCAAGGGACACCTCATGATCCAGTTCGACGCGGTCCACAAGCGCTTCCCGAACGGCACCACAGCGGTCCACGACCTCTCCCTGGAGATGCCAGAAGGCGGCGTGACCGTCCTCGTGGGATCTTCCGGTTGTGGCAAGACGACCACCCTGCGAATGATCAACCGCATGGTCGACCCGACCTCCGGAACCATCCGGGTCGGCGGCCGTGACGTGCTCGACCAGGACGCCGCCGACCTGCGCCGTTCCATCGGTTACGTCATCCAGCAGTCGGGCCTCTTCCCGCACCGCACGGTCCTCGACAACATCGCGACCGTGCCACTGCTCCTCGGCCACGGCCGCCGCAAGGCACGGGCCCGGGCCGCCGAGCTCCTGGAGACGGTCGGTCTGACAGCCGAGTCCGGGAAGCGCTACCCGCACCAGCTCTCCGGCGGCCAGCAGCAGCGCGTCGGCGTGGCCCGCGCGCTCGCCGCCGACCCGCCGGTGCTCCTGATGGACGAGCCCTTCGGCGCGGTCGACCCGGTCGTGCGCACCCAGCTCCAGGACGAACTGCTGCGGCTCCAGAAGGAGTTGAGCAAGACGATCGTCTTCGTCACGCACGACATCGACGAGGCGGTACGGCTCGGCGACCAGATCGCGATCTTCCGCACCGGCGGCCACCTCGTCCAGTGCGCGACCCCCTCCGAGCTGCTGGCCCGCCCGGCGGACGACTTCGTCGCGGACTTCCTCGGCGCCGAACGCGGCCTCAAGCTCCTGTCCCTGACGCCGCTCAAGGACATACCCCAGGCCCCGGCCCCCGAGGGCGGCACCTGGGAACTGGCCCTCGACGCGGCCCGCAGGCCCCTGCACTGGCGCACAAAGAACACCGGGGAGCCCGAACTCCCCGTACGGCCGCTGCGCGACACCGACTCACTGCTCGCCGCGCTCAACGAGTCCATCGCCTCCCCGACCGGACTCGTGGCCCGCGTCGACGCCGACGGCGCCCTCACCGGTGTGACCTCGCGCGACGAGATCCACCAGCACGCGGGCCAGGCCCACGCGGAAGCCCGGGTGGCCTCGTGACCATCGACTGGTCGTGGATAGGCGACCACACCGACGACCTCACCACCCTGACCGTCTCGCACCTCCAGGCGGCCCTGTCCGCGGTCTTCTTCGGCCTGCTGATATCCCTCCCGCTGGCCGTGGTCGCCCACCGGATCCGCCCCCTGCGCGGCGTGCTGCTGGGCCTCTCGAACGTCCTCTTCACGATCCCGTCCATCGCGGTCTTCGTACTCCTGCTCCCGGTCTCCGGCCTGACCCGCACCACCACGGTCGTCGGCCTGACGATCTACACCCTCGTCGTCCTCCTGCGGAACACGGTCGAAGGCCTCGACTCGGTCCCCGCGAAGACGAAGGAGGCCGCGAAGGCGATGGGCACGCGCCCCCTGCGCGCCCTCCTCACGGTCGAGCTCCCCCTCGCACTCCCCGTGATCATGGCGGGCGTCCGGATCGCCACGGTCATGTCGATCTCACTGGTCTCCGTGGCCACGTACATCGGCGACGGCGGCCTCGGCCAGCTCTTCACGGACGGTTTCCAGCGCAACTTCCCGACCCCCGTCATCGCCGGCGTCGTCCTGACGCTCCTGCTGGCCCTGGTCGCGGACGCGCTGCTGGTGGCCGTCCAGTACGTACTCACCCCATGGACGAGGCGGCGAGCCTGACATGTACGAACTCTTCAAGGACCTCGGCGACTGGCTGGTCAGCGGCGAGCAGTGGACCGGCCCCGACGGCATCGGCCACCGCCTCGCCGAGCACCTCCAGTACTCCCTCCTCGCCACCCTCGTGGCCGCCGCGATCGCCCTCCCCGTGGGCCTGCTGATCGGCCACACGGGCAAGGGCGCGTTCCTCGCGATCAACCTCGCGTCCTTCGGCCGCGCCCTGCCCACCGTCGGCCTGGTCGTCCTCGTCTTCCTGGCGAGCGGCCTGTCGATGTGGCCGGTGTACGTGGCGCTGGTCGCCCTCGCGGTCCCCTCCATCGTGACGAACACGTACGCGGGCATGACCGCCGTCGACCCGGACGTGAAGGACGCGGCACGCGGCCAGGGCATGCGCTGGCACCAGGTCCTCTTCCAGGTCGAACTCCCCCTGGCCCTCCCGCTGATCATGACGGGCCTGCGGCTGGCACTGATCCAGGTGGTGGCCACGGCAACGATCGCGGCGTACGTCTCTTTCGGCGGGCTGGGCCGGTACGTGTTCGACGGGCTCGCCCAGCGGGACCTTGTGCAGGTACTGGGCGGGGCGGTGCTTGTTGCTCTGGTCGCCGTTGTGCTCGACCTGGGGCTGAGCGGGCTGCAGCGGGTGCTGTTCCGTCATCGCCCGGCGTAGGCGCAGCCGCACATTGTCACAGCCCCGCGCCCCTGAACCGGGGCGCCCCCCTGACCTCTGCAACTCCCCTCAGGAGCTTCCTCCCATGAATCGACGTACTCTCCTCGGCGGGCTCTTCGCCGCCGCGTCCGTTCCCGCTCTCGCCGCGTGCAGCAGCGGGATCACCTCGCTCGACGGCGGGGGCAGTGCCGGTGGCGGGGGCGGGTCCAGCAAGGACGGCGTGACCATCGGCACCGCCAACTTCACCGAGAACCAGGTGCTCGGCTTCCTCTACGCGGCCGTGCTGGAGGCAGCCGGTGTGAAGACGAAGGTCCGCCCGAACCTCGGCACCCGCGAGATCCTCATCCCCGCCCTCAAGGGCGGCGACATCGACCTGCTTCCCGAGTACCAGGGCGCCCTCCTGCACTACCTCTCCCCCAAGGCGGAGGCGACGGAGGAGGGCGAGATGCAGAACGCCCTCGCGATGGCGCTGCCCGCCGGGCTCCAGGTGCTGCCGTACGGCATGGCCGAGGACTCCGACGCGTTCGTCGTCACCCAGGAGACGGCCGACAAGTACGGCCTGTCCTCCCTCGCCGACCTGAAGAAGGAGAACGGCAAGCTCGTCATCGGCGCCGCGCCGGAGGTGAAGAAGCGCGAGGTCGGCGCGGTGGGCCTGAAGGACGTGTACGGGGTGGAGTTCAAGGAGTTCAAGTCCCTCGACTCCTCCGGGCCGCTGGTGAAGGGCGCCCTGAAGAAGGGCGACGTGGACGTGGCGAACCTCTTCACCACCGACACCGACATCGTGGCCAACAAGTGGGTCGTCCTCACCGACCCCAAGAACCTCATCCCCGGCCAGCACATCGTCCCCCTCATAGCCGACCGCAAGGCCGACTCGACGGTCCGCAAGGCCCTCGCCGAGCTGGGCAACGTCCTCACCACTGCGGATCTGACCGAGCTGAACCGCCAGGTCGACAAGGACAAGAAGGACCCGGAGGACGTGGCGAACGCGTACGCGAAGGAGAAGGGCCTGACGAAGTAGGACCCGACAGGGCGGAACCCGTCGACGGCCGCCCCACCTGGTGGGGAACAACCCAACGGCGACAGGGGGGCTAACCCCCGTGCCAACCGCGCCCAGGCTCTCTACCGTTGAAATATGACCGGTATGGAAGCCCGCGACGCCGAACTCAAGAAGGAACTCGACGCCACCTTGCACGCACGCAAGGAACTGGGCGAAGAGTACGAGTCCGCGCTGGTCGACTCGTTCCTGGAAAAGGTCGAGCAGCGCCTGGACGGCGCGGTCGACCGCCGGGTGCGTCGTCAGCTGGCGGAACAGCAGATGGTGGTGGCCCGGGGCTCGCGCTCCCCGCAGGGATCCTCCGATTCCTTCGGCGAGCGCTTCGGCTTCGGCATCGTCTCGATGGTCCTCGCGATCCCCCTGTCCGCGATCGGCGGCGGGGTCGCGGAACTGCCCGGCCTCCTCGTCGCCTGGGCGGGCATCGTGGGGGTCAACGTGGTCCAGGCCGCACGCAACTCACCGAACTTCTTCGGCCGCCGCCGCAAGTCCTCCCAGGACAGCGAGTGGGAGGACTGACGGGGACGACAGGACACGCACGACACACACAGAGCTCAGGGAGCACGGGGAACGCCGAAGGGCCCGGTACCAGTAGAGGTACCGGGCCCTTCGCGAGCTTGCGCGGGGACCGCCGCACCCCCGATACCGGGGGGCGGGACGACGGCGGTCCCCGCGAGGGACGCGGGCCGGGTCAGGGCCGGGCTTACGCGTCCGTGGCGTCCATGGAGGTCCGGGAGCCGCTCCGGAGGTCCTTGGCGCCGTTTTGGTGCCGGCCGGGGCGGGGAGCCGCTCCCGCCCTTGCCGACATCCACCAATGTGCCGGACGCGTGTTAAGCGTGTGCTGCGCGGACGTGACGCGCTCGTACCACTTCCACGAAGTTCGGCCGTGATCGCTCACACCGGAAGTTCCCCTCCGGGGCGCGCGGTTCACCGGACGTTCCTACTGGCGTCCACCTTTGGCCAGGAAGGACAACAGGTCCTGCCGGCTGACGACACCGGTGGGCTTGCCCTCGACCAGGACGATCGCCGCGTCGGCGCCACCGAGCACGGTCATCAGGTCGCCCACGGGCTCACCGGAGCCGACCTGAGGCAGCGGGGCCGACATGTGCTTCTCCAGCGGGTCGGAGAGCGAGGCGCGTTGGGTGAACAGCGCGTCGAGCAGCTCGCGCTCGACGACGGACCCGACGACCTCCGCCGCCATGACGTCCGGGTGACCGGCGCCGGGCTTGACGATCGGCATCTGCGAGACGCCGTACTCGCGCAGCACCTCGATGGCCTCGCCGACGGTCTCGTCCGGGTGCATGTGGACGAGGGACGGGATGGCCCCGTGCACCTTGTCGCTCAGCACGTCGGCGACGCGGGCGCTGGGACCCTCGTCCTCCAGGAACCCGTAGTCGGCCATCCACTCGTCGTTGAAGATCTTGCTGAGGTACCCGCGCCCGCTGTCGGGCAGCAGCACGACCACCACGTCGTCGGGCCCGAGCCGCTCGGCGACGCGCAGCGCGGCCACGACGGCCATGCCGCAGGAGCCGCCGACCAGCAGCCCCTCCTCCTTGGCGAGCCGCCGGGTCATCTGGAAGGAGTCCTTGTCGGACACGGCGACGATCTCGTCGGCGACGGTCCGGTCGTACGCGGTCGGCCAGAAGTCCTCGCCGACGCCCTCGACGAGGTACGGCCGCCCGGACCCGCCGGAGTACACGGACCCCTCGGGGTCGGCGCCGACGACCTGGACCTTCCCGTCACTGGCGTCCTTGAGGTACCGCCCGGTCCCGGAGATGGTGCCGCCGGTCCCCACGCCCGCCACGAAGTGGGTGATGCGCCCCTCCGTCTGCTCCCACAGCTCGGGGCCGGTGGAGTGATAGTGCGAGAGGGGATTGTTGGGGTTCGAGTACTGGTCGGGCTTCCAGGCTCCCGGGGTCTCCCGCACGAGCCGGTCCGAGACGTTGTAGTACGAGTCGGGGTGCTCGGGATCAACGGCGGTGGGGCAGACGACGACATCGGCGCCGTACGCCCGCAGCACGTTGATCTTGTCGGTGCTCACCTTGTCGGGGCACACGAAGATGCACTTGTAGCCCTTCTGCTGAGCCACGATGGCAAGGCCCACACCGGTGTTTCCACTGGTCGGCTCGACGATCGTGCCGCCCGGCTGCAGCGCGCCGCTCTTCTCGGCGGCCTCGATCATGCGCAGGGCGATGCGGTCCTTCACGGAACCGCCGGGGTTGAAGTACTCGACCTTCGCGAGGACGGTCGCCTGGATGCCGGCGGTCACGCTGTTGAGCCTCACCAGCGGGGTGTTGCCGACGAGACTGATCATCGAGTCGTGGAATTGCACCGTTGTCTCCGGAGCTGAAAAAGAAGTGATTGAGGTGGTGTCGTCAGCCTAAGCCCCGTGTCGGGCGTTCACGTCGCGTTGAGATTGGCCGACGGTCTGTACGGGGCAAGCAGTGGGTGTACGGCAAAGAGGAGGTGGCGGCTACGCATGACGAGCTTGTCGAGAGCGAGGGTGGCACGCCGGATCGCCGCGGGCGCCGCGTACGGCGGCGGCGGGATCGGTCTGCTGGGCGCGGCGACGGTCGGAGTGGTACTGGCCGAGGTCCAGCTGGCCAAGCGCCAGGTGGGGAACGGTCACAGCCCCCATCCGCCGAGCGCGGACGGGCTGTACGGGTATGTGTACGCCGGCTCCGAGGAACCGTTGCGTCTGACGATGCTGGGTGACTCCACGGCGGCGGGGCAGGGCGTGCACCGGGCCCGTCAGACGCCTGGGGCGCTGCTCGCCTCCGGACTCGCGGCGGTGGCGGAGCGGCCGGTGCGGCTGCGGAACGTGGCGCTGCCCGGCGCCCAGTCCGACGACCTGGACCGCCAGGTCGCGGTGGTTCTCGGGGAGCCGGACGGGATCCCCGACGTATGCGTGATCATGGTCGGCGCGAACGACGTGACGCATCGGATGCCGGCGACGCGCTCCGTCCGTCACCTGTCCGCGGCGGTACGACGTCTGCGCACCGCCGGTGCCGAGGTGGTCGTGGGCACCTGCCCCGACCTCGGCACCATCGAGCCGGTCCAGCAGCCGCTGCGGTGGCTGGCGCGGCGGGCCTCGCGGCAGCTCGCGGCCGCCCAGACCATCGGGACGGTGGAGCAGGGCGGGCGGACGGTGTCGCTGGGCGACCTGCTGGGGCCGGAGTTCGCCGCGAATCCGCGGGAGCTCTTCGGGCCCGACAACTACCACCCGTCCGCCGAGGGCTATGCCACGGCGGCGATGGCGGTCCTTCCCACGGTGTGCGCGACGCTGGGCCTGTGGCCTGCGGAGGAGGAGCGCCCGGACGTCTCCCGTCGGGAGGGGTTCCTGCCGGTGGCCCGGGCCGCTGCGGAGGCCGCGTCCGAGGCGGGTACGGAGGTCACTGCGGCCATGCCCACGGGGCCGCGCGCCCCCTGGGCCCTCCTCAAGCGCCGCCGACGCCACCGCGTCCCGGCCACGGACCCGTCCCCGACGACGACGCGGGAACCGTCCGCCTGACCTGGCCTTTTCTCGCCCCCGCCGCC
>NZ_LIQZ01000395.1 GCF_001418655.1 Streptomyces phaeochromogenes | reverse complement strand
CCCCGGAGGGCCCGTCACCCACGTGGCCCCCGACCAGAAGCCCCCAGCGGAGCGCCCCGCAAGGATGCGGGCATGGGTCCTCACATACGACACATGCGACACATACGGCGCGTACACGTACAGCGCGTGCGGTACGTACGGCACTGCCGCACCGCCCTCGTCGCAGCCCTCGCCTCCGTGCTCCTCACCCCGGTCCCCGCCGTCGCGGCCACCGCGGCCAGTCCGAGAATCCCGGCCGGAGCCACGACCAGACGCGTCCCGGCGGACACCGCCGACTGGACCGACTGGCACCTCCGGCAGGGCGCCACCGCCCACCACTCCTCCTCGGCCGACCCCACGGACACCGTCACCTGCCAGGCGCCCCAGGCCCCCGACCTGGCCACCCGGCTGGCCCAGGACATCCAGGCGGCCCTGTCGGGGAGGGACGGCACGGTCTCCGTGGCGGTGCAGGACGACTCCGGACTGACCTGCGCACGCGCGGGCGAGCGGCAGTACGACTCGGCGAGCGTCGTCAAGGTGCTGATCATGGAGGGCCTGCTCCGCCGCGCCGAGGAACTGGGGCGCCGACTCAGCCCGTGGGAGGAGACGAACGTACGCCCCATGATCGTCAGCTCCGACAACGACTCGGCCGTGCGCCTGTGGGCCGACCTGGGCCGTACCTACCTGACCGACTTCCTCACCCGCGTCCGCACCACCGCCACCCTCCTGGGCCCGGGCCGCTACTGGGGCCTCACCCGCACCACGGCCACCGACCAGCTGCGTCTGCTGGACGTACTAACGAACGCCCAGTCCTTCCTCCGCACCCGTGCGTACGGCCTGAAACTGCTCTCAGAGGTGCGTGCGGACCAGCGGTGGGGCGTCCCCGCGGGCATGCCGCAAGGACTGACGGCACACGTCAAGAACGGCTGGCTGCCCCGAGCCACCCATGGCTGGCGCGTCCACAGCATCGGCGCCTTCACGGGCGAGGGCCGCGGCTACCGCATCGTCGTCCTGTCCCACGACAACCCGACGATGGCGTACGGCGTGCGCACCATCGAGCGCATAGCCCAGGCCGTCCACCGGGGCCTGGGCCAGGGCCGCAGCCTCGGCACCGGCCAGGACCTCACTCCGGAGAGCGCGATCAGCGAGGAGTCGGACGGCTCGGCTCCGTACGAACCGCTGCCTGGCTGGGACGAACCGGAGCCGGACGCCACACCCTGACCGCCACGCCGTACAGCGCGAGGCCGACGGCAAGACCCGCCCCCGCCCCGAAGCACACGGTGGGAATCAGCTCCCAGGGCTTCGCGTCGGCCGACCAGTGGTCCCACCAGCGCGTCGCCCGCCGCACCGCGGCCACCGTCGCGCAGCCACCGATCACGGCCGCCGCCAGCCACCGGTCCCGTACGGACAGCACCGGGACCCCCACGGGCTCCGTGTCGTGCTGCCGCCGCAGGGCGACCACCACGAAGGCGGCGATCACCACCGCGGCGACCGCCGAACCGCCGTACTGCAGATACCAGTAGAGGGGGGAGCCCGCGATCTCCTCCCCGAGGACCGGAAAGACCCGCATGCCCCACCGGTCGAGATGCGTGAACGCGTCCCACACGACATGCGTCAGTGAACCGGCCACCGCGGACACGTACCACCACAGGGCCAGTGCGGGACGGACGCGGGCGCGCGGCGCACCGCAGCGCAGGAGTGCCCCGACCTGCCCCTGCCGGCGCCGTGGCAACAGAGCCACCAACGGCTCGCGCAGCACCAGCCAGGCACCCACGAGCGCCCAGGCGATCAGCACGTCGACCGTGAACACCCCGGTGAAGGAGTGCGTGAAGTCGCCGAACTCCATCGCCTCCGGCAGCACACTCGCCGCGTAGTAGGTCATGTCGGGCGCGAACGAACCGGCCACGAGCAGGGCCGGAACAAGTCGGCCGCGTCCGGTCCCGTCGGTGCGCACGGCCGGAAGGACGGCCGCGGCATGGCTGAGGGTGAACGGCAACGGGGCTCCTTGCGAACGACATTGACCGCGACTGACTGCGATTGATCGCGATGGACCGCGCGCGACGGCCTGGTGGGCCCCGAACGGTCCGGGCGATCCCTTGATCGATGACGCTCAGTATGCGGTCGGCAGTTCCCGTCCGTCCCGCATGCCTCCAGGACACCGGGGCAGGAGAAACGCGATGTGGCCAACCGGTGAAAAACGGGCACGAACGGGTGTCTGCGCAACGGAAGTTGTCGTAGGGTCGCCTGGGTCGCCGTACGGGGGAGTGCGGCCGGACAACAGGAAACGCGCGCAGCGCGGGCGATCGTCCACGGGAGGGGTTCACGCAATGGCGGCGCAATTCGGCAGGCGAGTTGTCAAGGGGGCGGCAACCACCGCTGTGGCCGCGGTCGCGGTCGCGGCGCTGTCCGCGTCCCAGGCGCCGGGCGTGACCGACACCGCACAGGGCAGACAGAACACCGGCTCCCAGCCCTCGTCCGACCCGGACGCCGACAACAGCGCCACCGGCAACTCGCCGTACTACACCGACCTCCCGCCGCTCAACAGCCCCACCCCGACGCCCACCACGGGCACCGGAACGCCGACCGGCACGGGTGAAACCGAGGCCGGCATACCCGCGACCGTCCTCGACGCCTACAAGAAGGCCGAGGCGGCGCTGGGCGAATCCAAGCCCGGCTGCAACCTGCCCTGGCAACTCCTCGCCGCCATCGGCAAGGTCGAGTCCGGCCAGGCCCGCGGCGGCCGTGTGAACGCCAACGGCACCACGATCAGCCCGATCCTCGGCCCGGTCCTCAACGGCATCGGCTTCGCGAAGATCACCGACACCGACGGCGGCGCGTACGACGGGGACACCACCCACGACCGTGCCGTCGGCCCCATGCAGTTCATCCCCTCCACCTGGGAGTGGGCGGGCCGCGACGGCAACGACGACGGCAAGAAGGACCCCAACAACATCTACGACGCGGCCCTCGCCGCCGGCAGCTACCTGTGCCGGTTCGGCTGGGACCTGTCCGACAAGGCCGACCTCAGGCGCGCGATCCTCAGCTACAACAACTCGACGCACTACCTGAACACGGTCCTGTCGTGGCTGGAGTACTACCGCAAGGGCACCCACGAGGTCCCGGACGGCACGGGCACGCTGCCCTCCGGCCGCAGCGACGACAACAACGGGTCGAACTCCTCCCCGACACCGACACCGACGCCCACCCCGCCGGGCACGACCCCGCCCAGCTCCCAGACGCCGGGCGGCGGCGGTTCCACGAGCCCGAGCCCGAAGCCGCCCACCACGACCCCGCCGCCGAGCACGCCGCCGACGACTCCCGCCACGCCCACCGACACGGTGGACCACCTGGAGGACGCGGGCACCGCCAAGCTCACCGCGACCGCGGGCGACGCCTTCGCCGAGAAGATCGCCATCCGCACCGAGACCGAGGCAGGCAAGGCCGTCGCGAAGGTCCGGGTCCGGTTCACGATCGTCGGTGACACCGACTCCGTCTTCACGGGCGGCGAGAGCGTCGCGACCGTCGTCACCAACAGCTCCGGCGTGGCCACCGCGCCCGCGCTCAAGGCCGGTGAGAAGACGGGCGACTTCACGGTCCGCGCCACCGTCGTCGGCCGTGCCGTCTCCGGCCTCGACTACAAGGCGACGGTCACCGCGCGCCAGGCCGACGCCCTCGCCCGCACCAGCGACACCGCGCTGACCTGCGTCGCGGGCGGCGAGTTCGCGGACCAGGTCGAACTGAAGGCCACCTACAAGGGTGCCGCCGCCGACGGCGTCGCGGCCACCGCCACGCTCATCAAGGCGACGGACGACGCGACCGCGAACGACAAGGGCCCCTACTTCAAGGACGCCGACGGCAAGACCGTACGGACCCTCGCGGGCCTCAAGACGGACGCGAACGGTCTGTTGAAGCTGCCGAAGCTGTACGCGGACGACACGGCCGGCACGTTCCTGCTCCGCGTCAACACCACCGGCGGCGCGACGCTGACGGTCGAGCTGAAGGTGACGGCAGCCCCCTCCTCCTCGCCGAGCCCCTCCGCCTCGTAGCCTCGCAGGCCTTCAGAACGGCGGCGCCTCTCCACTCGACAGGGTGGAGAGGCGCCGCCGTTCTGTGTGTGCAACGTGTTCTCATCTCGCCCGCCCGTTGCTACGGTGCCCGACCTGACGATGTATCAGCTCCGCCGAGCCGGGAGGCCCGCATGCGTGCCCTGATCGCCGCCGCGACCGGTCTCGCCGTAGCGCTCGCGCTTGTCCTCACGATCACGGCGATGGGCTCACCGGCAGGGAAGACGTCCCCCAAGCCGCTGCTCACCACCGTCCCCAGCCACCCGTGACGCACACCCCCAACGCACCGGGAGGGCCGCCGAGATGCGCCGCAAGGCCAGCCTGATCCTGCTCGCCCTCGCCGTGTTCTTCGCGGCGCTGTCCCCGCTGATGCGCTGGTACGCCTTCCCGCGCCTCGCCAAGATCCCGGCCGACCAGTACCAGGACATGGTCCTGGAGGCGAAGGACGCGACCCTCCTCGACTACGGCACGATGAAGGCCAAGAAGGTCGACAAGGTCACCATCGTGCAGACCCTCAAGGGCAACGTCGAGGCCTCCGAGAAGATCGAGAAGACCGCGGGCCGCGACGTCGTCGTCTGGGACGGCCTCTCCTACGTCCAGGGCCCCGACGGCAAGATGGTCTCCAAGTTCCCCGAGCGCTACATCTTCGACGCGCACACCCAGGAACCCGTCCACGCCACCGGCGAGATGGTCGACGGCAACCCGGTCAAACGCGAGGGCATCGAGTTCAAGTGGCCCTTCCTCACGGAGAAGAGGGACTACGAGTACTTCGACGCACAGGCCCGCATCACCGCGCCGATCCACTACGAGGGCGAGCGGGACTTCCGGGGCGTAAACGTTTACTACTTCGAGCAGACAATCCCCTGGACCAAGGTCCCCTTCCCGAAGATCATGCCCGTCGAAGGCATCACTCCGGAGTCGGTCGCCAAGACGGGCACGACCCGCTGGTACACCACGGTCCGCAGGTTCTGGGTCGAACCCACCACCGGGGCACCCGTCTACGGAGAAGAGATCCACAAGGAGGAGCTGCGCGGCGGCACCCTCCTCGGGGGCCGCGAGAAGGTGACCGCCTTCGCCGGGCACGTGAAGATGCGCGAGGACTACATCCGCTCGACGGTCGACCTGGTCAAGTCCCAGCGGCTGCTCGTCCTGCTGATGACCTCGTACCTGCCGTGGGGCTTCCTGATCCTGGGCGCCGGGCTGCTGTCGCTCTCCCTCTACCTGGAGGCCCGCAGCCGCCGCCCCGGCGATCCCACGCCTACGGAGACCCGCGAACCGGAACCGGTCAGCGCCTGAACCCGGGCCGCTCGGCGGAACCTGAATCGAGACCGCCCGTCAGCGCCTGAGACGCGCGTTCGTGTGCCGGGTCGGTTCCGCGGTCGCGGGGTCCTCGGGCCACGGGTGCTTCGGATACCGGCCGCGCAGCTCCGCCCGTACGCCCCGGTAGCCGTCCTTCCAGAAGGACACCAGGTCGGACGTCACGGCGGCCGGGCGGCCCGCGGGCGACAGCAGATGCACGACCACGGGCACCCCGGCGACGGCCGGTGACTCCCGCGCCCCGAACATCTCCTGCAACTTCACCGCCAGCACGGGCCGTTCGGGATCCGCGTAGTCGACCCGGATCCTGGACCCGCTCGGCACCTCGATGCGCTCCGGCGCCAGCTCGTCGAACCGGGCCGCCTCCCCGGACGCCCACGGCAACAGCCGGGCCAGCGCCTGCCCGGCGTCGATCCGCTCCAGATCGGCCCGCCGCCGGGCCCGGCCCAACTCCGGCTCCAGCCACTCGTCCACGCGCGCGTGCAGCGCGTCGTCCGACACATCGGGCCAGGGGGCACCGAGCCGGTGACGGAGGAACCCGAGCCGCTGCCGCAGCACCTCGGCGTCCCGGGACCACCGCAGCACCCCGAACCCCTCGTCCCTCAACCCCTCAAGAAGCGCCTCCCGTACGAGCCCGGGCCCGGCGTTCCGCAACGGCCGTACCGCCAGCTCCACCGCGCCCAGCCGCTCGACCCGCCGCGCCACGACATCCCCGTCGGCCCAGCGCACCTCGTCGCCCTCGCCGTACAGAGCCCCCGCCGCCTCGCGTGCGACCCCCTCGTCCACCACGGCCCCGAGCCGCACGCGCGCGTGCCCCGCACCGACGGGCCGGTCGGCAACAGCGACAGCGATCCAGGCCGCGTCCCGCAGCCCACTCCCGTCACCCACCTCGGCCCGAGTACCGGACACCATGAGAAAGGAGCCCCCTTGCCTCCGGGCAACCCGCTCGGGAAAGGCAAGAGCGGCGACGAGCCCGACGGCGTGATCGTCGCTGACCTGCCGCGCCCCGGGCATGCCGCCCCGGCCCGGAGTGCCCTCGCCAGGACCGCCCCGGCCAGGACCGCCCTCGCCAGGACGACCGCCCTCGCCAGGACCACTCCCGCCAGGACGGCTCCCGCCCGGACCGCTCCCGCCCGGACCGCCCCGGCCAGGACCGCTCCCGCCGGGAGCCTCCCCGCCCGGAGCCTTCCCGCTCGGAGTGTCGGCGCTCGGTTCCCCCGGGCGACGGTCACGGGTGGTGTGCGGGCGGGAGAGATCCCGCGCCGAAGGCGCGGGCGCCGACGCGGCCCGCAGCCGCCGAACCTCCGTACGCCACCGCCCGGCATACGCGTCACCCCCACGCCGCGCAGCCCGCAAGGCAGCGGCAAGATCATCCCCGTACTCCCGCGGCGGCTCCTCACTCAAGAGGGCAACCACCTCCGCGGAGCGCTCCGCACCCACGGAGCGCCCCGCGTCCAGCAACGCCCGCCCCAGCCGCGGATGCAGCCCGAGCCGCGACATCCGTACCCCCCGCTCCGTCGGACGCCCGTCGGAGCCCACCGCACCGATGGCCTCCAGAACGCCCCGAGCCGCCGCCATGGCGCCTCCCGGCGGCGGATCCAGCAGAGCCAGCCCCGAGGCGTCGGGATCGCCCCAGCAGGCCGCCTGGAGGGCGAACGCCGTCAGGTCGGCCACCTTGATCTCCGGCGCCGGGAAACGCGACAGCCGCCCGTCCTCCGCCTCCGCCCAGCACCGGTACACCGCACCCGGGGCCTCACGCCCGGCGCGCCCCGCCCGCTGCCGGCCGGCCGCCTGCGAGGCCCGTACCGTCGCCAACGCGCTCAGCCCCCGCGCGTGATCGACCCGGGGCTCCCGTGCCAGCCCGGAGTCCACGACCACCCGCACGCCCGGAACCGTCAGCGACGACTCGGCCACAGACGTGGCGAGGACCACCCGGCGCCGCGTACCCCCGGACAGCACCGCGTCCTGCACCGCGGCAGGCGCCCGACCGTGCACCTGAAGCACCTCGACATCACCGAGCCCGCCGAGCTGTCCGGCGACCCGCGCGATCTCCCCGACACCGGGCAGGAAGCACAGGACGTCCCCGTCGCGTTCGGAAAGCGCCCGCCGCACCACCGACGCCACATGCGTCAGCAGCACCGGGTCCACCCGCATGCCGTGCGGCGGCCGTACGGGGCGTCCAGGCGGCGCCCAGACCACCTCGACCGGATGGGACACACCCTGCGCCTCGACCACCGGCACCTCGCCCAGCAGCTTCGCCCACCCCTCGGCGTCGGTCGTCGCGGAGGCGGCGACCAACCGCAACTCGGGGCGCAGGGCGGCCTGTACGTCCAGCAGGAACGCGGCCACCGTGTCGGCGTCCAGATGCCGTTCGTGACACTCGTCGAGCACGACCACGTCGACGCCCGCCAGCTCCTGGTCCCGCTGCAGCCGTTGCAGCAGCACACCGGTCGTGACGACCTCCACGCGCGCGCGTGGCCCGACCACCCGCTCCCCGCGCACCGTGTACCCGACGCTCTCGCCGGCCTTCTCGCCCAGCAGCCACGCCATCCGCCGCGCGGCTGCCCGCGCCGCGATCCGCCGCGGCTCGGCGACGACGACCCGCCGTACGGGCCCGTCGCCGACCAGACCGGCGAGCACGAGCGGCACGAGGGTCGTCTTGCCGGTGCCGGGCGGCGCGACCAGCACGGCACCACCGTGCGCGTCCAGGGCCTCCCCCAGGCCGGGCAGCGCACCGCGTACGGGCAGGACGTCCAGAGCGTCGTAACGGATCACATGCTCAGTCTCTCCCCCAGCCTCCGGCCGGGGGTGCCCCCATCTAGCTTCGCTCGCACACGAAGATCGCCGACCCCGGGATGAGGTTTCCCCGAAGGGGCGACCAGCCGCCCCACTCCTGGGTGTTCCAGGCGGGCCACTGCGGCTCGACCAGGTCGACCAGCCGGAAACCGCCCGCCACCACGTCCCGGACGCGGTCGCCGACCGTCCTGTGGTGCTCGACGTACACCGCGTTGCCCTCGTCGTCCTGCTCGACGTACGGCGTGCGGTCGAAGTACGAGGAGGCCACGGTCAGCCCCTCGGGGCCGGGCTCGTCGGGGAAGGCCCAGCGGATCGGGTGCGTGACGGAGAAGACGAACCGGCCGCCGGGCCGCAGCACCCGGTGCACCTCCCTCAGGACCTTCACGGGATCCGCGACGAAGGGCAGCGCCCCGTAGGCGGAGCACGCGAGGTCGAAGGAGGCGTCCGCGAACGGCAGTGCGCCGGCGTCCGCCTCCACGAGCCCCACTCCCTTGGCGCCGATCCGCAGCGCGTGCTGGAGCTGGCGGTGCGAGAGGTCCAGGGCGACCGGACGGGCCCCCTGGGCGGCCAGCCAGCGCGAGCACTGGGCGGCACCCGCGCCGATCTCCAGGACGTCCTTTCCGGCCAGTTCCTCCATCGGCCCGAGCAACTCGGCCTCGATCTCGTCGAGGCCCTCGGGGCCCCACACGAAACGGTCGTCGCCGAGGAACGTGCCGTGCTCGACCTGGTACTCGTCCGCGTTCCGGTCCCACCAGCCACGATTGGCGCGGGTGCTCTCGCCGGACCCCGCCTCCCGTCGTGTCGCCTCGGGCTCGAACGGTTCGGGCTCTTGGATGATCGGCTCCCTCGTACTAATCTGCGGGCTCTTCCGTCCGACCCGTCCCCGACGGGCGTCACACAAGGGGCGCCGCAGGGCCCTCGTGGCCTCGTGAGACAGGTCTTGTGCCGGGTATGCGGCGTTCCGCCCCGGGTGTGCGCCTTCGCGCATTGACCCTGTCCGGCTGCCCCCGTATGCTACAAGTTGCGCTGCGGGCCTGCGCTCCTCAGACGTAGCAGGCTGCGCTCGCATCTGTTGTATGTCCCCTCGGTTTTCGAGGCGCCACCGGCAAGTGTTCGTCATTGAACACGCCCGGATTCGGCGCTTCCTTGGCTGTCCGGCTTCTTCAGAGCGAAACGGGCTCCCGGCGTAAGCAGTACCTACGACTCACTGTCCGTACCGGAGCCCTTACCCACATGACGAGCAGCACCGAGACCACCGCCACCACCCCGCAGGTTGCGGTCAACGACATCGGTAACGAGGAAGCCTTCCTCGCCGCGATCGACGAGACGATCAAGTACTTCAACGACGGCGACATCGTCGACGGCGTCATCGTGAAGGTCGACCGGGACGAGGTCCTGCTCGACATCGGTTACAAGACCGAAGGTGTCATCCCGAGCCGCGAGCTCTCGATCAAGCACGACGTCGACCCCAATGAGGTCGTCAAGGTCGGCGACGAGATCGAAGCCCTTGTTCTCCAGAAGGAGGACAAGGAAGGCCGCCTGATCCTCTCGAAGAAGCGCGCCCAGTACGAGCGCGCCTGGGGCACCATCGAGAAGATCAAGGAAGAGGACGGCATCGTCACCGGCACCGTCATCGAGGTGGTCAAGGGTGGTCTCATCCTCGACATCGGCCTCCGTGGCTTCCTGCCGGCTTCTCTCGTCGAGATGCGCCGTGTCCGCGACCTCCAGCCCTACGTGGGCAAGGAGCTCGAGGCGAAGATCATCGAGCTGGACAAGAACCGCAACAACGTGGTCCTGTCCCGCCGCGCCTGGCTCGAGCAGACCCAGTCCGAGGTTCGCCAGACGTTCCTCACCACCCTGCAGAAGGGTCAGGTCCGCTCCGGCGTCGTCTCCTCGATCGTCAACTTCGGTGCCTTCGTGGACCTGGGTGGCGTCGACGGTCTCGTTCACGTCTCCGAGCTCTCCTGGAAGCACATCGACCACCCCTCCGAGGTTGTCGAGGTCGGCCAGGAAGTCACCGTCGAGGTCCTCGACGTCGACATGGACCGCGAGCGTGTCTCCCTGTCGCTGAAGGCGACGCAGGAAGACCCGTGGCAGCAGTTCGCCCGTACGCACCAGATCGGTCAGGTCGTCCCGGGTAAGGTCACCAAGCTCGTTCCCTTCGGTGCGTTCGTGCGCGTCGACGAGGGCATCGAGGGTCTGGTCCACATCTCCGAGCTGGCCGAGCGCCACGTGGAGATCCCGGAGCAGGTCGTCCAGGTCAACGACGAGATCTTCGTCAAGGTCATCGACATCGACCTCGAGCGTCGCCGGATCTCGCTGTCCCTGAAGCAGGCCAACGAGTCCTTCGGTGCCGACCCGGCCTCGGTCGAGTTCGACCCGACGCTGTACGGCATGGCCGCGTCGTACGACGACCAGGGCAACTACATCTACCCCGAGGGCTTCGACCCCGAGACCAACGACTGGCTCGAGGGCTACGAGTCCCAGCGCGAGGTGTGGGAGAACCAGTACGCCGAGGCGCAGACGCGCTTCGAGCAGCACCAGGCTCAGGTCATCAAGTCCCGCGAGGCGGACGCCCAGGCCGAGGCCGAGGGTGTCGCCACCCCGGGTGCGGCTCCGGCCGCCTCCGGTGGCAGCGGTGGCGGCGGTTCGTACTCCTCGGAGTCGGACGACAACTCCGGCGCCCTGGCGTCGGACGAGGCGCTGGCCGCCCTCCGCGAGAAGCTGGCCGGAGGCCAGAGCTGATCGCACACCTCTAGGCAGTAACTAGCTGGTGACTGCGGGCCCGCACCCTTCTGGGTGCGGGCCCGCAGTGCGTTGACCGGCGGAGGCGTTCAGCCGGCCGGAAAGCCCGTGGTTGCAGAAACTTGCGGGATACATGAATAACTGATGGGCCGTAACCGGCCATTGGGAGGCTTCCTCGGTCGTTCAAGATCGAGAAGGGGAGCCCCAGTCATGGCACAGCCTCAGAGCGGTCCTGGTACGAGTCGGCGTTCGTTCCTGCGCAAGGTGGGCCTCACCGGCGGCGCGGGCACGATGTTCGCCACCATGGGAGCCCTCGGTCTCGCTCCCACCGCCCAGGCGGCCCAGCGCGAACAGCCCTTCCACGCCCCGAAGCCGAGCGACTTCACGCTCAGCGGGCGCGGCGCGGCCAAGGTGGTCGTCGTCGGCGGCGGCATCGCCGGCCTCACGACCGCGTACGAACTCGGCAAGGCGGGCTACGACTGTACGGTCCTGGAGGCCAGAGACCGCACCGGTGGCCGCAACTTCACGGTGCGGGGCGGCGACACCACCACCGACCTGTACGGCAACCGGCAGACGGCCCGCTTCGGTGACGGGCAGTACATGAACGCGGGCCCGGCGCGTCTGCCCCAGTGGATGGTCACTCTTGACTACTGCCGCGAACTCGGTGTGCCGCTGGAGGTGTTCACCAACGTCAACGCGGACGCGTACCTCTTCAACGAGTCGGCCGGCATGACCGAGCCGATGCGGTACCGCACGGCGAAGGCCGATGTCTACGGGTACGTCTCGGAGTTGCTCGCCAAGGCCACCGACACGGGCGCTCTCGACGCGGAGTTGACCGCCGAGGACCGGGAGAGGCTCGTCGAGTTCCTCAAGGACTTCGGCGACCTGGGAGACACGCTGGACTACACGGGCGGCGAGCGCCGCGGATACGAGGTCGTCCCCGCGGCAGCGGGCACCCCCGGTGTGCTCCTGGGTGACATCCCGTCCGCCTCCGAGGTGTTCGCGAGCGGCGTCGGCCGCTACTTCTCCTTCGAGTTCGGCTTCGACCAGGCGATGCTGATGTTCCAGCCGGTGGGCGGCATGGACCGGATACCGCGCGCCCTGACGAGGGCGATCGGGGGCCATCGCATACGTACGGGGGCCGTCGTCTCGAAAATCACCGACAAGGGGAGCGGTGTCACCGTCACGTACGCCCAGGGCGGCCGGACCAGAAGCATCGACGCCGACTACTGCGTCGGCGCGCTGCCGCCCAACATCCTCGCCAAGATCCCGCACAACCTGGGCGCGGGCGTACAGACCGCGCTGGAGGCGATCACCCCGTCGTCCGCGGCCAAGATCGGCCTGGAGTACCGCTCCCGCTGGTGGGAGCTCGACCACCGGATCTACGGCGGCATCACCGAGACCGACCAGGACGTCACCCACATCTGGCACCCGTCCCACGGCTTCCACGGCGAGCGCGGCGTCATGATCGGCTACTACAACTACGGGGCCGACGCGGACGCGTACGCGAAGCTCACGCCCAGGGAGCGCGAGACGCGTGCGGTCGCCGCGGGAGTGAAGATCTACGGGGCGAAGTACCGCACCGAACTGGCGTCCTCCTTCTCCCACCACTGGCGCCAGACGCCCCACCTGGAGGCCGCCTGGCACACGACCACCGGCGGTCCCGACCACGTCCGCTACAAGCCGCTCAACGAGCCCACAGGGCGCGTCTACTTCGCCGGTGACTGGCTCAGCTACACGGACGCCTGGCAGCACGGCGCGTTCACGTCCGCCCGCAAGGCCGTCACCGCGCTCCACGCGCGCGTGCTGGCGTCGTAGCGCCGGGTGGCGCCGGGTAGCGCGGGCACGGCGTTGGTCATGGCGTTGGCATGGTGTCGTGCACTGTCATGGCGATGTCAAGGCGCGGTCGCAGCGCATGAGAAGGAGGTAAAAGGGGGCAGCGAACGGGCGTGAGCGGGGAATGCTCGTGTCCTGGTCCGCGTTGTGGAGTACGAACACGAGGAGGAGCGGTCACTGTGCTTGATCCGCAGGGTTTGTACGCATGGGAGCCGAAGGGCCTGGCTGTCGTCGACATGGCGCTCGCCCAGGAGTCGGCCGGTCTTGTCATGCTCTACCACTTCGACGGATACATCGACGCGGGCGAGACCGGCGACCAGATCGTCGACCGGCTGCTCGACTCGCTGCCCCATCAGGTCGTGGCCCGCTTCGACCACGACAGGCTCGTGGACTACCGCGCCCGGCGCCCGCTCCTGACGTTCAGGAGCGACCGCTGGGCCGACTACGAGGAGCCCACGCTGGACGTGCGGCTCGTCCAGGACGCCACCGGCGCGCCCTTTCTGCTACTCTCCGGCCCCGAGCCGGACGTCGAGTGGGAGCGCTTCGCCGCGGCCGTCCAGCAGATCGTTGAGCGCCTCGGCGTGCGCCTGTCCGTGAACTTCCACGGCATTCCCATGGGCGTACCGCACACGCGCCCCGTGGGTCTCACGCCGCACGGCAACCGCACGGACCTCGTACCGGGCCATCGCAGCCCCTTCGACGAGGCCCAGGTCCCCGGCAGCGCCGAGTCGCTGGTCGAGTACCGCCTGATGCAGGCCGGACACGACATCCTGGGCGTCGCCGCCCACGTGCCGCACTACATCGCCCGCTCTCCGTACCCGGACGCGGCGCTGACGGTCATGGAGGCCATCACGGCGGCCACCGGTCTGGTACTGCCCGGGATCGCGCACGCCCTGCGCACCGAGGCGCACCGCACACAGACCGAGATCGACCGGCAGATCCAGGAGGGCGACGAGGAACTGGTCGCGCTCGTCCAGGGGCTTGAGCACCAGTACGACGCTGCCGCGGGCGCCGAGACGCGGGGCAACATGATGGCCGAGCCGGTGGAGATTCCGTCCGCGGACGAGATCGGGCTCGAATTCGAGAAGTTCCTGGCGGAGCGGGAGGGCGACGCGTAGTCGCTTCGTTTTGATCCCGGCTTCCGTCTGCGGATTGGTTGGGGCTGGGCGCGTTCACGCGGCGGAGCCGTATGTGGACACAGCCCCGCGCCCCTTCGGGGGCGCCCGGCCGGGGGCTTGTCGGTGGTGGGGCCTAAGCTCGTGGGCATGCTGAAGGTTGGTCTGACCGGTGGGATCGGGGCCGGTAAGAGTGAGGTGTCGCGGCTGCTCGTGGAGCAGGGCGCCGTACTGATCGATGCCGACAGGATCGCGCGGGAGGTCGTGGCGCCGGGCACCGCGGGGCTCGCAGCGGTCGTGGACGCCTTCGGTGAGGGCGTGCTCGCCGAGGACGGCAGCCTGGACCGGCCCAGACTCGGGTCGATCGTCTTCGCGGACGCCGAGAAGCTCGCCGTGCTGAACTCGATCGTGCACCCCCTGGTGGGCGCCCGCTCCCACGAGCTCGAAGAGGCCGCCGCGGAGGACTCCGTGGTCGTGCACGACGTCCCCCTGCTCGCCGAGAACGGCCTCGCACCGCTCTACGACCTCGTGATCGTCGTCGACGCTAGCCCCGAGACCCAGCTCGACCGGCTCGTGCGGCTGCGCGGTATGACCGAGGAGGACGCCCGCGCCCGGATGGCCGCCCAGGCCACGCGCGACAAGCGCCTGGAGATCGCGGACGTCGTCATCGACAACGACGTACCACTGGAAGCCCTGCAGCGGCGGGTACGGGACGTGTGGGCGGATCTGGTCCGGCGGGCCCGGGGCGCCTCGGAATAGTGGGCCCCTTGGGGGCGTTGATTCCGTGCAGTGAGGGAAGGACTCAGCCGTGCCCGAGACCAGCGGATTCACCGGACGTACTCCGGAGACGCATGTCATCGACTTCCGTGCCGCCGAGCAGTTGCTGGCCGCGCGGGATCCGCGGGGTGCGGTGAAGCTGCTGGACCGAGTCATTGCCGCACATCCCGAGAACACCGCGGCCCGGCTGCTGCGCGCGCGTGCCTTCTTCGCGGCGGCGCAACTGCGGCCCGCCGAGCTGGAGTTCACCATCGTGCTGGAGCGCGAGCCGGACAACGCGTTCGCGCACTTCGCGCTCGCCCGCACCTATGAGCGCTCCGGCCGCTCCGACCAAGCTCTGCGCCACTTCAGGCTCGCGGCGGCGCTGGATCCGCAGCCCGAGTATCTGGCCGCGGCGCGGTTCGACTCCTGAGTCACGGACGAGTTCTGGGGGTGCGGGACGACTCCTGACACGAGGCCGTCGGCGCTGCGAGGCTGAGAGCCGGCCGCTGAAGTGCGCGCCCTAGAGGCGGTGTTCCGGTGGTCGGTACGGCGGGATGTCGGGGCCGGGCTGATAGTGGGGTCCCTGGCGGATGTGCCTCAGGACCATCGCCAGGTCGACGGTGACGATCAGCCACAGCACTCCGCAGGCGATCGCCCAGCCAGGCCGCCCGGCGACGGCGAACGCGGCCGTCCCGACGATCGCCCAGACAAGGCCCCACACGCTGAGCCACAGGCGCGCCCTGAGGACACTGCGCGCTGTTGTCGGTTCACTGCCCGTACGCATCGGGATCACTACTCCTACGGGGAAACGTACTCTTCGTGGTGCACGTTCACCAAGAGGCGGACGAACGGGGAGCAACTGTGCTGGTGGAGGAGCTGCGGGCGGACGAGAGGCTCGCCGGATGGCTGAAGGACCTGGAGAGCGAGGGCGAGCCCGACGGCCCGCGGGCGGAGGACGTCCTGCCGGACGCGATCGCGCTGCCGGACGTCCTGCTCGACCTGTCCGTGCCGCACGAGTACGTCAACGAACTCGTCGCGCTGCGCGGCAGGCTGGTGGCGGACCCGGAGGCGATGACGCTGCTGCGGCGGTGCGTCGCCCGGTTCGTACGTGGCATGGGGGAGATCGGCAAAGGGTGGGAGCCGCCCGCGTTCCCGGAGTCCACCGGAGCGCTGGGCCGCACCTTCCATGTGTTCGTCTTCGTCGCCGCGCTGCCGTATGTGCGCGCCTATCACCTGCAGCGGGGCGTGCCGGCGGACGTGTCCCGGCGCACCCTCGCCGACCTGGGCCGGCACATGGCCGTGCACCGGCGACGCGTCGGCACCAGCGGGCTGCTGGTGCCCTGGTGGATCGGGCTGCACTTCCACGGGGAGCTGTACCAGCTGGGGCGGCTGCAGTTCCAGCGCGCGCGACTCGGCGGCCACACGGGGGAGGCGGCCTCGGCCGCGGGACTCGACACCGGCCCCGGAGACCTCTGTCTGAGCGTGCACATCGCCGACTTCCGGGGACCTCTGTCACCAGAGGCCTGCGACCAGTCGCTGGACCTGGCACGGGAGTTCTTCGCCCGCCACTATCCGGACGAGCGCTACGCGGTCGCGGAATGCCACTCCTGGCTGCTCGACCGGCAGTTGCAGCGGTACCTTCCGGCGGACTCCAACATCGTGAGCTTCCAGGAGCGGTTCCGGATCGCGTACGAGGAGACGAAGGCGGACGACAAGGGTCCCGTGGGATTCGTCTTCGGCGACCCGGACCTGCCGGTGGAGGAGTTGCCGCGGCGGACCAGGGTCGAGCGGGCGGTCGTGGACCATCTGCGGGCGGGCGGCCACTGGTACGGCGGACACGGCTGGTTCGCGTGGTGACAGAAGGATCCGAAAGAACCCAAGCAACCCAAGCAACCCAAGCAACCCAAGCAACCGAAAGGATTGTGACCGGCTCACGCCATTCGCGGTCAACTACCGTTCAGTTCCTGGCCAGTTCGCGGTGTCACTCGAACGGGTGGTGTGGGCGGTGGTGGGAACGGCGCGGCGGGCACGGGCCGTTGGGCTGGTATGACGATCGAGATGCGTGAGGGACACGAAGGGACAGGACCCGGCGCCATCACGCCGGACGGCTGCGCGGTGGAGCTGTACTCGCGGCTGTCCGTCGGGGACGAGCCGGACATCATCGCCGGGGCGGTGCCGGCGGGGGCGCACATTCTCGAACTGGGCAGCGGTGTGGGGCGTATGACCCACCCGCTCCTGGAGCGGGGCTTCACGGTGACGGCCGTGGACGAGTCGGCCGAGATGCTGGAGCGGGTGCGTGGGGCGCGCACGATATGCGGCCCCATAGAGACGCTCGACCTGGCGGGGGAGAAGTTCGACGTGGTGATGCTCGCGTCGTTCCTCGTGCACGACGGAGACGACGAGGTGCGGCGCGGGATTCTCGACGCCTGCCGGAGCCATGTCGCGGACGACGGGTGCGTGCTGATCCAGCGCGAGGGGGAGGACTACCACACGAATCTGCCGCGCGAGCGGCAGGACCCGAGCGGCTTCACCATCCGGATACTGTCCGCGGAGCCGGTCGGGAACGGGATCAACTCGGTGCGGGCGGAGTATGTGTTCCCGGACGCGGTGTGGACGCAGACGTTCCTCGCCCGGCCGCTCACGAAGGAGGCGTTCGAGGAGGCGCTGGGAGAGTCGGGGCTGAAGGTCGACCGGTATCTGACGGAGGACCGGGTGTGGGTTCGGGCGGTGCCGGCGTGATGACCTGACGGCCTGAAGAGGGCGAAGTCCCTTTGTGGGGCAACGAATTCTTCGTGCGGCGATGAGTTTCGGACACCGGGCCGGTCTTCCTCTGTGACAGCAACGCGCACCGCTTCACACAGGAGATCCCCATGTTCGAAACCACCGCTACCGTCACCTCCGGCTCAGGCTCCGGCCCCGTCATCGCCGAGTCGCCGACCGCCCGTGGCCGTCGTGCCCGCCTCGCTCTGCGGGGACTGCAGGTGCTGCTCGCCCTCTTCTACGCGTTCGCGAGCGCGCTGCCCAAGCTCATCGCGCACCCTTCGGCCGCCGAGGGGTTCAACGAGATGGGCTGGGGCAGCGCGGGGATGTACAGCATCGGGGCGCTCGAACTGGCAGGTGCCGTCGCCCTGTTGATCCCGGTGCTCTCGTCGGTGGCGGCGGTGTCGCTGGGCGCGCTGATGGTGGGCGCGTTCATCACGCAGATCACCGTGTTCGGAGGGGAGAACGCGGCGACCCCGGTCATCCTGATACTTCCGCTGGCGCTCATAGCCTGGGCACGGCGGAGGGATGCGGCCGAGCTGCCGAGGCTGATCTTCTGCCTCCGACGCTCCTGAGCGCGCCCAAAGGGGCGCGGGGAACTGCGCGACCGGCCACGGACGGCCCGCACCCGGCGCACCTGCACCCACTCTCGCCTTCGTCCCGCCAGGGCAGGGTCAAGACGTAGGTGCCCCGGGGCCGCCATCAGGTGCGCCAAGCCCCCGCAGCCGTTCCAGTTCGCGCCGATCCCGCTTGGTGGGCCGTCCCGTACCCCGGTCGCGGACACCCGCCGGGGCGACGGCCTCGCGAGGCGGAGGCGGCGGACTGTTGTCGACGAGGCACTCGGCGGCGACCGCCGCGCCGACCCGCTTGCGGATCACACGCTTCACGACGACGACCCGCTCCCGGCCGTCGTGCCGCAGCCGGACCTCGTCGCCGACGCGGACGGTGTGCGCGGGCTTGACGCGTTCGCCGTTCACCCGCACATGGCCTCCGCGGCAGGCGGTGGCACCCATCGAACGGGTCTTCACGAGGCGCACGGACCAGATCCAGCTGTCGACGCGCACGGTCTCACCGGTCGAGGGCGCCGCCGCTTTCGCGGCTGCCTTCGCGTCGGCCACGGCGGCGTCGGAGCCGCCCGCGCCGGTCCCGTCATTGCCGTTGCCCTGAGTCCCTGAAGCCATGGTCCGACCTTAGTCCTCGACGGGCCGGCAGCCGGAACCGTTTTCCGCCGGGCATACCGTGGGGGGCATGGAGCAGGAGTACGGCCTGGCCGAGCTGGACGAGCGGATCGCCGGGTGCCGGGCCTGCCCGCGGCTGGTCGACTGGCGGGAGGAGGTGGCCCACACGAAACGGGCCGCCTTCGCGGACTGGACGTACTGGGGCCGCCCGGTGCCGGGCTTCGGGCCGCCGGACGCCTCGCTGCTGGTGGTCGGACTCGCGCCCGCGGCACACGGCGGGAACCGGACCGGGCGGATGTTCACGGGAGACCGGTCCGGGGACGTGCTGTACGCGGCGCTGCACGAGGTGGGGCTGGCGTCCCAGGCCACCTCCGTGAGCAGCGACGACGGGCTGGCCCTGCACGGCGTACGCGTCACCTCGCCCGTGCACTGCGCGCCGCCCGCCAACAAGCCGACGCCGGAGGAGCGGGACACCTGCCGGCCCTGGCTGGTGAGCGAGCTGCGGCTGCTCAGGCCCACCCTCCGCGCGGTCGTCGTGCTCGGTGCCTTCGGCTGGCAGGCCGCGCTGCCCGCGTTCGCCGGGGCGGGGTGGACGGTGCCCCGGCCCCGGCCGGCCTTTGCACACGGGGCACGGGTCACGCTGGACGGCCCCGACCGGCCGCTGGAGCTCTTCGGCTGCTTCCACGTCAGCCAGCGCAACACCTTCACGGGGCGGCTCACCCCCGAGATGCTGCGAAGCGTGCTGCGCACGGCGGCGAAGGCGGCGGACCTGCCGACCCGACCGTACGAGGGCTAGAGCCGCGCGCGACCAGCAACGGACGCCCCGCAGCGCCGGTTCCCGCGTTCCCGCGGAGCGCTCAGCGTCGCGCCCGGTCCCGTTCGCCCGCCGACTGCACGAACTGCAGCTCAAGGGTGGCCGGGGGAGGGGCGACACCGGGGCCGCCGGCCTGCGCCCAGCGGAGTATCTCGTCGGTGCAGTCGTCGCCCATCGACCAGCCGATCCAGACGGGCCGGCCGCCTCGCCTGCGGCCCTCGCCCGACGGCTGTACGACGATGATGTTGGCTTGATCGCACGGGCCGAGGCAGTCCGTCGTACGGACCGCGAGGCGGCCGTCGGAGGCCTCGGCCGCGGCGCGCAGCCGGTCCAGCTGCCACTCGTGGTCGTAGTCCGGGTACTTGCGGGCGTCACCGCAGCAGCAGCCGCGGCAGACGACGAGCGTGCAGGGACGGGTCCTCGCCGCACCGATGGCCGTACGGACGGTCACGCTTCTCCCTCGGAGCCCGAGCCGGAGCCGGAGTTGGCAGTGGAATGGGCGGCGGGGCCGGGGTCGCTGTCGCCGAAGAGGTGGCGCACCGTCGAGCGGTAGTTGGCCTGTACGTGGGCCAGGGCGTGGGCGCGGGCCAGCTCACGGTCGCCGGAGGCGATGGCCGCGTACAACTCGCGGTGTTCGGCGAGGAGTTGGGGCCACTCCTCGTTCTGGCGGGTGAGCCAGCGCAGTCGGCCGTCGACCGGCTCCATCACGGAGATCAGCAGGCTGTTGCCGGCCATCGCCAGGATCCGGTCGTGGAAACGGGTGTTGATGTCGGTGATCGCCTCCGCGTCGTCCGCGCGGGTCGCGTCCGCCGCGCGGTCGAGGAGCTCCTCCAGCTCGGCGAGGTCGGCCCGGGTGGCGCGCTGCGCGGCCAGCCCGGTGGCGTACACCTCCAGGGCCTCGCGCAGTTCGAAGAGTTCCGCGACGTCCGTCGGGGTCAGGTGGCGTACGACCGTGCGGCGCGGGGTCTCGAAGAGGACGAAGCCCTCGGTGACCAGGGCCCGGATCGCCTCGCGGACCGGTACGCGGGAGACCCCGAACCGCTCGGCCAGCTCCCGCTCGACCAGCCGGTCGCCGGGCAGCAGCCGCCCGGCGATGATCTCCTGCCGCAGCGAGCTGAGGACCCGCTCGCGCACCGCCCCCAGCGGTTCCACCGTTGTCATGGGTCCATCCTCGCCGAACCAGGGACGGTTTTACCGAGCTGTAACCGTACGGACATGGCGAGATGTCGTCGGCGGCGAGACTATGACCTCAGTTTGGTATACCAAAACTGCAAGCGGCTGCTCCCCGGGCCTCAGGCCTCAGCCTCCCTACGTTCCCCTCCACGCCCCACCCCGCACGCTCCCCGTCCCCGTCCCTGTCCCCTCACTCTCCTCGAACCCGCACCGGCACCCGCCCTCGCACCCGCACTCCCCGCAGTCCTCCCGTCGTCCCCTCGCTCATGGAGGCCTTGTGTCCCTCGCCGATCCAGCCACAGCCACCGGCACTCCGGCGTTCGTCCCCGATCCCCGGCTCACCAACGAAGACCTCGCGCCCGCGGGCAAGCGGAACTGGAAGGTCTTCGACCTCTTCGCCATGTGGATGTCCGACGTCCACAACCTCGGCAACTACACGTTCGCGGCGGGCCTGCTGGTCCTGGGCATGAACGTCTGGCAGATCTTCACGTCCCTGCTCGTCGGCTTCGTGCTCATCTACGTCGGCATGAACTGGATGGGGAAGATCGGACAGAGCCACGGTGTGCCCTTTCCCGTGATCAGCAGGATCAGCTTCGGGGTCTGGGGCGCCAACATCCCGGCCCTGATCAGGGCCGTCATCGCCATCATGTGGTACGGCATCCAGACCTATCTGGCCTCCGTCGCCGTCAACATCATGCTGCTCGCGGCCTGGCCCGGCCTGGAGTCCTGGACCCACAGCTCCTTCCTCGGCCTCGACGCGCTCGGCTGGGTGTCCTTCCTCTCGCTGTGGCTGCTCCAGGCGCTGATCATCAGCCAGGGCATGGAATCCGTACGGAAGTTCCAGGACTTCTGCGGTCCGGCCATCTGGCTCGTCATGATCGCCCTCGCGATCTGGATCCTCGCCAAGGCCGACTGGACCATCTCGCTCACGACGACTCCGAACCCGGTCTCCGTCGGTGAGCAGTGGCGCCAGTGGTTCGGCGCGATCGGGCTGATCCTCGCCACGTACGGCACGCTGATGCTCAACTTCTGCGACTTCTCGCGCTTCGCGCCCGACTACAGGACGGTCAAGCGCGGCAACTTCTGGGGCTTGCCCATCAACTCGACCGCCTTCGTGATCGTGTCGGTCATCGTGACGGCCGGCTCGCTGGAGGTGTTCGGCAAGGCGATCACCGACCCGGCCCACCTCGTCGCCGAGATCGGCAACACCTGGGTCCTGGTGCTGGGCGCGCTGACCTTCGCCATCGCCACCATGGGCGTCAACATCGTCGCCAACTTCGTCTCGCCCGCGTACGACCTGGCCAACGTCTGGCCGCAGAAGATCACCTTCAAGGTCGGCGGCCTGATCAGCACGGTGGCCGCGCTGGTGGTGACCCCGTGGAACCTCTTCTCCAACCCCACGGTCGTCCAGTACTTCCTCGGCGGTCTCGGCGCCTTCCTCGGCCCGCTGTTCGGTGTGATCATGCTCGACTACTTCTGGGTCAAGCACGGCCGCATCGACGTCGACGAGCTCTTCAACGCCGAGCCCGGATCCCGCTACTACTACCGCAAGGGCGTCAACCCCAAGGCCCTGTGGGCGTTCCTGCCCGCTGCGGCGGTCTCGGCGGTGCTCGCCCTGGTGACGACGTTCAGCGAGGTCGCCCCGTACTCGTGGTTCATCGGGACGGCGCTGGCCGCCGGACTGTACGCGCTCCTGTGCCGCTCCGAGCGCGCCGCGGCCCCCGCCCCTGTCACCGAGCCGGCGTCGGCTTCGGCTCCCGTGGAGGGCTGAGCGTGCGGATCGTCGTCACCAACTGCAACACGACGCAGGGGATGACCGAGGAGATCGTGCGAGGTGCCCGGGCCGCAGCAGGCCCGGGCACCACCGTGCTCGGACTCACTCCCGCCTGGGGACCCGAGTCCGCCGAGGGCTGGCTCGACAGCTATCTCTCCGCGGCTGCCGTCATCGACACCCTGCGGACGTACGAGGGTCCGTACGACGCCGTCGTCATGGCCGGCTTCGGGGAACACGGGCGCGAGGGCGTACGGGAACTCGTGGACGTACCCGTCGTCGACATCACCGAGGCCGCCGCTCATCTCGCGTGCCTGCTCGGGCGGCGGTACGGCGTCGTCACCACGCTGGAGCGGTCGGCCGGGCAGATCGAGGACAGCCTGTACGGGGCCGGGGTGGCCCAGCACTGTGCCGCCGTCGTGGGCACCGGGCTCGGTGTCCTCGACCTCGGCGACTCCGAGCGAACGGAAGCGGCCTTCGTGGCCGCCGCCGAGCGGGCCCGGGACGCGGGCGCCGAGGTCCTGGTGCTCGGGTGCGCCGGGATGACCGGGCTGCAGCGGGCGGTGGGGGAAAAGCTGGGGCTGCCGGTCGTCGACGGGGTGGGCGCGGCGGTGAAACTCGCCGAGTCGCTGGTGTCGCTGGGCCTGACGACGAGCCGGGCGGGGAGCTATGCCAAGCCCCTGCCGAAGCGGCGTACTTGGGGGCCGCCGTCGGAGTGATTCTCTCCACCCCCGAGCGGCGAACGGGCTGGCCGGGCGCGGCTGACCGCAGACTCCGGGGGAGCGGCGCCGGTACGTGGGCGGTGCCCCGCGGAGGAGTCGCCGCCGTTGCCTCCGGCGGTGGGAACGGAGTCGGTCGTGGTCGCTGGTGTGGGTGCCTGTGTCCGGTTGGTTGCCTGTGTCACCCGTGCCTGTGCCACCCGTGCCCGTCTCCGGTTGGTTGCTGGTGTCCGGGGCCGGGTGGTCGCTGTCGTGCTTGCCGCTCTGGTGGTCGTCGCGTCGGCGGGTGTGTGGGGCGCCGGGACTTCGGGTGCACGTGAGGTGTCGGACGCAGGCGGGGTATCGGGTGCGCGCGGAGTGCCGGGCGTCGGTCCTGCCGGGCGAGGCGGGCCGCAGGTGAGGGGGCCCGGTCCCGTGGAGTCCTTCTGGGTCGATCCCCGGTCCCGCGCCGCCCTGCAGGCCGCCGAATGGCGCCTTACCGGGCGGACCGCGGACGCCCTGCTCATGGACCGGATCGCCACCCGTCCCCAGGCCGAGTGGCTCAACGGCCCCGCGTCCCGGGCGGTGGTGCGGGCCCGTACCAGCGCCGCCGCACGACAGGGACGTACGGCCGTACTCGTCGCGTACTACATCCCGCACCGCGACTGCGGGTCGTACTCGGGAGGCGGGGCCTGGAACGCCGCGGGCTACCGGAAGTGGGTCGACGAGTTCGCGACGGGGCTGGGCGACCGGGACGCGTACGTGATCGTCGAACCGGACGCCGTGGCACAGACGGTGGCGGGCTGCTCCTCGGTCGTGGCCGAGGACCGGTACGCCCTGCTGGCGTACGCCGTGGACCGCCTCAAGCGGCAGCCCGGTACCCGCGTCTACCTCGACGCGGGCAACTCCGCCTGGCTGCCGGACACTTCGAAACTGGTCGAGCCGCTGACGCGGTCGGGCGTCGCCCGCGCCGACGGCTTCGCGCTGAACGTCTCCAACTTCCAGACGGACGCGGCCAGTTCGGCGTACGGGAATCGGCTGTCGGCGGCTCTCGGCGGCAAGCACTTCGTGATCGACACCAGCCGCAACGGCAACGGGCCCTACACAGGCACCGATTCCTGGTGCAACCCGCCGGGCAGGGCCCTGGGAACACCGCCGACCACCGCCACGGGCGCCCCGCTGATCGACGCCTACCTGTGGATCAAGCGCCCGGGCGAGTCCGACGGCACCTGCCGGGGCGGACCGACCGCCGGGCAGTGGTGGCCGTCTTACGCGCTGGAGCTGGCCCGGAACACCCGGAACACCCGGAACGCCCGCGGTTGAACGGGCGCGGCCGGGGTGTGGCGTGCCGGTCCGGTCTGGGCCGGGACGTCAGTCGGTCGAGGGGTCGGGGTCGGCGTCGAGGACGCGGTCGTCGAGGTGTGCGGCGAAGTGCTCCGCCTGCCGGGCCATGATGTCCCGCATGGAGGTGCCGCGCGGGACGCCGTACACCGTGCCCGGGAAGTCCAACTCCCTTTGCACTTCCCACAGTTCGTCGTGCTGACCAGGTGCGAAGAGTTTGGCTTCCGGGGCGCCGGCGGCGATCCAGCCGATGGGTACGACCGAGCCGGGCGGCAGGATCGAGTTGGCGTGCAGCACGCTGTTGATCCGCAGCTCCGAACCGGCGCCCACGACGGCTCCGGGGAAGGCGGAGGCTCCGGTGGCCACGAAGACCTCGTCCTCGATCCGGGCGCCGTTGACGTGGGCGTGCGGGCCGATGAGTACGGCGTTCCCGATGAGCACGGGGTGCCGTCGCCGTCCCCGTACGAGGGCGTTCTCCATGACGACGACGTTCTCGCCGGTCCGTACCTCCCCGTCCTCCGCGGTGAGTACGGCGCCGTGCAGTACACGGGCCCGTTCGCCGAGGGTGACCGCGCCACAGAGGACAGCGGTCGGCGCGACGTACGCAGAGGCCGGGACGACGGGGCGCTGCCCACGGTGTTCGATCAGCATGAGGGGACTCTAGGCCTGGTCGGAAGCGGCGTCCGGGATCACGGCCGTGGCCGTGATCTCCACGAGCTGGCCGGTGTAGCCCAGGCACGCGACGCCGAGGAGGGTGGAGGAGTGCGGGCCGACGCTGAGGAGGGAGGCCTCCACGACGTCCCACACCTCGGAGAGCACCGCGGGGTCACTGCTCACGACATACACATCGGTGTACGCGACGTGCTCGAAGTCGCTGCCGACCGCCCGGAGTTGCTCGCCCAGGTTCGCGATCACCCGCTCGGCCTGCCGTACGGGATCGCCCGGGCCGACGAGCTCGCCGTCGGCGTTGAGGGGCACGGACCCGGCGAGGAAGGCGAGACGCGTGCCCGCCTCGACGACGGAGGCGTGCGAGTAGGTGGGCGGCGTGAAGAGGGTGGGGACGGTGACGCGCTTCAGCATGGGTGGCCTCCCGCGGACTGACCGGTGGATGTCGAGGGAATCGGTGGCTGTTGAGGGACAACCCGCCGATCATGCGGCCCCGGCTTGCGGGGCCGCATCCGAATATCCTCCGCCGGTCCTCCGGGAGGTGTTGCCGGCCGCCGCCGGCCATCACCTGGTGGCCGACGGCGACCGTCACCGGGTGGTGAACTCGGCCGTCACCGGGTGGTGAACTGGGCCGTCCCCAGCGTCGCGAACCACTCCCGTATCAGCTTCTCGTCCTTCGTCGCCGCGAGCGAGAGGAGCAGCAACAGCCGGGCCTTCTGCGGGCTCAGGTCCTCGGCGCCGATGACGCCGGTGGTGCCGGTCGAGTCGTACACCGCGCCCGATCCGGTACGGGTGGTCGACGCGAACGTCACCCCCTTCTTCACCGCGTCCGTCCGCGCGGTCGACATCGCGGGCGATATGCCCCCGGCGCCCGTGCCCGCCGTCACGACCCCCTTGGCGCCGCCGTCCGCGAACGCCTTGATCGCCTCGCCGCCCGCGTCCTGGTACGAGTACGCGATCTCCACCTTCGGCAGCGGCTTGCTCTCCTTGGCGCTCACCTTGCCGACGATCCGGTCCAGGTCGAAGGGCGTGCGCCAGGCGCTCTTGCCGCACTTCTGGACGCGGGCCGGTGCCCGGTTGAGCCGGATGTTGTCCTGGTCGACGGCGCCGAGCACCCCGGAACGCCCGCTCTCGAAGGTGTCCATGCGCAGTGCGTTGGTCTTGCGGACTTCCCGGGCCGCCTGGATCTCGTCGTTGAGCATGACGACGGTCCCGTAGCACTTGGTCTTGCGGCTCGCGGCGAGCTTGATGGCGTTGTAGAGGTTGGCCGGCGCGTCCGTGCCGATGACGGTCCACGGCCGCATCGAGCCGGTGAGGACGACCGGCTTGTCGCTGCGCACGGTCAGGTCGAGCCAGTACGCGAACTCCTCCATCGTGTCCGTACCGGTGGTGACCACGACGCCGTCGCTCTTCTTCAGCGCGGCGTCCACGGACGCGGTGAGCTTGCGGTAGTCCGCGATGGAGTACCCGCTCGACCCCTTGTTCCCGAACTGCTCGGTCGTCACCTTGGCCAGCCCGTTCACCTCCGGCCGCAGCTCGTCCACCATCTTGGAGATCGCGAGCTGCCCCGACTTGTAGTCCTGGAACGAGACGCGGTTCGTGCTGACGCCGGAGATGGTCCCGCCCGTGCCGATCACCGCCACTTCGGGCTGGTCCTTCCTCTCATCGGCATGGGCGCTCGCGCCGGCCAGCGAGACTCCCGCGGCTACGGCGAACGAACAGAGCAGGGCGGTTGTACGGTGGGCGATCTTCACGGGTGGCACGGCTCCTTGCGGGTCGGTGATCGGCGCTCGCCGCCGACCGTAGGAAGCGGTGTTTTCCCGAGCGTTGCGTGCACGTGTCAATCACCGTGTGCGGAGATTTCCCCGGCGGGCGGGCCGAGTTGCTCAGGCGGTGGACCGAAGAGACTCGGGCCGACGGGCCGAGTTGCTCAGGCGGAGGACCGAGGAGACTCCCAACCCTGGTTCCGCAGGACGTCCGACACGTCCGGAGCCCGGTAGTGGTCCCCCTTGAGGACCTTGCCGTCGGCCCGGCGGCTGACCCGCCCGTCGGGCCCCAGCTTCGTCATGTTGGCGCGGTGGATCTCGGCGATGACCGCGTCCAGGTCGATGCCGTGGACGAGCGCGGTGCCGTACGCGACGTACACGACGTCCGCGAGCTCGTGCGCCAGCCGGTCGAGCGGCCCGGCGACCGAGACCTCGGCCACCTCGGCGGCCTCCTCCGCCAGCAACTCACCGCGATGGGCCGCGAGTTCCGGGGAGACCTCTGTGGGTGTCGTGCGGGCGTCGAGTCCGAAGGCCAGATGAAATTCATGGACGAGACGTGCGGGGGAGGAGGGGGAGGAGTGCATCCGGGGACTTTATCGAGGGGCGCGGACAGGGCCGGTAACCGGAACCCCTATGCTCCGTTGAGTCTTCAAGCATGGCTGGCGTGTGGGCCTGTACGCCCCGCCGCCGTCAGGAACGACCAGGAACACCTAAGGAAGCCCCATGACTGTTCCCCCCACCAACCC
>NZ_LIQZ01000394.1 GCF_001418655.1 Streptomyces phaeochromogenes | reverse complement strand
CCGCCCTCCGGCCGGCCGGTCGCCCCATCCGTCCAGCCCGCCCCGCTAGGAGAACCCACGTGAACGCAGCCCCCACCGCCGCGCCCGCCGAGCAGACCGGCACCGCCGGACGTCCGCTCCCGATCATCGCGGTGACCATGGGCGACGGCGCCGGCATCGGACCGGAGGTCATCGTCCCGGCCCTGCTGAACGTCGACACCCTGCGCGGCTGCCGCCCCGTCGTCATCGGCGACGCCGAACGCCTCCGCGAGGCGGCCCGCATCCTGGGCGTCACCTGCGACATCGTGACCATCGACGGCCCCGCCCAGGCCGAGTTCACGCCCGGCCGCATCAACGTCGTCGACCTCGGCCTGCTCCCGGCCGACCTCCCCTGGGGCGCCCTCTCGGCGAAGGCCGGCGACGCCGCGTACCAGTACATCCGGGTCGCCGCCGAACTCGCCCTGAACGGCGACGTCCACGGCATCTGCACCGCGCCGCTCAACAAGGAGGCCCTGCACTCAGCTGGACACCTCTACCCCGGCCACACCGAACTCCTCGCCCATCTCACCGGCGTCGAGGAGGTGTCGATGATGCTGTCCACGCCCAAGGTGAAGGTCATCCACGTCACCACGCACATCGGTCTGATCGACGCCGTCAACCGGATCGAGCCCGGACTCGTCGAGCGCACCGTGCGCCGCGGCCATGACGCGATGGTCCGAGCAGGAGTCGACGCGCCCGTGATCGGGGTGTGCGGTATCAACCCGCACGCGGGCGAGAACGGTCTGTTCGGCTACGGCGAGGAGGAGACGAAGATCGTCCCCGCCCTGGAGGTCCTGCGCGCCGACGGCATCGACGCGCGCGGCCCGCTCCCCGCCGACACCGCCTTCTACCTCGCAGGGCGCGGCGACTACGACCTCATCGTCGCCATGTACCACGACCAGGGCCACGGCCCGGTGAAGGTCCTCGGCATCGAGGCGGGCGTCAACCTCACCGTGGGCCTGCCGGTCATCCGCACCTCCGTCGACCACGGCACCGCCTTCGACATCGCCGGAACCGGCCGGGCCGAGGCCGGTAGCATGGTCGAGGCGCTGCGCCAGGCCGCCGAGATGTCATCCGCTCCGGCCGCCGCCCGCTGACCCCGGCCCGTCGGCACCATCGGCACCACAGGACACCAGAGGACAGAGACTGATGTCTGCGATCGGCTCCAAGGCCCGGCGCGACCGGATCGTCCAGCTCGCCACCACCACCGGCCTGACCAGCGTGGAGGAACTCTCCCAGCTGTTCGGCGTCACGGCCTCCACCATTCGCCGCGACCTCGCCAGGCTCACCACCGACGGACGGCTCGCCCGTACGTACGG
This sequence comes from Streptomyces phaeochromogenes, assembly GCF_001418655.1. Lineage (GTDB taxonomy): Bacteria > Actinomycetota > Actinomycetes > Streptomycetales > Streptomycetaceae > Streptomyces > Streptomyces phaeochromogenes. Next base: position 22,588 of record NZ_LIQZ01000394.1, on the reverse strand, counting down.
CGGCGCGATGGCCCTGTCCGCGCACCCGGAGGCCTCGCTGCGCCAGCGCACCGGCGAGGCCTACGACGCCAAGCGTGCCATCGCCCGCTGGGCGGCGGCCCAGGTCCAGCCGGGCGAGACGCTGCTCCTCGACGCGGGCTCCACGGTCGGTGCGCTCGCACACGAACTGCGTACGGCCAAGGACGTGACCATCGCGACCACCGGACTGACGGCGCTTCAGGAACTCGCCGACGTCGAGACGGTGCACGTCGAGTGCCTCGGCGGCACCCTCAGACCCCTCAGCCAGGGCTTCGTCGGCCCGTTGACCGAGGCCGCCCTCGAACGGCTCACCTTCGACCGGGTCTTCCTCGGCACCGACGGCGTCTCGCCGGAGCACGGGATCTGCGAGGCCGATCTGCGCCAGACCCGCCTCAAGGAACTCATGGCCCGCCGTGCCGACCACGTCTACGTACTCGCCCACGCCGCCAAACTGGGCCGCCGCCCCTTCCACGCCTGGGCCACCCTCCCCGAGGGCTGGACCCTGGTCACGGACGAGACGGCCGACCCCGGCATCCTTGCCGAACTGCGCGCACGCGGAGTCACCACCGTCCTGGCCGAGCCCGTCGGCACCCTCTGACTGACCGGGTCGCTCCGGCCCCGGCGGCACGATCGCGCCGATTCCCGGCAACCCCTTCCCACCGGGACGAATAGCAGCATGATGTTGGGAGACCGTGCCCGGCCCAGGACTCGGGGACGGGCCGGGCCTCTCATGCGGGAGGATCAGTGGACAAGGCGCAGACCACCGGCCACATACCCGAAGACGACGCCCACGCAGGGGACTTGGCGGACTTACGGGACGAGGACTTCGACTACCTCGACGCCGGCGGGCACACCTACCTCGACCACACGGGATCGGGCCTTCCGCCGACCTCGCTCGTGCGGGGAAGCGCCGCCCGCATCACCGGCGGACTCTTCGGGAACCCGCACTCCGAGAGCCCGGCCTCGCGCGCCTCGGGAGAGCTGCTGTCCCAGGCCCGCCGCGCGGTGCTCCGCCACTTCAACGCGGACCCGGCCGAGTACGCCGTGATCTTCACCGCCAACGCGACCGGCGCGCTGCGACTGGTCGGCGAGGCGTACCCCTTCACCCGCCGCAGCAGGCTCGTGATGTCCCTGGACAACCACAACTCGGTCAACGGCCTGCGGGAGTACGCCCGTTCGCGCGGCGCGACCACTGCGTACGTGCCGGTGAGCGGCCCCGGGCTGCGGATGGACGAGCAGCGGCTGAGAGCCGCCCTGCCCGCGCGCGAACGCGGCCCCCGACTCGGACGTGGCCCGGGCCCCTGGCGGAGCCGCGCCGGCGAGCGCCCGCACGGCCTGCTCGCCTACCCGGCACAGAGCAACTTCACCGGCGTCCAGCACCCGCTCACCTGGATCGCGGCGGCCCAGGCACGCGGCTACGACGTCCTGCTCGACGCCGCCGCGTACGTACCGGCCAACACCCTCGACCTGAGTCGGTACCACCCCGACTTCACGGTCGTCAGCTGGTACAAGGTCTTCGGCCACCCCACCGGCGTCGGCAGCCTGATCGCCCGCCGGGACGCGCTCGCGAGGCTGCGACGCCCCTGGTTCTCCGGCGGCACCATCTACGCGGTCAGCGCGCAGGCACAGTGGCACGTCCTCGCGGACGACGAGGCGGCCTTCGAGGACGGCACGGTCAACTTCCTGTCCGTCCCCGACGTGACGGCCGGACTGGAGTGGATCGACAACATCGGCATGGACCGCGTGCACGCCCACGTCACCGCACTGACCGGTCAACTCCTCGCAGGTCTACGGGAGTTGCGGCACGGCGACGGCTCACCGATGGTCAGGACGTACGGCCCCGTCGACCTCGTGTCCCGCGGCGGAACGGTCGCGATGAACCTGCTGGGTGCCGACGGCCGTGTCATCGACGAACGGGTCGTCACCCGCGACAGCGCCCGGCGAGGGATCTCGCTGCGCACCGGCTGCTTCTGCAACCCGGGCGCGGGCGAGGCGGCCTTCGCCCTGGCACCGCGTCGGCTGCGCTCGGCCGCACGCCGCCAAGTCGCCTCCCTGGAGGAGTACTTGGAGCTGCTGCGCCTGCCGTCGGCGGGCGCCGTCCGGATCTCGCTCGGCCTGTCGTCACAGCCCAGGGACATCGAGACGTTCCTGACGTTCGTACGGGAGACCTACCGGGACCGGGTGCCCGGGGCGGCCGGACTGGAGGCGAGGGCGGGTTGCTGAGCGGCTGACGGGCGCCGGCTCACCTTCCCGCCCGCCCCCGCACCACCCCGTTCCGGCACTTGCGCACCAGCACGGCCCACGTCGCCGCCAGGAACAGCAGGGCGAACCCGGCCAGGATCAGCCAGCCCCGGCTTGCGGGATGCGCGAACGAGTCACCGTACGAGTCCAGCAGCGGTGGCCCCAGCCGGGAGGCACCGTCGCGCCACAGCGGCTCCAGGCCGATACCGCTGCCCAGCGCCTCGAACGCCCAGCGGTTGGTCATCGCCAAGCTGATCGCGTCTCCCGCCGCCGTCATCCGGGGCACCGGCACGAACGCCCCCGAGAACAGCACCTGTGGGAAGCAGAGCAGCGGCAGCACGAGTGTCGCCTGCCCCGGGTCCGTCACGGCGGCGGAGGCGAGCAGCCCGAGGGCCAGCGCGGCGGCCGAGGCCAGCACGCTCGACACGAACAGCGAGACGTACGTGTCCCAGCCCGCCGCGGGCAGCCGGTCCAGGGCGCGCAGGACGGCGAGGAGCAGGGCGTCCGCGGCGGCCAGTACCGGGAGCATGGTGGTGAGCTTGGACGCCACGTACGGGCCGATCCGCAGCCCGGCCAGCCATTCGCGGCGGAGCACGGGCAGTTCGGTGCAGATCTGCAACAGGCCGTACGTCAGCCCGAAGAAGAACGCGCCGAACGCGATCCAGAACATGATCATCGCCGTCGACCCCGGATCCGGGTCCGCCGGATCGAACGCTCCCGCGCGGAACAGCACCGCGAACATCGCCACGATCATCACGGGTGAACCGGCCAGCACGGCGACCGAGAGCCGGTTGTGCAGCAGGAGTGCGGTGCCGCGTCGGGTGAGCAGCGACCACTGGCGTACGGCGCCGACGCGCGGCCGTGGCCCCGGCCGCTCAGGGGGAACCGTGCCGTCCTCGGACTCCGCGGGCTCTACAGGTGACACCGGGGGTTCGACACGCGCGCCGCCGGCCACCGCCTCGTACACCTCCTCGACCGTACCGACCCCGAACTCCCGGCACAGGGCGCCCGGTTCACCCGTGTACGCGACCTGTCCGCCCGGGGCCAGGAACACGACGTCGTCGCCGCGGAGGAGGTCCGCGAGGACATGGGTGGTCAGGACGATGGTGGTGCCGTGCTCGGCGAGGGCGCGCAGGGTCCGCAACAGGGCCGCCCCGGTGACCGGATCGAGCCCGGAGGTGGGTTCGTCGAGGAAGAGTGCCCGCGGTCTGGTGAGCAACTCGGCGGCGATGCTTGCCCGTTTGCGTTCGCCGCCGCTGAGTGCACGGACAGGCGTACCGGCCCGGTGCGTCAACGCCAGCGTGTCCAGGACCCGGTCCACGGCCGCGGTGACCGACTCGGCCGACGTCCCCGGTGGCATCCGCAAACCCGCCGCGTACACCAGCGTCCGGTGGAGCGGGAGGTCGCGGTGCAGGATGTCCTCCTGCGGCACGAACCCGAACTCCGGTCCGGGCGGGCCCGGTTGAGTCCCGTCGTGCAGTACGGAACCTTCGCCGGCCGACCGCAGTCCCGCGAGCGTCTCCAGCAGTACCGTCTTGCCCGCGCCGCTGCTGCCGGCGATCACGACGATTCGCCCGGGTGAGATGTCGAGGGACACGTCGTCCAGCACGCGCCCCGCTCCGCGCACCTCCTGGGTGAGCCGACGCGCCTGGATCCGCAGACCGTCGACCGGAGCGAGCGAAGTGGCAACGGGCGGGCGGGGCCCAGTCGGTATCGGCATGGAGGCAGCATGCCAGGAGACCATGGACCACACGCAGGAGCGGGGGCGGTGCCGGGCAAGTGCCGGTGCGATATCCGGTGATGGGGTGCATCCGTAGGGCCAAAGCGTCAAATCCCCCCTCTTCAAAGGATCCTTGCTTCTTTTATTGACGGCGGAAAAGAACGGACCTAGGTTCCGGGCATGCGCTCGACTCCTGGTACGGAGGCGTTCCCGGCACACACGCCGGCCGCTGCCCAGATCTTCACCACCGTGCTGTCCCACGGCCCGCTCACCCGGTCGGACATGGCCGGCCGGGCCGGCCTTTCGGCGGCAGCGGTCACGAAGGCGGTCCGGCCGTTGATGGAGGCCGGGTACCTGGTGGAGGACGCGGGGGACGAGGCACGCCCGTCCCTGGGACGGCCCGCCAACCCCGTACGGGTGGACGGCGGACGGGCCCTGTTCATCGGCGTGAAGATCACCGGCAACGAGATCATCGCCGTACTGACGGACCTGTGCTGCCGGATCCGCGTCGCCCGGCACGTACCCCTGGACGACCGCGAACCGAAGGCCGTGCTCGCCTCGGTCGCCGCCCTCGCACAGGAACTCCTCGCGGAGGCCGACGGGTTCGGCGTCCGGGTCCAGGGGCTCGGCGTCGCCGTCTCCGGCGATGTGGACCGCGCCGCCGGAGAGGTGCGCTTCTCGCCCTTCCTGGAGTGGCGCGACCTTCCCCTCGCCGAACTCATGGAGATGACGACCGGGTTGCCGGTCACCGTCGACAACGACGTCCGGGCCCTGACCGTCGCCGAGCAGTGGTTCGGCGCGGGTGTCGGTCTCTCCGACTTCGCGGTGGTGACGGTCGGTGCGGGCATCGGCTGCGGCCTGGTCGTGCACGGCAAGGTCGTCTCGGGCGCGTACGGCGTGGCCGGCGAGATCGGGCACGTGGTCATCGACCCGACGGGACCGCCGTGCCACTGCGGAAACCGCGGGTGCGCCGAGGCCATCGCCGCGGATCCCGCGATCGTCGCCGCCGTGCGCGAGGCGACCCGTCTGCCGGTGGCGGACGCCGCGCAGGCCGTCGACCTGGCCCGCCGGGGCGACCCCGGAGCCCGCGAGGTGTACGCGCGGGCCGGGGAGGCGATCGGCCGGGCCATCGCGACCGTCGCCAACCTCATGGGCCCCCAACGCGTGATCATCTCGGGCGAGGGCCTCGCCGCGTACGACCTGTTCGCCGAGCAGATCCGCGACGCCTTCACCGCGTCGGCCTTCGGCACGGCCGCCCAATGCGACCTGCTGACACGCCCGTTGCCCTTCGACGAGTGGGCGCGCGGAGCCGCGGCCACCGCCATCCAGTCCTTCATCAGTGGTCCGACCCGCGGCCAGGGATGAGCCGCCGCAACTTCTGACCAACTTCTGACGAACTCCTGACGAGCCGTCAAGATCCTTGGCCTCCAAGGAAGTTCCCGCCCCACCGCACCACTTCCCCACCGCACCCGCACCCGCGCAGAGCCGAACTCATCACTGGAGGTCCGACCCATGAGGTCATCCTCGTACGCCCCCGGAACCCCTGCCCGTCGCTCCACAAGAGCCGTGCTCGTCGTGGCCCTCACCGCGGCCATGGCGACGACCCTCCCGGCAGCCCAGGCCGCCACCCCCACCGCCACCACTCCCACGACCAAGTCCACGACCACGTCCGCCGCCGACGCAGGCGTCGGCGCCGAGGCGGTCGCGGCCAAGCCCTACATGGGCTGGTCGAGTTGGAGCATGCAGTCCTCGAAGTACCCCGGACTGAACCCCGACGGCGACTACAGCTACCTCACCGAGAAGAACGTTCTCAAGCAGGCGGACGCCCTCGCGGCCAAGCTCAAGCCGTACGGATACGAGTACGTCAACCTCGACGCCGGATGGTGGCGTGCCAAGGACTGGAAGCCCGGATTCGACGAGTACGCCCGCCAGAAGGCGGACCCGGGCCGCTTCCCGCGCGGCATGAAGCCAGTCGCCGACCACATCCACGGCAAGGGTCTCAAGGCGGGCATCTACCTGCCCGTCGGCCTGGAGAAGGAGGCGTACGGGGAGGGCAAGACCCCCATCTGGAACGCCGAGGGATGCACGACCGCCGACATCGTGTACAGCGACCTGCGCACCACGAACGGCTGGGACAGCGCCTACAAGCTCGACTTCTCCAACCCCTGCGCCCAGAAGTACGTCGACTCGCAGGCGCGGCTCTTCGCCGACTGGGGCTACGACTTCCTCAAGCTCGACGGGGTCGGACCGGGTTCCGGCAAGAACGGCGACCAGTACGACAACGTTGCCGACGTCGCCGCCTGGCAGAAGGCCATCGCCGCCACCGGCCGTCCGATCCACCTGGAGATCTCCTGGTCGCTCGACATCGGCCGGGTCGCCGACTGGAAGAAGTACTCCAACGGCTGGCGCATCGACACCGACGTCGAGTGCTACTGCAACACCCTTGTCAGCTGGGAGAACTCGGTCGACGACCGCTGGGACGACGCCCCCGGCTGGACCCGCCACGCAGGCGCCGGCGGCTGGAACGACCTGGACTCCCTGGACGTCGGCAACGGCCAGATGGACGGCCTCACCAAGGCCGAGCGGCAGAGCTACGCGACCCTGTGGGCCATCGCCAAGTCCCCGCTCTACACCGGTGACGACCTGACCAAGCTCGACTCCTACGGCGTGTCGCTGCTGACCAACCGCGAGGTCATCGCCCTCAACCAGGGCGGCACGCCGCCCGCCCGCCCGGTCACCCCGTCCGACCCGCAGCAGGTGTGGGCGGCCAAGAACGCCGACGGCAGCTACACCGTGGCCCTGTTCAACCTCGCCGACTCTCCCGCCGCCGTCACCGCCGACTGGTCGACCCTCGGCTTCACCGGCAAGGCCTCCGTACGGGACCTGTGGAACCGCGAGAACCTCGGCACGCACACGAACAAGGTGACGCAGGCCCTGCCCGCCCACGGCTCCCGGCTGTTCACCGTCACCCCGCGCGGCGCCGCGCTCGTTTCGACCGGCTACGAGGCCGAGTCGACCGCCAACACCCTCAGCGGCAACGCCTCCGTCGCCGACTGCTCCGCCTGCTCGGGCGGCAAGAAGGTCGGCAACCTCTACGTCGGCGGCAAGCTCCGCTTCAACGACGTCGTCGTCGCCAAGGCCGGTACGTACATGGTGAAGGTCGGCTACGTCAGCGGTGACGCCCGCTCCATCGACGTCTCCGCGAACGGCAACGGCGCCAGGCACCACAAGTTCCCCTCCACCGGGGACTGGGGAACCGCCGAGACCGTCAGCGTGCCCGTCACCCTCAAGGCCGGCGCCAACACCATCACCTTCGACAGCGGCTCCGGCTACGCCCCGGACATCGACCGCATCGACGTCCCGAAGTCGTCCTGACCGCCGTTCTCTTCCCCCTGGAGCCGCACCATGGACAGCAACCCGACCGAGCCCAGCCGACGAAGACTCCTCTCCCTTGCCGCGGCGGCCGGCGTCGCCACCGCCCTCGGCGGCCTGCCCGCCTTCACCGCGTCGGCCGCACCCCAGCGGCCCGCCGACGCCCCGCTCCCGAAGGGGAGTTCACGCAACCAGCTGTGGTGGCAGGCGCCCGGCGACGAGCACTCGATGATCGAGCAGGGCCTGCCCGTCGGCAACGGCCGCCTCGGTGCCCTCGCGAGCAACGACCCCGGCCGTGAACTCCTCCTGATCACCGACGCCACCATGTGGACCGGCGGCCTCAACGACAAGCTCGACTCGGACGGCCAATTCCCCTACGACCGCGAGAACTTCGGGTCCTTCACGCTCCTCGGCCGCCTCACCGTCGACATCCCCGACCACGACCTGTCCGCCGTGAACGACTATCGCCGCACGCTTGACCTCGCGCAGGGCGTGGTGACCACGTCGTACGTCCGCTCCGGAGTGACGTACAAGCGGCAGATCTTCGCGAGCCGCCCCGACGACGCGATCGTCCTGCATTTCACCCAGAGCGGCGGCGGCCGTTACACCGGCAGCATCGCCCTCGACGGGACGCATGAAGAGAGCGTGACGGGCACCTCCTTCGGTGCCGCCTTCCCGAACGGTCTGCGCTACGGCGCCGCCGTGAAGGCGTCGAGCAGTGGCGGAAGCGTCCGGGTGAACGGCCCGCGGATCGACTTCTCCGGCTGCAAGGAACTCACCGTCGTGGTGAGCGGCGGCACCAACTACGCGCCCGACGCCTCCAACGGCTACCGCGACCCGTCCCTCGACCCCGAGCGGCTGGCCCGTACGAAGGTCCGCGACGCGACGGACCACTCGGCGGACACCCTGCTGCGCACCCATGTCGCCGACCACCGCGAGCTGTTCGAGCAGCTGGACATCTCGCTCGGCACGTCGTCGGACGAGCAGCGCGCCCTGGACACCTGGGAGCGGCTCGGGGCGCGGGCCAGGGACGGTGAGCCCGATCCCGAACTGGAGGCCGCCTACCTGCAGTTCGGCCGCTATCTGATGATCTCCGGGTCCCGCGGCAGCCTCCCGCTCAACCTCCAGGGGCTGTGGCTCGACGGCAACGACCCGGACTGGATGGGCGACTACCACACGGACATCAACATCCAGATGAACTACTGGATGGCCGACCGGGCCGGGCTGTCCCAGTGCTTCGACGCGCTCACCGACTACTGCCTCGCCCAGTTCCCGTCCTGGACGAAGCTCACCAAAGACCTCTACAACGACCCGCGCAACCGCTTCCGCAACTCCACCGGAAAGGTCGCAGGCTGGGCCGTCGCCTTCTCCACCAACATCCATGGCGGAAGCGGCTGGTGGTGGCATCCGGCGGGCAACGCCTGGCTGTGCACGACCCTGTGGGAGCACTACGAGTTCACCCGGTCGCGCTCCCATCTGGCGAGGATCTACCCACTCCTGAAGGGGGCCTGCGAGTTCTGGGAGGCGCGGCTGATCACCACGACACTCCCCGGCACCTCGCAGGAAGTGCTCATCGACGACAGCGACTGGTCGCCCGAGCACGGCCCGCAGGACGCCAAGGGCATCACCTACGCGCAGGAACTGGTGTGGGTGCTGTTCGACCACTTCCTCACGGCGTCCAAGGAGTTGAAGAAGGACTCCGCCTACGCGAAGAAGATCGGTGGCCTCCAGAAGCGGCTGTATCTGCCGAAGGTGAGCCCCAAGACGGGCTGGCTGGAGGAGTGGATGTCGCCTGACAACCTCGGCGAGACCACCCACCGGCACCTGTCCCCGCTCATCGGGCTCTTCCCCGGGGACCGTATCCGTCCCGACGATTCCACCCCGCCGGAGATCGTGGAGGGCGCCACGGCCCTGCTCGCCGCGCGCGGAATGGAGAGCTTCGGCTGGGCCAACGCCTGGCGCAGTCTGTGCTGGGCCCGGCTCAAGGACGCCGACAAGGCCTACCAGTTGGTCGTCAACAACCTTCGCCCGTCGATCGACGGCGGCAACGGCACCGCCCCCAACCTCTTCGACATCTACGAAGTGGAGAAGGGCCGCGGCATCTTCCAGATCGAGGCCAACTTCGGCACGCCCGCGGCGATGATCGAGATGCTCGTGTACTCCCGCCCGGGCCACCTGGAACTGCTCCCGGCCCTCCCGGAGGCCTGGGCGAAGTCCGGCTCCGTCACGGGAGTCGGCGTCCGCGGCGGCTTCACCGTCGATCTGCGCTGGCGTGACGGGAAGCCCACCGAGGCCCGGATCCACAGCGTCGGCGGCCGGACCACGACAGTGGCGTACGGCAACACGTCCCGGACGGTGACGCTGAAGCCCGGCGGGTCCGTCACGCTGCGGGACTTCGCCCGATGACGGGCCGATTCGCCCGTGCGGGTCGTCTGGTCGCCCTGCTGCTGATCGCCGCGGGCGTCCAGGTGACGCCCGCGGCGGCTCAGCCGGCCGACTCGCACGCGTCCACGGCCCAGGCTGCCGCCGCCGAGCGGCGGCACGACGTGGTCACCTGGGGCGCGAGCGCGGACCGCATCGGCGACGCCGTCAACGACCGCAGCTACCGCCTGATCGTGCGCACCAGCGTCGCCGGGGACGACCTGCGCATTCGGCTCTCCAACGCCTTCGGTGACCGGCCCCTGACCTTCGACAGCGCCTACGCCGGGATCCGGCAGGAGGGCGCCACCGTGGTCCGCGGCACCAACAAGCGGCTGACCTTCGGCGGTTCCCGCTCTGTCACGGTCCCGGCCGGCGCCACCGCGTACAGCGACCCGCTCCCCGGGAAGGTGCCCGCCGCGACCGACCTGGCCGTCAGTATCCACACGAGCGAGGCGAGCGGCACGGCCACCGGTCACTCCATGGCCATGCAGACCTCGTACGCGGCGGAGGGCGATCACACGGGCGAGGAGGCCGCGGCTTCCTGGACCCAGCCGATCGGCTCCTGGTTCTACCTCGACGCCGTGTCCGTACGGACGAGTTCGGCCACCGGGGCCGTGGTCGCGCTCGGCGACTCCATCACGGACGGCTGGCAGTCCACGAGCGATCTGAACCGCCGCTGGCCCGACTACCTCGCCCGTCGCCTGCGGGCAACGACCGGGCAGGTCAAGGGAGTTGCCAACGAGGGCATCTCCGGGAACAAGGTCCTCGCGGACGGCGCCGGGCAGAGCGCCCTCAACCGGCTGGACCGTGACGTCCTCTCCCTGCCGGGCGTCCGCACGGTGTTCCTCTTCGAGGGCGTCAACGACATCAAGGCCCACTCCGGCGTCACCGCCCAGGACATGATCAAGGGCTATCGCGAGATCATCGCCCGCGCCCACGAGGCCGGGAAATGCGTCGTCGGAGCCACCGTCGCGCCCTTCAAGGGCTGGTACGAGTGGGACACCGCCGCCGAGTCCGTACGCCAGAACATCAACCAATTCATCAGGGAGAGCGGGGAGTTCGACGCCGTCACCGACTTCGACCGCATCCTCCGCAGCCCCTACGACCACGAGCGCATCCTCCCCGTCTTCGACGGCGGCGACCGTCTGCACCCCAACGACAAGGGCATGCAGGCGATGGCCGACGCCGTCGACCTCAAGAGCCTCGAATGCTCCGCCTGAGCACCGCGCCGAGGCGGAGCAGTCGAGGCAACGCATGACACACGGCACTGACACACGGCACTGACGCATCGCACTGACACCTCGCCCCAATGTGCCCCACACACAGAGGAGTTGACCCAGTGAACCGACGTCGCCTACTCATCGGCGGGACCGCGCTCGCGGCCTCCGCCACCCTCCTCACCACTCCGACCGCGACCGCCCGCACGGCCCCGGCGCTGCCGACGCGAGCCGAGATCCTCGCCGTCCTGCGCCGGGTCGCCGACCACTGGATCGCCGCGCACACCGACCCGGGCGACAACGGCTGGGCCAACGCGACGTTCTTCAGCGGTCTGCTCGCGCTGCACCGGCTGACGGGCGACCCCCGCTACCTGGCGTACGCGCGTGGCTGGGCGGAGAAGCACGCGTACGGCCTGCGGGGCGGGGTGACGACCCGTCACGCCGACAACCACAACGCCGGACAGGCCTATCTCGACCTCTACGAGATCGAGCCGGAGGAGCGGAAGCTCGCCGCGATCGAGGAGTCCCTGCGCCGCATGGTCCTCACGGACCAGCCGGGCAAGAACGACGACTGGTGGTGGGACGACGCCCTCCACATGGGCATGCCGCCGTTCGCCCGCCTCGGCGTGCTCCGCAAGGGCCCGCGGTACTGGGAGAAGCTGTACGCCCTCTACAACCACACCAAGCGTGTAGAGGGCGGGCCCGGTCTCCTCGATCCGGGCACCGGCCTGTGGTACCGCGACAAGCGTTTCCTGCCCGGCGGGATCGTCTCGCCGACGGGCAAACCGGTGGTCTGGTCGCGCGGCAACGGCTGGGTGGCGGGCGGACACGTCAAGACGCTCAAGGCCCTGCCGCGGTCGGAGCGGCACACCGGCGAGTACCGGGAGACCCTGACCCGGCTGGTCACCGCCCTGCCCGCCGCACAGCGCACGGACGGCTTCTGGAACGTCAACCTCGCCGACGCGGAGCATCTGCCCGGCCCCGAGACGAGCGGCACGTCCTTCTTCCTGTACGGCACGGCGTACGCGATCCGTGCCGGTCTCGTCCGCCGGGCGGCGTTCCTGCCGGTGGCGGACCGGGCGTGGCAAGGGCTCGTCACCACGGCCGTCCATCCCGACGGCTTCCTCGGCTACGTACAGAAGGTGGGTGACCGCCCGGAGTCCAGTCAGCCGGTCACGTACGACAGCACCTCGGACTTCGGCGTGGGTGCCTTCCTGCTCGGGGGCACCGAACTCGCCCTTCTGACGAGCTGACAGCACCGCCGTGCGGGTCGGCGTAATGGCTCTGTAGCGTGGGCACATCAACCAACGCGACGGAGGCTGTCACATGACCCGCCCGATCACCGTGGGAGTAGACGGTTCCGCCGAGTCCCTGGCTGCCGTGCACTGGGCGGCCAGGGAGGCGGTACGCCGTTCACTGGCGCTGCGTGTGGTGCACGCCTGGGAGAAGTCCGACGGCGAGGACCGGACCGGGGACGTGCGGGACGCGCTGGCGGAGACCGCACGCGAGGTCACCGGCCGGCACCCGGACCTGCAGGTGACCACCGACGTCCTCGAAGGCGACCGGGTCGAGGCGCTGGTCGCCGCGGCGGCGGACGCCGAGACGCTGGTCCTCGGCACCCGCGGGCACGGAGCGATCGTCGGCTTCCTGCTCGGCTCCGTCGGCCAGCAGGTGGTCGCCGAGTCCGCGCGGCCCGTCGTCCTCGTACGCGCCGGGGATCTCGCCGAGTCCGAGGCGGCCGGGCGCGAGATCGTCGTCGGGCAGCAGGGCGGCCCGGACGACAGCGCGGCGGCACTGGAGTTCGCGTTCGAGACGGCGGCGGCACGCGGCGCCGGCGTACGCGTCGTACGGGCCTGGAGCCTGCCCACCGTCTTCACCTTCAGCCCCGCCTCGCTGAAGCTCGCCGACGAGGCCGGAGGACTGGAGCAGTACGAGAACAAGGCGCTCGCGGAGGCGTTGCGGCCCTGGGAGGAGCGGTTCCCGCAGGTGCGGGTGACACAGCACGTCGAGATGGGCAGCGCGGGCGAGGTACTGCTCACGGCTGCCGCGCCGGCCCAGCTGCTGGTGGTCGGCCGGCGCGCGCACCGCTCCGCCGTCGGCGCACGGGTGGGTTCGGTGGCCCATGCGGCCATGCACCACGCGCCCTGCCCGGTGGCGGTCGTCCCGCCGGCCTGACCGCCCGCCTCAGACCGAGGGCGCGGTGTCGTCCGTCGGCGGCGGCAGCGCGTCCCGCATCGGGGGCAGGATGTTCTTGACGTAGTCCTCGACCGCCGTGTCCAGGCCGATGTCGTGCTGGGCCCGCTCGGACAGATACCAGCGGTGTTCGAGAAGCCCGTGGTAGAGCTCGGCCGAATCCATCGAGCCGCGCAGCTCGCGCGGCACGGCACGCACGGTCGGCCGGAAGACGTCCCGCACCCAGCGGTGGGCCAGCACCTCCGGGCGGGCGGCGAGCGGGTCGCCGGGCGCGTAGTCGTCCTGGGTGGCCATCCAGGACTCCAGGTCGTTCAGCAGCCGCCGCGCCTGGTTCTCCTCGGCGTCGAGCCCGGTCAGCCGCAGCAACTGGCGCTGGTGGTGGCCCGCGTCGACGACCTTCGGCACGAACGTGACGGTGTCACCGTTCGAGGAGTGCGCGATCTGCATCTCGGCGACGTCGAAGCCGAGGTCGTTCAGGCGGCGGATGCGGCGGTCGATGTAGTGGTGCTTGCCCGCCGGGTACACGGACGTGCGGGTGAGCTCCTCCCACAGCCGGTTGTAGCGCGCGCAGATCTCCATGCCGAACTCGATCGGGTCCACCGACGGGTGGAGGGCGCCGGACGCCTCCAGGTCCAGCAGCTCCCCGCTGATGTTCACGCGCGCGAGGTCGAGGTCGTACTCGCGCTGCCCCGGGCTCAGTTGCGGATGCAGCTCCCCGGTCTCGGCGTCGACGAGATACGCGGCGTACGCGCCCGCGTCCCGCCGGAACAGCGTGTTGGACAGCGAGCAGTCGCCCCAGGCGAACCCGGCGAGGTGGAGCCGGACGAGCAGCACAGCCAATGCGTCCATGAGCCGGTGCATGGTGGCGGGCCGCATGGTCGTCTCGAACATCGACCGGTAGGGCATCGAGCCGCCCAGATGGCGGGTGATCAGCACCGATTCCAGCGGATCGCCGCCCTCGTCCGTGCGGCCGGTGACCACGGCGAGCGGGTCCACCGACGGGATGTTCAGCCGGTCGAGACTGCGCAGCAGCTCGTACTCCCGCAGGGCGGGCCGCTCGGCGAGCTCCTTGACCGCCACGACCTCCGTACCGGCGCGCGCGTAGCGCACCACGTGCCGCGAGATGCCCCGCGGCAGCGGCACCAGGTAGTGCTCCGGCCACTCCTCCAGGGGCAGCTGCCACGGCAGGTCGAGCAGGAGCGCGGGGTGCTCCGGGTTGGTGGCGCTGATCTGCAATGCCATCGCTCGCTTGCCCTGCCTCACGTTCGGCCGTCATGTCGCAGGAGCATCTCCGCACCTCGACGTCCCCTTCGTCAACATGGACGTCCGTTTCGTCACGAGGTGGGAGATGCGCCCGCTCCTCGGCTCAGACCGGCTGGTCCACCCCCAGCACCGCGCGGACCTCGAACTTCTCGTACGTCTCGGACGGCTCGGTGTCCGTGGGGCGGGAGGCCAGGACGGTGCCCAGCCAGCCCAGCAGGAACCCGGCCGGTACGGAGACGATGCCCGGGTTCTGCAGCGGGAAGAAGGCGAAGTCCGCGCCCGGGTAGAACGAGCCGGGCCTGGAGGAGACGACGGGCGAGCAGACGACCAGCAGTACGGACGTGATGAGGCCGCCGTACAGGCTGAGCAGGGCACCGCGCGCGTTGAAGCGGCGCCAGAACAGGCTGTAGACCATCGTCGGCAGGATCGCGGACGCGGCGATGGCGAAGGCCAGGAACGCCAGGGTGGCGGTGTTCGTCCCCCAGGAGACGAGCGCGAGCAGCATGCCCAGGACACCGATCACGACGGCGGAGAGACGGGCCACGGTCAGCTCCTCCCGCTGGCTCGCCCGGCCCTTGCGGATCACCTCCGCGTACAGGTCGTGCGCGAGGGAGGAGGCCGCCGCGAGGGTGAGGCCCGCGGCCACGGCCAGCAGCGTCACGAACGCCAGACAGGAGATGAGCGCGGTGAGCAGGGCACCGCCGAGGTCCTGGGCGAGCAGCAGCACCGCGGCGTCGCCCTTCGCGTCGATGTCCGCGATGACGTCCCGCCCGACGATCGCCGTCGCGCCGAGGCCGAGTACACCGGCGGCGAGGCACACGAAACCGACCAGGCCCATGGCCCACAGGATGGAGCGCCGCAGCACCCGGGTGGCGCTCGGGGCCAGTAGCCGCATCATCACGTGGGGGAGTGCGGCCAGTCCCAGCACGATGGCGATCTGCAGGCTGAAGAAGTCGAGCTTGCTGGTCGTGCTGCCGCCGTAGCGCAGCCCCGGCTCCAGGAACCGCTGGCCGATCCCGCTGCCGGAGGCGGCTCCGCCGAGCAGGTCGTCGACGTTCCACTGGTAGCGGTGCAGCACCATGACGGCGGTCACCGCGACACCTACGACCAGCATGACGGCTTTGACGATCTGGATGAAGGTCGCGCCGGGCATACCGCCGAGCGCCACGTACAGCACGACCAAGGTGCCGATGGCCACGATGCACAGGGTGCGGGTGGCGCTGGACGGTTCGCCGAGGAACTGCGTCAACAGGGCCACGCTGCCGACCAGTTGGGCGACGAGGTACAGCACGGTGATGGTCAGCGTGCAGAAGGCGAGGGCGAGGCGGACGGAGCGCCGGCTGCGTGGCAGACGCAGTGCCAGGGTGTCGCCGAGCGTGAACTTGCCTGAGTTTCGCAGGGGTTCGGCGATCAGGAGCAGCACCATCACCCAGGCCACGCTGGTGCCCACGAGGTACAGCAGGCCGTCGTACCCGGTCAGTGCGACCAGACCGGTGCTGCCGAGGAGGGTGGCGGCGGAGAGGTAGTCCCCGCACATCGCCAGGCCGTTGCGCAGTGGTGTCATGGTGCGGTTGCCGAGATAGAACTCGCTGATCTCGTCGCCCTGCGGCGCGATGATGAGCGCGGTGAACATGCTGACCACGACGACCGACACGAACAGGATGAAGGTCAGCTTCAGACTGAAGCCGCCGACGACACCGGCGGAGAGAGTGACCGGGTGGTCCGGGGGGAGTGTCACCATCCGCCGAACCGCCTCTGCTGCTGGGGGACCCGGGCCCGCGCTGCCGCGTCGCGGTGCATCTCGGCGCGCAGACGGTCGGCGGCCGGATCGACCCGCCGCTCCATGTGCACGGTGTACCGCCACGCGGTCAGGGCCATCACGGCGAACTGCCCCACCCCGCCCGCGAGTCCCAGCGTCACATGACCGAACAGCGGCCGATTGAGCACGTCGGGCAGGAAACTCGACAGCAGCACGAACAGCAGGAACCCGCCCACCGAGATCGCCAGCGCCACCGCCCCGAATCTGCGGTGGGCGCCGCGGACGGAGCGGAAGTCGGGATGCGAACCGATCTTGTTCCGGGCCACGGGTCCGGACTGCGTGCTGTCCGGAGGGGAACCGTAGTACGGGCTTGGGTGTTGTGGCATACCGTGCCTTATCAAATAAGAGTGCAGCTCAAGAGGCATTGCTGAACGCGGCTCAAGTTTCTGGATCGAACGGTTCGGGAATCGGCCCGAATTTCCGCTGAAATCCTCGCCCGGTCAACCCGGGGAGCCCGGCCGATGGAGTATGTCGGCGAGGCTGAACGGATTCTGGCAGTCAATCGATTCAATAATCAACAGCGAAAATGTGAGGGAAATGCGAGCGGCCTTATTCGGCCTGCGAAGCCCGCTGGGCTGGCTCAAATGCACTGCACAGCATCGGGCGCCGGAGCCGACGCCCGAGCCGGCACCGGCGACGCCGGGCGCCGCGCCGGTGGCCCGGGCCGGGGGACGTGATGTGCAGCACGCCGGGGCGGCGGCCGTGACGCCTGTGAGGGGGGTTCTGGCTGGGCAGGGCTTGATCAGCGATCAAGCCGGGTAAAATCCCTGGCCAACGCCCATTCTGCTCATTTGACACCTCGTCGCGCTCAGGGATAGACAGCAGCCCTCTGAGGTCGAGAGGTGAACTGTGTACGAGCCGAATGTGGTCGGGGACTGGCAGGAGTACGACGATGAGCATGCCGGCCTGCGCATTCGCGTCCATGGCTTGGAGAAGGCGGAACCGCCGCGCGGGCGTGACGACGCGGCCGAGGGCCTGATCTACTTCCGATTCCGGGTGACCGTCGAAAACCGGACGACCGAGCATTTCGGCATTCACCTCGAAGACGGCCAGCTCGACATCCGTATCGGAACCGACGGCGAGAGCGCGTTTCTGGACTGGCGCAACTCGCAGTTCATCGAGGGCTTCGACGTCTATCCCCTGCGCCGGGCCACCGCGGTCCTGTTCGCCGCCGCGCCCGAAAGCGGCCTGTCCCACGTGGACATCCAGGTCCAGTTGAAGGTCGACGACGAGTGGACCGAGCGCTACCTCTGGTCCGGTGGCATCGGCCTGCACGAGCCGGCGGTCGGCGTCGGTGCCCGCCCCGAGTCCGCCGCGGACGGTCTCGCCGACCAGGTGATCAGCTTCCTGGAGAGGGAAGCGGGGCCGGGCCCGGCTTCCTGACGGCTGGAAAGGCGGAGCCGTCCTGGTCGAGGATCAGCGGCCCCGCCCCGGGTCCAGGGCCTCGGAGGCCGCCGCCGCGACGGCCTCGGACACGGCGGCGAGCGCCGGGAAGTCGAGCTTCCACTGCTGCCAGTACAACGGAATGAAGATCTTCGACTCCGGCGCGAGATTGACGAGCCGTCCCGAGTCGAGCAGCGGCGCCGCCTGTACCTCGGGAGCCATGCCCCACCCCATTCCGGCCGCGACGGCGTCGACGAACCCCTCCGAGGTCGGCACGAGATGCCGCAGTGAACTCGCCGCGCCACGACCGCGTTTGAGCCCCCGGACGAACGCGTCCTGGAGATCGTCACGTCGGTCGAAGGCCACCACGGGCGCGTCGCCGATCACGTCCCGCAACGGCGTGTCCGGCCACCCGCCGAGCCGTCGCGCGGCGAAATCGGGGCCGGCCACCGGGACGTACCGCATACGCCCGAGACTCCGTACGGAACAACCCGTGACCGCCTCCGGCGACGAGGTCACCGCCGCCATCACCAGCCCCTCGCGCAACAGCGCGGCCGTGTGGTCCTGGTCCTCGCGGCGCAACTCGTAGCAGAGCCGCAGCTCTTCCGGCACCCGGGCGAGCGCGGGCAGGAACCAGGTCGCCAGCGAGTCGGAGTTCACCGCGATCGACAGCCGCGTCGGCTCGTCGGAGCCCGACATGCCGAGTTCCGTCCTGGCCTCGTCCTCAAGGCGGGCCAGTTGGCGCGCGAACCGCACGACGACCTCGCCGGACTCGGTCGGCCGGACCGGTTTCGTACGCATCAACAGGACGCGCCCCGTGCGCTGTTCGAGCGCCTTGACCCGCTGGCTCACCGCCGACGGGGTCACATGCAGCACCGTGGCCGCCGCGTCGAACGTGCCCTCGTCGACGACGGCCAGCAGGGTACGCACCTGGTCGAGGGGAAGTTCTGTCATCACGAGCGCTAATGATACGTAAGAATCTTTAGCTGTACTCTTGACGGCGGCCTTCCTAGCGTGGATGCCGTGACCAGCACTCTGACCGCCGCTGCCGCCGGGTTCGGCACCGGCCTCTCCCTCATCGTCGCCATCGGCGCACAGAACGCCTTCGTCCTGCGGCAGGGCATCCGCCGGGACGCCGTGCTCGCGGTGGTGGGCATCTGTGCCCTGTCCGACGCGGCGCTCATCGCCCTCGGCGTCGGCGGTGTCGGAGCGGTGGTGGTGGCCTGGCCGGAGGCGCTGACCGCGGTCGCGCTCATCGGCGGCGCCTTCCTGATCGGCTACGGCTGTCTCGCCGTACGCAGGGTGTTCCGGCCCTCGGCGCTGCTCGTGGAGGCGGGAACGGCCGGCTCGCGACGGCGGGCCGTACTCACCTGTCTCGCGATGACCTGGCTCAACCCGCACGTCTACCTGGACACCGTGTTCCTGCTCGGCTCCATCGCGGCCGACCGCGGGCCGCTGCGCTGGACCTTCGGCCTGGGCGCCGTCCTCGCCAGCCTGGTCTGGTTCGCCGCGCTGGGCTTCGGCGCCCGGCTGCTCAGCCGCTTCCTGGCCAGGCCGTCGGCGTGGCGCGTACTGGACGCTCTGGTCGCGGCGATGATGATCGCGCTCGGTGTCACGCTTGTCGCCGGGGCGTGAACGACCCTGATTCTGCGGGCTGTTGGCAGTCCTGGTCGTCGCTTTGGCGGTGTCGGTCACGATCGCGGTCGTGACCAGTGTGGTGATCGTGCTGGTCGTGGCGGTTGTGGCGGTCTCCTCGATGGACGACGGCGACGGCCAGGAGGCCGAGTGCCAGTCCCACCACCGTCTGTGTCCCGAAGGGTTCGCCGAACATCAGCGCACCCCACACGGCCGTGACGGGGGCCATCAGGAACATCAGGGTGTTGACCTTGGTCACCCCCGACCGCCGCAGGATCAGCCAGTACAGCCCGTACCCGCCGAACGTGGAGAGCACCACGAGCCACACCACCGCGGTCCAGAAGGAGCCGCTCGCGGGCGGTGCCACCGCCCCGGTGGCCGCGGCGAGTCCCGTGAAAACGACGGCACTTGTGACGGCGTGGACCGTCATCGACACCATCGGGCGGACGTCCGTACGCGACCGGCGGTCCAGGAAGGTCGCCGCCACGAGGGACAGCATGCCGAGGAACGGCACGAGATACGCCCACCACGCGACGCCCGCCCCCGCGCCCGCGTCGGCCACGGTGACGACGGCGACACCGGTCACGCCCAGCCCCAGTCCGAGCCACTGCCTGCGCGACACCGGCAGGCCCAGCAGCGGCCCGGCCAGCGCTCCGGCCACCAGGGGCTGTGTGCCGTCGATGAGAGCCGTGGTGCCGCTGGAGACGCCCAGTTCGATCGCGTAGTAGACCGTCAGCAGATAGCCGCTCTGCGACAGCGCACCCACGGCGGCCTGCCGGGCCAGATCGCGGGGCGTGAGTCCGCGCCACGAAGCCCGCGTCGCGGTCAGCGCGACGACGCCCAGGACAAGGGCGAGTGGCAGGAAGCGCCACATGAGAAGCGTGACGGTGGGGGCGCTGCCCGACCCGAGCTTGGCCCCGATGAAACCGGAGCTCCACGCCCCGACGAAAGCGATCGACAACAGGATGTTCACGACACCACACACCTCCAAGGCCGGACGACCGACAGAAGTAGACCGATCTGTATACCTGGCACCGAGTATACAGATCGGTCTACTATGGAGAAATGAGCACCTCGAAGACGCAGAGCACACCGAATGCGTCGACTGCATCGGGTATGCCGCTTCCGTCGAGTGCGCCGATCACGTCGACCGCCTCGAACGGGCCGCGCCGAGTGCCGCTGACCCCCGGCGCCCGCCGGGCGCTGGAAGCGGCCGGGCGACTGTTCTACGACCGCGGTATCCACGCCGTCGGAGTCGACCTCATCGCCGCCGAGGCCGGCGTCACGAAGAAGACGCTCTACGACCGGTTCGGTTCGAAGGATCAGATCGTCGTCGAGTACCTGGCCGACCGCGACGAGCGCTGGCGGGCCTTCCTCGCGCCCCGCCTCGACGCCGCCCACACCCCGCACGACGGCGTTCTCGCTGTCTTCGAGGCCTCGCGCGACTGGATGGACGCGTCCAGCCCGCGAGGGTGCAGCATGGTCAACGCCCACGCGGAGATCGACGACACATCCCACCCGGCGTACGCGATCATCACCGGCCAGAAACAGTGGATGCTCACCCTGTTCACCGACCTCGTACGCCCGCTCGCCCCCGCCTCGGCCGACTCCCTGGGCCGCACGCTGATGCTGCTCCACGAGGGGGCCCTCGTCGCCCATGGACTGCGCATCTTTCCCGGCGCGCTCGACCATGCCCGCGAGCAGGCGGCAGTGCTTCTGGCGACGGTCGAGGACTCGCGCGCGACGGGCTGACGCGCCTCGCTGCCCATTTGTCGGGTGTCCCGTCCCGTCCACGGATCGGTCCGCCGGGCGCAGGTGGCCCCGTATCGGCGATAGTGATCCCCGAATCGAAAGATGTATCGAGCAATAAGGTCGAGTAGTCGGGTCGAGGAACCAGGACGGGCGTGGACACGAGCAAGAGCGGTGCGGAAAACAGCGCGGAAGGCAGTGCGGAATCGGAGACCGGGGCACCAGGGCGGGCCGAACCGGCGGAGCCGGCCGAACCGAAGAGAAGCGGCGGCTGGCGCCGTTGGGCCATGGACACCCGGCCGCTGCGCCGCCCCGCCTACCGCCGCCTCTGGTCCTCGACCATCGTCACGGCCGTGGGCAGCCAGCTCACCGCCGTCGCCGTACCCAAGCAGATCTACGACATCACCGGATCCTCGGCCTGGGTCGGTTACGCGAGCTTCGCGGGGCTCCTGCCGCTCGTCGTCTTCGCGCTGTGGGGCGGAGCGATCGCCGACAGCGTGGACCGGCGCAAGCTCCTCCTCGTGACGAACATCGGGATAGCCGTCACGTCCCTGCTCTTCTGGATACAGGCCGTCACCGGACTCGAATCGGTGGGCGTCCTGATGGTGCTGCTCGCCGTCCAGCAGGCATTCTTCGGCCTCAACTCCCCGGCCCGCCAGGCCTCCATCGCCCGACTGGTCCCCAAGGACGAACTGGCCGCGGCGAACGCGCTCGGCTCGACCGTCATGCAGACCGGGCTCGTCGCCGGCCCGTTGCTGGCCGGAGCCCTCATCCCCGTCGTGGGCCTCGCCGAGCTCTATCTGATCGACGCCCTGGCCCTGTGCGCCACGGTGTGGGCGGTCTACCGGCTCCCCGCGCTGCCGCCCCTGGGCACCTCCACGGCGGCAGCCGGCCGGGCAGGCCTGCGGGGGATCGCGGAGGGCTTCCGCTACATCTCCCTCAACCAGGTGCTCCTGCTGTCCTTCCTCGCCGACATCATCGCCATGGTCTTCGGCATGCCGCGCGCCTTGTTCCCGCAGCTCGCCGCCCAGACGTACGCCCCGTACGGCGAGGGGCTCGCGCTTGGACTGCTCTTCGCGGCGATTCCCATCGGTGCGGTGCTCGGCGGGCTGATGTCCGGTACGTTCTCGCGTGCGCGGCGGCACGGGCTCATGGTCATTGCTGCTGTCGTCGCCTGGGGAGTGGCCATCACGGGGTTCGGCCTGAGTTCCAATCTGTGGGCGGGTGTGGCGTTCCTCGCCGCCGCCGGGGTCGCCGACATGGTCTCCATGGTCTTCCGCGGGGCCATCCTTCTGTCGGCCGTCACCGACGAACTTCGTGGGCGTATGCAGGGTGTCTTCACGGTCGTCGTCGCCGGGGGGCCGCGGCTTGCCGACGTCCTCCATGGGACGGCCGGCTCCGCCCTGGGCGCCCGCACGGCTGTTGCCGGTGGCGGGTTGCTGGTGGTCGTCACGATGTTGGTCCTGGCGGCGACGATGCCGGCGTTGCGGCGGTACCGGGGGAGTGTGTAGGGCCTTCTTCGCCCCCGCCGCCCCTACCCGTCCCGTCCCTGGGGGC
>NZ_LIQZ01000393.1 GCF_001418655.1 Streptomyces phaeochromogenes | reverse complement strand
GACGCGGACGCCATCGCCGAGCGCCTCGGCGATGGCGTCCGCGTCGTGCGCCGCGTCGATGACCACCGCCTCGGAGTCGTCACCCACGATCCAGACGTTGTTGTCGACGTCCCAGGTGCCGCCGTCCAGACTGAACGTGCCCGACGTGACCAGATGCTCGATACGGGCCGCCATCACAGCTCCACCACCGAGCGCAGGACGTCGCCCTGGTGCATACGGTCGAAGGCCTGCTCCACCGCGTCCAGTTCGATCGTCTCCGTCACGAAGGCCGCCAGGTCGAGGCGCCCCTGCTGGTGGAGGTCGATCAGCATCGGGAAGTCGCGCGAGGGCAGGCAGTCGCCGTACCAGGACGACTTGAGGGCGCCGCCGCGGCCGAAGACGTCCAGCAGGGGCAGCTCCAGCTTCATCTCCGGGGTCGGCACACCGACCAGGACCACCGTGCCCGCGAGATCCCGGGCGTAGAACGCCTGCTTGTACGTCTCGGGGCGGCCGACCGCCTCGATGACGACGTCGGCGCCGAAGCCGCCGGTCAGCTCGCGGATCGCCTCGACGGGGTCCGTCTCCTTGGAGTTGACCGTGTGGGTGGCGCCCATCGTGCGGGCCTTCTCCAGCTTCCGGTCATCGATGTCGACGGCGATGATCCGCGCGGCACCGGCGAGGTTCGCACCGGCGATCGCCGCGTCCCCGACGCCGCCGCAGCCGATGACCGCCACCGAGTCGCCACGGCCCACGTTGCCGGTGTTGATGGCGGCGCCGATGCCGGCCATCACTCCGCAACCGAGGAGGCCCGCGACCGCGGGGGACACGGACGGGTCGACCTTGGTGCACTGGCCGGCCGCGACCAGCGTCTTCTCGGCGAAGGCGCCGATGCCCAGGGCGGGGGAGAGCTCCGTGCCGTCCTCCAGGGTCATCTTCTGCTTGGCGTTGTGGGTGTTGAAGCAGTACCAGGGGCGGCCACGCAGACAGGCGCGGCACTGGCCGCACACCGCACGCCAGTTGAGGACCACGAAGTCGCCGGGCGCCACGTCGGTGACGCCCTCGCCGACCGCCTCCACCACACCGGCCGCCTCGTGGCCGAGAAGGAAGGGGTAGTCGTCGCTGATGCCGCCCTGCTTGTAGTGCAGGTCGGTGTGACAGACCCCGCAGGCCTGCACCTTGACGACGGCCTCGCCGGGACCCGGGTCCGGGATGAGAATCGTCCGGATCTCCACCGGTTCGTTCTTACCGGGGGCGATGACACCGCGTACCTGCTGGGCGGCCATGTCGGGCTCCTTCGCGTGGACAATGGGGCGTTGATCATGTTGGCACAGGGCCGGTCGAGTGGATCCGAGCCTGTGGACAACCGAGTGAAACACGCCCAACCGGGACCTGAACGGACCCTGAAAGACTTCAGACGGTTACACCTTGTTTTCAGCCCCATCGAGCGGGCGCCCGCTCATTTGGTTACCCTGTACGGGACGGACAGCTTTTTTGGGTCCCACCCACACCCACGGTCCGTCCCGGGACAAGCCGGTCACCACGGCCTGCTCTCATATGAGTTGACTGGCGCCACCGCGTCCGAACGGCCTCTACTCAGACCCGAGCGGGCGTCAGGCGACCAGTAGCAGAGTGGTCCTGCACGCCCCGAGGGTGACCGACACAAAAGGAGTGCGCGGTGACACCGGAGAAGACGAATCTCGATCAGGGCCCCAAGGAACGTACGGAGCTCGCAGGCCGGGCCGAGAAGCTCGGCAGCCTCGACGTCTGGGCCAGGTCCGCACCCATCCGCCTGGCGGGCTACGAGGACGACCTCGCCGAGCCCCACATCCTGCCCAGCGTGGACTGACCGCCCAGGTCCACGGCAGGACCCGCACGATCGCTGATCGGCATGGGCGTGCAAGACTCACGTCCATGCTGATCAGAGAAGCCGCGGCCGATGACTGGCCGCGGATCTGGCCTTTCTGGCACCGCATCGTCGCCGCCGCCGAGGCCTACGCCTGGGACCCGGACACGTCCGAAGAGGACGCCCGTGCCCTGTGGATGGCCCCGGGCAAGCGCGTGTACGTCGCCGAGGACGCCACCGGAGCGGTGGTCGGCTCCGCCTACGTCACCCCCAACTACGGCGGCCCCGCCTCTCACATCGCCAACGCCGGCTTCATGGTCGACCCCGCCCACTCGGGCCGTGGCATCGGCCGGGCCCTGGCCAACCACGTCCTCGAAACGGCCAAGGCCGACGGCTACCGGGCGATGGTCTTCAACGCCGTCGTCGAAACCAACCCCGCCGTCAACCTCTGGCTCTCCCTGGGCTTCACCATCGTCGGCACGATCCCGGACGCCTACATCCACCCGACGCAGGGCAGGGTGGGCTTGCACGTGATGCATCGGGCTCTCTGACGGCTCATTTCTGGGGGCGCGGGGCTGTGACATTTGCGGCTCCGCCGCGGGGCGCGACCAGCCACAGCCG
>NZ_LIQZ01000392.1 GCF_001418655.1 Streptomyces phaeochromogenes | reverse complement strand
GGCTCCGCCGGTTCGGCCCGCTCCGGACCGACCGCCCCTCCCAGCCCAACCGCCGTGGCCAGCCCCGCCGTCGCACCCGGCGGCGCGGACGCCCCCGTGCTCCCGTCCGCCACCGGGCCGAGGATCGCCTCCAGTTCCTCCAAGCCCGGCCGTACCGACGGGTCCTTGAGCAGGAGGGCCGACAGGACCTCTCTCAACTCCCCCGCCGCGGAGGGGATTTCCGGCTCCTCGTAGAGCACGGCGTGCAGGGTGGCGAGGGTGGTCGCGCGGGAGAAAGGGGAACGGCCGCCGAGGGCCGCGCAGAGGGTGGCGCCGAGGGACCAGAGGTCGGACGGCGGGCCCTGGGGCCGGCCGGAGACCCGCTCGGGTGCCATGTAGTCGGGGGAGCCGACCAGCATCCCCGCCATCGTCAGCGCCTCGGCGTCCTGGATCGCGGCGATGCCGAAGTCGGTGAGGACGACCCGGCCGGCGCGCCGCTCGACCAGGACGTTGGCGGGCTTGATGTCCCGGTGCAGCACGCCCCCCGCGTGCACCTGGCCGAGCGCGGCGACCAGGCCGAGCCCGATCCGTGCCGTGCCGCGCGGGCTCAGCGGCCCGTCCTCCGCCAGGACCTTGTCCAGGGAACGGCCGTCGACCAGTTCCATCACGATCCACAGCCGTTCGCCCTGGTCCACCACGTCGTACACGCGCACGACGTTGGGGTGGTCGATCCGGGCCGTGGCCCTGGCCTCGCGCAGGGTTCGTTCGCGACGGGTCCGGGCGTTCTCCTGGTCCATGCCGTCTATGCGCATTTCCTTGACGGCGACCTGCCGGTCGAGGATTTCGTCGACGGCCCGCCACACCCGTCCCATTCCCCCCTGACCAATGCTCTCGGCCAGCCGGTAACGGCCCGTCACCAGCAATCCCGGAATACCGCCCCTCGTTATTTCCGGCACCCCCATGCCCCCCTTCAACACCTGCCACAGAAGAACCGCAAAGAAGCACAACGGTCACAACTTCGTGCCACACCAGCATAGTGGGGAGAAATCTTGTGGTACCACTTCAAAGACTGCGAATTCAGGCGCAGTCAGGGGGATACAAGGGGGACGAACATGAGTTCTCGTCGCATGACGATCGCCACAGGATCGCTGCTCACTGCATCTTTCTCGGCAGTGATGATCTTTTCCTTCTCGGCCGGCGCGGACGACGAAGGGCCGATGAGCGGCAAGGGGGGAAAGGCCGTTGACAAGGCACCCGCGGGTGTCGAGCTGACGACGCTGCTGCCCGAGAAGATCGAGGTCGACAACAGCTCACAGGAAACGGCGATTACCGCCACGGTAAAGAACGGGGGGACGAAGGACAGCGGCGCAATCCGACTGCTTGTGGTCGGATTTGACGGCCTCTCGGTCAAGGGTGTCGAGGGCTGTGCGGAAATCGCCGAGAAAGACCTCCCCGAAGGTTCGAACAGTGGTTTCGCATGTGCCATCGACAATCTCGCGGCCGGCAAGTCGAAGTCGTACGCCGTGGACGCGACCTTCGATCTGAAGAAGGAGGGCAAGATCTGCCTGCCCGTCCAGGACGCCGACGGCACGAAGACGTTCTGGCAGCAGGGCCCGGTCCCGTTCGGCGCGAACAACCCGTCGCCGAACGCACCGGCCACGCCGCTCCTGCTCGGCACCGACAACAGCCCGGTCACCCCGGGCAGCGACAAGGCCGGCGGCAACAAGTCGGGCGGCAAGGAGCTGCCCAAGACCGGTCCGGCCGACCGGATCCTGCCGCTCGGCGCGGTCGGCGCGGCGCTGATCTCCGCGGGCGCGGCGGGCCTGTGGTGGACACAGCGGCGGCCTCAGCGGAGTGAGTCGTAGGCCCCCACTCCCCACCACGGCACGACAGGTACGCGTACGGCGCCTCCGCGGTCTCACCGCGGAGGCGCCGTACGGGGTGGGCGGGCGTAGGGCGCCGTCAGCCCTCGCGCTTGACGAACTTCCAGGCGGTGGGCAGCACGCCCATCGCGAGGGCGGCCTTGAGCGCGTCGCCGAGGAGGAACGGGGTGAGGCCGGCCGCGACGGCCTGGGTCAGCGTCATGTCGGCGGCGAGCGCCAGGTACGGGACGCCGATCGCGTAGATGATCGCCTCGCCCAGGAGCATCGTGCCGGCCATCCGTACGACCGAGCGGTCGGCGCCGCGGCGGGCGAGGGCGCCCACGACGGTGGCCGCGAGCAGCATGCCGAGGATGTAGCCGAAGGACACGGTGGCGCCGGCGCTGCCCTCGGCGAACCACGGGACGCCCGCGAGGCCGAGCAGTGCGTAGAGCGCGAGGGAGGCGAGGCCTCGGCCGGTGCCGAGCGCCGTGCCGACGAGCAGGGCCGCGAAGGTCTGGCCCGTCACCGGGACCGGGGAGCCCGGGACCGGGACCGCTATCTGGGCCGCGAGGCCCGTGAGCGCGGCGCCGCCTGCCACGAGTGCGGCGTCCCTTACGCGGGAGGCGGGGAGCAGGTCGGCTATTACCTGGCCC
>NZ_LIQZ01000391.1 GCF_001418655.1 Streptomyces phaeochromogenes | reverse complement strand
CTGCTCGGGCCCGAGCAGGAGGAGCCCGTCACCGTTCACGCGGACGCCGTGCTGCTCGCCACCGGTGGGTACGAGAAGGTGCTTCCCTTTCGCGGCTGGACGCTCCCCGGAGTGGTCACCGCGGGCGGGGCGCAGGCCATGCTCAAGGGCGGGCTCGTGCTGCCGGGGCGTACCGCCGTGGTGGCCGGGACCGGGCCGTTGCTGCTGCCCGTGGCCGTCGGGCTCGCCTCTGCCGGGGCGAGGGTCGCGGCCCTCGTGGAGTCCGCCGACCCCAGGGCCTTCGTCCGGCACGCCCGCGTACTCGCCGCCCATCCCGCGAAACTCGCCGAAGGCGCCCGGTACGCGGCCGAGTTGGCGCGTCACGGCGTCAGGGCCCAGGTCCGGAGCACGGTCGTCGCCGCTGATGGCACCCGCCGGCTCGAAGCCGTCACCGTCGCCGCCCTGGATGGTGACGGACGCGTCCGGCCCGGAACCGAGCGGCGCATCCCCTGCGACACCCTCGCCGTCGGCCACGGCATGCTCCCGCACACCGACCTCGCCGAAGCGCTCGGCTGCCGGCTCGACGGGGTCGCCGTCGCCGTGGACGACGAACAGCGCACCGACGTGCCCGGCGTCTGGGCCGCCGGCGAGGCCACGGGGATCGGCGGCGCGGAGCTCGCGGTGGCCGAGGGCAGGATCGCCGGACTGTCCATCGCGGCGCGGCTCGACTCCCGTACGCCCGACAGGAGTTCGTACGCCTCGGCCGCCAAGGCCCGTGGCGGGTTGCGGGAGTTCTTCGCCGCCGTCGACACGGTCTGTGCCCCGCCCGCCCATTGGGCCGAGCAGGTCACCGACGACACCGTCGTGTGCCGGTGTGAGGAGGTGCCCGCCTCCGCGATCCGGGAGGCCGTCGACGAGCTCGGCGCCGGGGACGTACGCACCGTGAAACTGCTGACCCGGGCCGGGATGGGCTGGTGTCAGGGACGGATGTGCGGGCCTGCCGTGGCGGGACTCGCGCGCTGTCCGGAGACACCCTCCCGACGTCCGTTCGCCCGGCCCGTGCCCCTCGGGGTGCTCGCGCGCGAGCCCGGCGAACCCTCATGACACGTCACCCTCTACCGAAACCGGATGGGACCCCTCGTGACTGACAACGACATGACTGACAACGACCTCACCGGCAACCGCCCTTGGCGCGGCATCCTCGTCGCCACCGCCCTCCCGTTGAACGACGACCTCTCCGTCAACTTCGACAAGTACGCCGAGCACTGCTCCTGGCTCGTCGAGAACGGCTGCGACGGGGTCGTGCCGAACGGCTCGCTCGGCGAGTACCAGGTGCTCAGCCCGGAGGAGCGGGCCAAGGTCGTCGAGACCGCGGTGGCCGCGATCGGCGGGCAGCGCGTGATGCCGGGCGTGGCCGCGTACGGATCCGCCGAGGCCCGCCGCTGGGCCGAGCAGGCACGCGACGCGGGCTGCGCGTCCGTGATGCTGCTGCCCCCGAACGCCTACCGCGCCGACGAGCGCTCGGTCCTCGCCCACTACGCGGAGGTCGCGAAGGCGGGCGTGCCGATCGTCGCGTACAACAACCCCATCGACACCAAGGTCGACCTCGTGCCCGAGCTGCTCGCGAAGCTGCACGGCGAGGGGTACATCCACGGGGTCAAGGAGTTCTCCGGCGACGTACGCCGTGCCTACCGCATCGCCGAACTCGCCCCGGAACTCGACCTGTTGATCGGCGCCGACGACGTGCTCCTGGAACTGGCGGTCGCGGGGGCCAAGGGCTGGGTGGCCGGCTACCCGAACGCGTTGCCCTCCGCGTCTGTCGCGTTGTACCGCGCCGCCGTCGCGGGAGACCTGGACACCGCGGGCAAGCTCTACCGTCAGCTGCACCCCTTGCTGCGCTGGGACTCGAAGACCGAGTTCGTGCAGGCCATCAAGTTGTCGATGGACATCGTGGGGCGGCACGGCGGTCCGGTACGGGCGCCGCGCGTGCCGCTCCTTCCCGAGCAGGAGCAGGCCGTGCGCGAGGCCACCGAGAGGGCCGTCGCGGCCGGGCTCGCCTGAGTCCGTCCTCACTACACCGGCGATACGCCCGTCCCACCACGCCGCCGATACACCGGTGATCGCGAACTCGCAGGAGACCTCACCCCCCAGGGAGCCCCATGCGCAGCAAACTCGTCCTGCACGCCGTCGACTCGCACACCGAGGGCATGCCGACCCGCGTGATCACCGGAGGCATCGGCACGGTCCCGGGTGCGACCATGAACGAGCGGCGGCTGTACTTCCGTGAACACCGCGACGACATCAAGCAGTTGCTGATGAACGAGCCGCGGGGTCACTCGGCCATGAGCGGTGCGATCCTCCAGCCACCGACCCGCCCCGACTGCGACTACGGGGTGATCTACATCGAGGTGTCGGGCTATCTCCCGATGTGCGGGCACGGGACCATCGGGGTCGCGACCGTCCTCGTGGAGACCGGCATGGTCGAGGTCGTCGAGCCGGTGACCACCATCCGTCTCGACACCCCGGCGGGGCTCGTCGTCGCCGAGGTGGCGGTGGAGGACGGCGCCGCCAAGGCCGTCACGCTCAGGAACGTGCCGTCCTTCTCCGTCGCCCTGGACCGCAAGATCCAGCTCGCCGACGGGCGGACCGTGACCTACGACCTGGCGTACGGCGGAAACTTCTACGCGATCCTGCCGCTCGACCAGTTCGGGCTGCCCTTCGACCGGGCCCGCAAGGACGACATCCTCGCGGCCGGGCTCTCGCTGATGGACGCCATCAACGCCGAGGGGGAGCCCGTCCACCCCGAGGATCCGTCCATCCGGGGCTGTCACCATGTGCAGCTCACCGCCCCGGGATCGACGGCACGGCACTCGCGGCACGCGATGGCCATCCACCCCGGCTGGTTCGACCGCTCACCCTGCGGTACGGGCACCTCCGCGCGCATGGCGCAGCTGCACGCCCGCGGCGAACTCCCCCTGAACACCGAGTTCTTGAACGAGTCATTCATCGGCACCCACTTCACCGGCCGGCTCCTCGACACCACCGAGGTCGCCGGGATCCCGGCCGTCCTGCCAAGCTTCACCGGGCGGGCCTGGGTGACCGGCACGGCCCAGTATCTGCTCGACCCCACCGACCCGTTCCCGGCGGGCTTCGTCCTCTGAGGCCCACGACCACGACAAGGAAATCCCCGATGCCCGCCCAGCGCGCCAGCGCCCCCGCCCTGCCCTCGCTGGGCGGC
Organism: Streptomyces phaeochromogenes; assembly: GCF_001418655.1. Classification (GTDB taxonomy): domain Bacteria; phylum Actinomycetota; class Actinomycetes; order Streptomycetales; family Streptomycetaceae; genus Streptomyces; species Streptomyces phaeochromogenes. The sequence goes on along the minus strand of NZ_LIQZ01000391.1, from coordinate 12,985 downwards.
AAGAAGCCCAGCTACCGCGAGCGAGTCGCGGACGCGCTGCGGGCCGCCCTCATCGCGGGGGAACTGCGTCCGGGCGAGGTGTACTCCGCGCCGGCCCTCGCCGCCCGCTTCGGTGTCTCGGCCACGCCCGTCCGCGAGGCCATGCTCGACCTCGCCAAGGAGGGGCTGGTCGACACCGTGCCGAACAAGGGCTTCCGGGTCACCGCCGTCTCCGAGAAGCAGCTCGACGAGTACACGCACATCCGCTCGCTCATCGAGATCCCCACGACCGTCTCGCTCGCCGCCACCGCCGACCCCGTCGCCCTGGAGGCGCTGCGCCCGGCCGCCCAGGAGAGCGTCACGGCGGCTGCGACCGGTGACCTCATCGCGCACGTCGAGGCGGACATGCGCTTCCACCTCGGCCTCCTCGCCCTCGCGGGCAACGATCACCTGGTCGAGGTGGTCCGCGACCTCCGCAAGCGCTCCCGCCTCTACGGCCTGCACGCGCTGGTGAAGGCGGGCCGCCTGGAGGCCTCCGCCGCCGAGCACCTGGACATCCTCGACGCGCTCATCGCCCGCGACGAGGAGGCGGTACGGGCCGTCATGACCCGCCACCTCGGACACGTACGGGGGTTGTGGGCGGCCGAGTGACCTCGGCGGCGACACGCTGCCGGGCAACCCGCCTCGTCCGTACCTCCATGCTCTCCTGAGTGCGCCCCGGCAGCCGCGAGAAGGACGCACGTTGAGCAAGCGCATCGGCAGGTCTCCGCTCCTCCACAGATCCCTGGTGGCTGCCATCGCCGTTGCGGCGCTGGCCGTCCAAGCCCCAGGGGCCTCCGCCGCGGTCGCATCCCCTGAGACCGAGGCCACCGCCGAGGCCCCCAACCACGATCTGCTGAGCGAGAGGGGCGAGCGGACCCAGCGCGCCCGGGCCCTGGCCGTCGCCAAGGTCGCCGCCGGGCAGGCGACGCCCGAGACCCGCGGCTCCTCGCAGCGCATCGAGTACCGTGCGGGCTCGTACGCGGAGACGGCCCGCACCGCGGACCGGATCTTCGTGCTGCCGGTGGAGTTCAGCGACTACACGCACAACCGGATCCCCGAGCCCGACCGCGCCACCGACAACGCCACGGTGTGGACCCGGGACTACAGCCGGGCCTACTACCAGCGGCAGATCTTCGGCACGGCGGACCAGGCCGCGGGCGACACCCTCAGGTCGTACTTCCAGCGCCAGTCCAGCGGCGTCTACTCGATCACCGGCACCGTCCAGGACTGGACCCGCGTCGACCGCCCCCTCGCGCACTACGGCACCGACACCTGCCGGAAGAACGGCGTCGCCATCTCGACGTACTACTGCAACGAGCAGCTCGTCACCGACGGTCTCGACAAGTGGTACGAGGACCAGCGCGCGACGGGCCGGACCGCCGCCTCGCTGGCCAAATACCTTGCCACGTACGACACCTGGGACCGCAACGACCACGACCGGGACGGGATCTTCAACGAACCCGACGGCTATCTCGACCGCGTGATGGTCACGTTCGCGGGGGAGTCGCAGGCCAACGGCGGTGGCGTCAACGGCACCGATGCCATCGGCTCGCACCGCGGCTCCGTCAGCTATCTCCAGTCAGGCGCGGGCAAGTTGGGGCCCGCCAACGGAAACCGGGACGGCGGCAGCCAGGTCGGTGACTCGGGCATCTGGGTCAACGACTACACGATGACCAACGAGAACAGGGGACTTGGCACGCTGGCCCACGAGTACGGCCACGACCTGGGTCTGCCCGATCTGTACGACACCTCCGGCGGCGAGAACTCCACCGGCTTCTGGTCGGTCATGTCGCACGGCTCACTGCTCTCGAACGAGGCCGAACTCTCCGCCCATCCCGCCGACTTGGGCGCCTGGGCCAAACTGCGGCTCGGCTGGCTCGACCACGCGACGGCGAAGGCCGGCACCCCCTCGACCGTCGTTCTGAACCCGCTGTCGGTCGACTCCTCGAAGCCGGGCAAGGAAGCCCTCCTGGTGACGCTCCCCGCGGACGCGGACGGCAACGCGCGCTACTACGTCGTCGAGAACCGGCAGTACGTCGGCGAGGACACGTACCTCAAGTCCGGTCCGTTCCAGCTGGGTTGGCGCTCCACTCTGCCCAGGCTCAAGGAGCGGCTGCACTACGAGAGCGGCACGCTGATCTGGTACTGGAACACCAAGTACCGGGACAACAGGACCAAGGCCAACGGCGGCCACGGCCAGATCCTGCCCGTCGACGCACACGCCCAGCCCGCCGTGGACACCGCAGGGGCCGTGATCCGGAGTCGCCTCCAGACGTACGACGCTCCCTTCGGCCGCCGGCCCACCCTTCCGCTCACCTTCCACCAGAACGGCGTGGAGACGACGATCCCGTCCAAGCCGGGCGTCCCGGTCCTCTCGGGGCCCGACGGCACCACGATCAGCGTGGACGAGGAGTACACCGACGGCCGAGTGAAGGTTTCGGTCGGTTCGTCCGGCTGACCGCCCTCCCCTGTGGGGCTCCTCCCGACTGCGATACAACTGGAGCATGGCAAAGATCCTCATCAGCGCCGACATGGAGGGCGCCACCGGGGTGACCTGGCCGGCCGACGTCCTGCCGGGCACACCGCAGTGGGAGCGGTGCCGGTCGATGTTCACCTCGGACGTGAACGCGGCCGTCCTCGGCTTCCTCGACGGCGGCGCCGACGAGGTCCTCATCAACGAGGCCCACTGGACCATGCGCAACCTGCTTCTGGAGCAGCTGGACGAACGGGCGCAGATGCTCACCGGACGGCACAAATCGCTGTCCATGGTGGAGGGCGTGCAGCACGGCGACGTCGACGGCATCGCGTTCGTCGGCTACCACGCGGGAGCGGGCATGGAGGGTGTCCTCGCGCACACCTACCTCGCCAACTCGATCACCGGCGTCTGGATCAACGACGTACGCGCCAGCGAGGGCCTGCTCAACGCGCATGTCGTCGCCGAGTACGGCGTCCCCGTCGTCCTCGTCACCGGCGACGACGTGGCCTGCGAGGACGCGCTCGGCTACGCCCCCGAGGCGCTGAAGGTCGCCGTCAAGGACCATGTCTCGCGGTACGCGGCCGTGTGCCGCACACCGGCGCGTACGGCATCGGACATCCGCGCCGCCGCCAAGGAGGCCACACGGCTCGCGGTGCGGCACGAGCCCGTGGACGGCGGCCCGTTCACCGTGGCCCTGGAGTTCGACGCCGAGCACCTCGTGATGGCGGCCACCGTCGTCCCGGGCGTCGAGCGCGTCGGGGAGCGGAAGGTCGCGTACACCAGCCCGACCATGTACGAGGGGATTCGTACCTTCAAGGCGGTCACCACGATCGTCTCGGCCGCCGTGGAGGAGACCTATGGCTGACAGCAGGAGCGCGACCGACGAGCAGCAGGCGGCCGGGGAGGGATCGGTCGACGGGCAGGCCCTCGACGAGGTCGTCCGGTTCACCTCCGATCTCATCCGGATCGACACGACCAACCGCGGCGGCGGGGACTGCCAGGAGCGGCCGGCCGCCGAGTACGCGGCGGCGCTGCTCGCCGAGGTGGGTCTGGAGCCGACGCTCCTGGAGCGCACGAAGGGGCGTGCGAACGTCGTCGCGCGCCTGGAGGGCACCGACCCGTCCGCCGACGCGCTGCTCGTCCACGGTCACCTGGACGTCGTACCGGCGCAGGCGGAGGACTGGAGCGTGCACCCGTTCTCCGGGGAGGTCCGCGACGGGGTCGTCTGGGGCCGGGGCGCGGTCGACATGAAGAACATGGACGCGATGATCCTCGCGGTCGTACGGCAGTGGGCCCGCGCGGGCGTGCGCCCCCGGCGTGACCTCGTGATCGCCTTCACCGCGGACGAGGAGGCGAGCGCCGAGGACGGCTCGGGCTTCCTCGCCGACGAGCACCCGGGGCTCTTCGAAGGGTGCACCGAGGGCATCAGCGAGTCCGGCGCCTTCACCTTCCACGACGGCTCCGGCCGAGAGCTGTATCCCGTCGCGGCGGGCGAGCGCGGCACCGGCTGGCTGAAGCTCACCGCACGCGGCCGGGCCGGCCACGGCTCCAAGGTGAACCGGGAGAACTCGGTGACCAGGCTCGCCGCCGCGATCGCGCGGATCGGCGCCCACGAGTGGCCCGTACGGATCACCCCGACGGTCCGCGCCGCGCTCACCGAGATGGCCGCGGTGTACGGCATCGAGCCCGACTTCGACGACGTGGACGCTCTGCTGCACAAGCTCGGCCCTGCCGCCTCGCTCGTCGAGTCCACCGTGCGCAACAGCGCCAACCCGACCATGCTGAACGCCGGTTACAAGGTCAACGTCATTCCGGGGGAGGCCGTCGCCCACGTGGACGGACGCTATCTGCCCGGCACCGAGGACGAGTTCCGCGCGACCCTTGACCGGCTCACCGGTCCGGACGTGGAGTGGGAGTTCCACCACCGTGAGGTGGCCCTGCAGGCACCGGTGGACTCGACGACGTACGCCAACATGCGTGCGGCCGTGGAGGAGTTCGCGCCCGAGGGGCATGTCGTGCCGTACTGCATGTCGGGCGGCACGGACGCCAAGCAGTTCTCGCGCCTCGGCATCACCGGATACGGATTCGCGCCGCTGAAGCTCCCGCCGGGCTTCGACTACCAGGCCCTCTTCCACGGGGTCGACGAACGTGTGCCCGTCGAGGCGCTGCATTTCGGTGTCCGGGTACTCGACCGCTTTCTGCGCACGGCCTAGGGAAAAAATGGGGGACATCGTGCAGACCCTGGCCTACGGTTCCTGGCCCTCGCCCATCGACGCGTCGCTCGCCGCCGCGCACGACGGACACCCCGACTTCGTCGGCTTCGTCGGCGACGAGGTCTGGTGGACCGAACCCCGGCCCACCGAGGCCGGCCGCCGCACCCTGGTGCGCCGCCGCGCCGACGGCACCGAGGAATCGGTCCTGCCCGCCCCGTGGAACGTGCGTAGCCGCGTCATGGAGTACGGCGGACACCCCTGGGCCGGGGCGGTCGGCGACGACGGTCCGCTGGTGGTCTTCGTCAACTTCGCCGACCAGCGGCTGTACGCGTACGAGCCCGCCGGCCCCGACAAGGAGCCGCGCCCCCTGACCCCCGTGTCGCCGGTGGGCGGCGGACTGCGGTGGGTGGACGCGCAGATGCATCTCGAACTCGGCGAAGTCTGGTGCGTACTGGAGGAGTTCACCGGCGACGGGCCGACCGACGTGCGCCGGGTCGTCGCCGCGGTGCCGCTGGACGGGTCGGCCGCGCGGAACAGGGACGCGGTACGTGAACTCACCGACGGGCAGCACCGGTTCGTCACCGGGCCGCGCATCTCGCCCGACGGGCGGCGCGCGGTCTGGCTGGGCTGGGACCACCCGCGGATGCCGTGGGACGGGACCGAACTGATGGTGGCCGACGTCGGCCCCGACGGCACGCTGCGGGGGACCCGGAAGGCCGCCGGAGGCCCGGACGAGGCGATCGCCCAGGCCGACTGGTGCGCCGACGGCTCCCTGCTGTACGCGAGCGACCGCTCCGGCTGGTGGAACCTCTACCGCGACGGCGAGGCGATCTGCACGCGCGAGGAGGAGTTCGCCGGGCCGCTCTGGACGGTCGGCCGGCGCTGGTTCGCGCCGCTGGACAGCGGACTGATCGCCGTCGTGCACGGCCGGGGCGCCACCGCGCTCGGCATCCTCGACCCGGAGACCGGTGAGGTCGTCGACGCGGCCGGGCCCTGGACCGAGTACGCGGCCACGCTCGCCGCCGACGGCAGCCGGGTCGCCGCCGTCGCGGCCAGCCCGCGCAGCGCCTACGAGGTCGTCGAACTGGACGCCCGCACCGGCCGGGCGCGGGTCATCGGCGCTCCGCACGACGACCCGGTGGACCCCGCCTACTACCCGGAACCCCAGATCCGCACGTTCAGCGGGCCCGCCGGGCGGGAGATCCACGCGCACATCTACCCGCCGCACCACCCCGGCCATGTCGCCCCCGGCGACGAACTCCCGCCGTACGTCGTGTGGGCGCACGGCGGTCCCACCGGCCGCGCCCCGCTCGTCCTCGACCTGCAGATCGCGTACTTCACCTCGCGCGGCATCGGGGTCGCCGAGGTCAACTACGGCGGATCCACCGGGTACGGCCGCGAGTACCGCAACCGGCTGCGCGAGCAGTGGGGTGTCGTGGACGTCGAGGACTGCGCGGCCGTCGCGCTCGCCCTCGCCGAGGAGGGCACCGCCGACCGCGACCGGCTCGCCGTCCGCGGCGGCAGCGCGGGCGGCTGGACCACGGCCGCGTCCCTGGTGAGCACCGACGTGTACGCCTGCGGGACGATCATCTACCCCATCCTCGACCTGGCGGGCTGGGGCACGGGCGAGACCCACGACTTCGAGTCCCAGTACCTGGAGACCCTGGTCGGACCGCTCGCCGAGGTCCCCGGCCGGTACGCCGAGCGCTCGCCCACCGAGCACGCCGACCGCGTCACCGTGCCCTTCCTGCTCCTCCAGGGCCTCGACGACGTCATCTGCCCGCCCGCGCAGTGCGAGCGGTTCCTGGCCAGGATGGAGGAGCGGGCACGGCCGCTGCCGCACGCCTACATCGCCTTCGAGGGCGAGGGCCACGGCTTCCGGCGGGCCGACACGATGGTGCGGGCCCTGGAGGCCGAACTCTCCCTGTACGCCCAGGTGTTCGGCCTGAACCCGCCAGGCGTCCCCACCCTGGAGCTCGCCAAGTGAAGGCGCTCGTTCGGCCCCGGCGGCTGGCTCCCGGAGCCCGAGTCGCCGTCGTCGCGCCGAGCGGTCCCGTGCCCGAGGAACGGCTGCAGGCGGGCCTCGACATCCTGCGCGGCTGGGACCTGGAACCGGTCGTGGCACCTCATGTGCTCGACCGGCACGGCACGTTCGACTACCTGGCGGGCACCGACGCCGACCGGGCCGCCGACCTCCAGTCCGCCTGGTGCGACCCGAGTGTGGACGCCGTGCTGTGCGCCCGCGGCGGGTACGGCGTGCAGCGCATGGCCGAACTGCTCGACTGGGACGCGCTGCGGGCCGCGGGCCCCAAGGTGTTCCTCGGCTTCAGCGACATCACGGCCCTGCACGAGGCCTTCGCGACCCGGCTGGGGCTCGTGACACTGCACGGACCGATGGCCGCGGGCATCGACTTCATCAAGAACGCCCGCGCCCAGGAGCATCTGCGGGCGACGCTCTTCGAACCGGAGTCGGTGCGGACCCTCACCTCGTCCGGGCAGGCGCTGGTGCCGGGGCGGGCCAGGGGCGTCCTCCTCGGCGGCTGCCTCAGCCTGCTCGCCGCCGACCTCGGCACACCCCACGCCCGGCCCTCGGCGCGCGGCGGCCTCCTGTGCCTGGAGGACGTGAACGAGGAGACCTACCGTTTGGACCGCTACCTGACCCACCTCCTGCGCGCAGGCTGGCTCGACGGCGTCACCGGGATCCTGCTCGGCTCCTGGGAGCGGTGCGACCCGTACGAGCGGATCCGGGCCCTCTTCCTCGACCGGCTCGGCGGGCTCGGGGTGCCGATCGCCGAGGAGTTCGGCTTCGGACACTGCGAGGGGGCGCTGACGGTTCCCTTCGGGGTGCCGGGGGAGCTGGACGCCGAGGCGGGGACGCTGACACTGGACGTGCCCGCGCTGGCCTGACGCCTGCGACGGCCGTGAGAGTGGTGACGGCCATGAGGGTCGCGAGGGCCATGACGGTCTGGCGGTCTGGCGTCGAGTCACCCCTGTGGCCCCCCGCCTCACCCGGAGGAACCTCTCACCGCGCGTGACCCCCGCTCCCCGCCCATCCTGGGCGCATGAGCCCGAAGACCTCGGAGAGCAGCGGTGGCGGCGGCAAGGCAGGCGGCGGGAACCTGATGACGCCCGGGCGGGTGTCCGTCATCGCGCTGGCCGTGCTCGCGCTGATCTTCATCTTCGAGAACACCCGCGCCACCAAGATCCGCCTGCTGATCCCCGAGGTCACCATGCCCCTGTGGATGGCACTCCTCGGCACGACCGTGATCGGCGCGCTGTGCGGGGCGTATTTCATGAAGCGCCGAAGCTGACCGGCCGCGTACCGTTGCGGGATGCATGGCGTTACCGAATACCTCGCCGAAGGCTCCCGCGTGGGCATACGTCACTACACCCACGAGGACGGCGCCGAGTTCGTCGCCCGGGCGCGCGAGAGCAAGGCGCTGCACCAGCCCTGGCTGTTCCCGCCGGCCAATGCCGCCGCGTACACCTCGTACGCGCGACGGCTGATCGAGGATCCGACGAAGGCCGGGTTCCTCGTCTGTGAGCGGGACGGCGGGGGGATCGCCGGGTTCATCAACATCAACAACATCGTGGAGGGCGCCTTCCAGTGCGGGGCGCTCGGCTACGGGGCCTTCGCGCACGCGGCCGGGCGCGGACTGATGGGGGAGGGGCTCGACCTGGTGGTGCGGTACGCGTTCGGCGGGCTCGGACTGCACCGGCTGGAGATCAACGTCCAGCCGGACAACGCCGCCTCGATCGCGCTGGCCCGCCGCTGCGGCTTCCGCCTGGAGGGCTTCTCGCCGGACTTCCTCTTCATCGACGGGGCCTGGCGGGACCACGAACGCTGGGCCATCACCGCCGATATGATTCGAACATGAGTCCTATGAGGAATCTCGTCGTCCTGGACGCCCCGTCGAACCTCGGCCTTCGGCCACCGGCCCCGGGCACCGTCCCCGGCTGCTACAAGCTCGCCGGGGCCCTGCGCGAGCAGCGGATCGTGCAGCGGCTGCACGCCCTGGAGGGCGGGGTGGTCGTACCGCCGCGCTACGACCGGGGCGACTGGCAGGAGGGCGACGGCGTCTTCAACGCCGCCGCGATCGCCACCTACACGCGCACGCTCGCCGACCGCGTCGAAGGGCACGTACGGGCCGGGGAACTGCCCGTCGTCCTCGGCGGCGACTGCTCCATCCAGCTCGGCGCCTCGCTCGCGCTGCGGCGGATCGGCCGGTACGGGCTCGTGGCGGTGGACGCCTCCCACGACTTCCGGCACCCGGGCAACTCCGAACGGGTCGGCGCGGCGGGCGGCGAGGAGGTGGCCCTGGCGACCGGGCGCGGCCAGGACGACCTGACGGACCTGGAGGGGCTGAAGCCCTATCTGCGCGACGAGGACGTGCGGTTCTTCGGAATCCGGGACGAGTTCGAGGAGGACCGCGCCGAACTCGCCGCGCTGAAGATCCCCACGGTGACCGTCGGCGACGTGCGCGAGTGGGGCGCCGACGCCCTGGCCCGGGCCACCGCCCAGGCCTTCGACGTGCCGGAACTGGACGGCTTCTGGGTGCACCTCGACGCCGATGTGCTCGACCCGACCGTGATGCCCGCCGTCGACAGCCCCGACCCCGGCGGACTGCTGCCCGACGAACTGACCGCGCTGCTGCGGCCGTTGGTGAACTCCCCGCACTGCGCCGGCTTCAACGTCACCATCTACGACCCCGACCTGGACCCGGACGGGACCGCCGGCGCCCTGCTCGCCGACATCGTCGTCGCGGCCTTTGCGCAATCCTGACCGGGAGTGCCCCTGGTCGGCTCGCCGTCCACGCTGTTCCATGGTCGACGTGACGACCATCCGACGTGACGTACTGACGCTGCCGGTCGCGGAGTTGGGCCCCAGCAACCCACTCCCTCCGCTGTGTCCGCTCGACGAGACGCACCACGTGGACGAGCGGGAACGCGAGGGCCTGCCACGCGACATGGCCCGCCAGATCGGCTACGAGCCGCTGCGCAGCCTCCTGCCCGAACGTGTCCGCGACGGGTACGGGAGAACGCGGGAGCCCCGCGAGGTCGAGGCGCTCGTCATCGAGAACGACCGGCTGCGCGCGACCGTGCTGCCCGGCTACGGCGGCCGTGTCGTGTCCCTCTTCCACAAGCCGTCCGACCGTGAACTCCTCTACCGCAACCCGGTGTTGCAGCCCGCCGACTTCGCGCTCAACGGCGCCTGGTTCTCCGGTGGCATCGAATGGAACATCGGTGCCACCGGCCACTCGACCCTCGCCTGCGCACCCCTGCACGCGGCCCGCGTCACCGCGCCCGACGGCGGCGAGATGCTGCGCCTTTGGGAGTGGGAACGGCTGCGCGACCTGCCGTTCCAGGTCGACCTGTGGCTGCCCGAGGACTCCGACTTCCTGTGCGTCGGCGTACGCGTCCGCAATCCGCACGAGAAGGCCGCGCCGCTGTACTGGTGGTCCAACACCGCCGTCCCCGAGGAGCGCAGGGTGCTCGCGCCCGCCGAGGAGGCCTGGCACTTCGGCTACGAGCGCCGGCTGCGCCGGGTGCCGGTTCCGGAGTGCGAGGGCGCCGACCGGACGTATCCGCTGCGCGGCGCGTACCCGGCCGACTACTTCTACGAGGTGCCCGACGGACAGCGGCGCTGGATCGCCGCCCTGGACGACACGGGACAGGGGCTCGTGCAGACGTCCACCGACGTGCTCCGCGGACGCAAGCTGTTCGTGTGGGGGTCCGGTACCGGCGGGCGGCGTTGGCAGGAGTGGCTCACCGAGCCCGGCACCGGCGGCTACTGCGAGATCCAGGCCGGGCTCGCCCGCACCCAGTTGGAGCACCTCCGCCTCGACGCCGAGAGCGAGGTGGCGTGGCTGGAGGCGTACGGGCCGCTGACGGCCGACGCGGAGACCGTGCACGGCACCGACTGGGCCGCGGCCCGCTCCGGAGTCGAGGAACGGCTCCAACAGGCCCTGCCGCGTGGGGAGTTCGAGACAGCGTACGAGAACTGGCGGGCGTCCGCCGACACCGAACCCGGTGAGGTGCTGGCCGTCGGATCCGGCTGGGGCGCGCTCGAAGTCCTGCGCGGCGACCTCAAGTTGCCCGGCACACCCTTCGAGGGGGACACGCTCGGGGACGCGCAGGCGCCCTGGATCGAGCTGCTCCGGTCCGGGGCCTTCCCGGAGCCGCGCCGGGTGGGACCGCCCGGCGAGACGCTCGTCGCCCGGCACTGGCGGGACATGCTGGAGACGGCACCCGCGAAGCCGCTCACCGAGTACCACCTGGGCGTCGCCCAGTGGCACGCCGACGACCGCGCACAGGCCGTGCGCAGCTGGGAGCGGGCACTCGAACTCGCCCCGTCCCTCTGGCCGTTGCTGCGCTGCCTCGCCGTCGCCGACCTGGACGCGGGCAACCGGGAACGGGCCGCCGACCGGTACACGGAGGCCTTCGACGACCTGTGCCGGGAGCGGCGCGACGACGGGGAGGCATGGACGGCCGCCACGGCCGCGCTCGGGCGGGAGGCGATCGCCGCGCTCCTCGCGGCGCGGCGGACGGCGGACGCGCGCGCCGTGTGGGAGCGGCTGCGCCCGGCGACCCGCGAACGCGGCCGGTTCCGGCTGATCGAGGCGGAGTTGCTGCTGGCCGAGGGCGACAGGGACGCGGCACGCGCCGTCTTCGACGCGGGCTTCGAGGTGGCCGACCTGCGTGAGGGCGCCGAGGCGATCGGCGTGGCGTGGTCCCGCATCGCCGACGAACCCCTGCCGGAGCGCTACGACTTCCGGATGAGGCCGCCCGGCACCGACGGCGGGGGGTGACTTGGGCGTGGGCGCCGGGCGGCCTACTCGGCCGCGCGGCGGTCCACGTACTCGTACACGTAGCCGTCCGGGTGCATCGCGATCAGGTTGCGGCCACCCGGTGTCGCCACCGGGCCCGCCACGACGTGGGCGCCCGAGTCGGTGAGCACCCGGTGGGCTTCGTCGACGTCCGTCACCGCGATGGTCGCCGAGACCTTGCGGAGCACCTCCAACTCCGACTCCGGCCCGCTCATCAACAAGAAGCAGCCGACGGCGGCGACGGAGACCCCGCCGCGCTCGAAGCGGAGCGCCGGTCCGCCCGCCAGCTTCTCGTAGAAGGGGACCGCAGTCTCCAGGTCGTCGACGCAGATACGCAGCGTGGCTCCCAGAATGTCCATGCGGACGAGCCTAGTTGGGGCCGGCCGGGAACGAGATCGTTTCGTACGGATCCCGGGACGCACCGGGACCCGGCCGGGTCCCTGTCGGGCGAACGGAGCCGGAGGCGCCCGGCGTTACGGGCGAAGGGGCGCGGGTACCCGGCCGCCATGGACCGCATCGAACACATGGAACATCTGGACAAACACCTGGTCGACGAACTGGCCCAGGTGGCCCGCGACGCCGTACGCGAGGAACTGCGGGAGCAGACCCTCAAGCAGCGCCGTACGGCCTCGCTGTACGCAGCGTCCGGCGCCGTCGCCCTGTACGCGGGCGCGGCCCTCGCGCTGACCGTGGGCCTCGTCCTGGCGCTCGGGCTGCCCGACTGGGTGGCCGCGCTGATCACCGCCGTCCTGCTCGGAGCCGGGGCCTACGCGCTGCGCAACGCGGCGCGGCCGACGGCACCCAAGCCCGCGCCGACGCAGGCCGCCGAGGGACACACCGCTGCCGAGGAACGGACCGCAGCGGGACAGACGGCCGCGGCACGGGCCGCCGAGGAGCAGAGCGCGAGGGTCGCCGGCAGCACGGCTCCCGGCACGCCGCCCGGCGGGCTCGCCGGGCCCTCCGCCCCGCCCGTTCCGCCTGTCGCCCCCGGCGGTGTGAGCGCGGCGCCCGGACCCTCCGGTGCGGGCACGCCCCCGGTACCGGGCGCGACGGATCCCGAGGGGCCGCATCACCCGGCCCGGTGAACCCACGGAGGCGTACCGAACCGGTGCGCCTCCGTCGCGTGGGATGCGGTGACGGGCCACGCCCCGGACAATCGGGGAGGAGACACCGTCCGCGGACCCGCATGGCCGGAACCGAGCCTGAAGGACCCCCACGAGCCCCGATGGTTCCGGCGGTTTTCCGGTGTCCCCGGCGCCCGGAGCGCAACGCCGCCGTGCGGGGCACCTCGACGTTTGGGCGTCCCGGCCGGGGGGACGCGGAAGGCCCCGAAGGACGACTCCGCCGGAGGCGCCCCATGAGCCGACCTCGTGTCGTGATCGTCGGAGCAGGATTCGCCGGGCACCAGACGGCGCCCACCCTCTCCCGCCCGGCGAATCCTGCTCCGA
>NZ_LIQZ01000390.1 GCF_001418655.1 Streptomyces phaeochromogenes | reverse complement strand
CTTCAACCCACCCACCCTCCCTGCGAGTTGACTCGACGCAACCGGTTTGCCACGGACAGTCACAAGGGTCTAGCGTGCCCGGATAACGAACAGCCCCCGCCAGGTGGTGGAACACCTGCGGGGGCTTGACCACAAGATCGAAAGAGACTCGATCCCATGGCTGACGCCAAGCCTAGCCCTGCCTTCCTTCCCGCGCACGCACTCCCACACCCCATGGCCAATCCGGGTTACGGAAAACGCGCCGCACCGGACCAACACCCCCGAACGGCACAGGACTTCGCCCACCTCCCACCCCGCGAAGCGGCCGTCGCCGCGTACATCGACCGGCTTCCCGGCGGCGCCGACATCTCCGTAAAGACGCTGGCCAAGACGCTCCCGTACGGCCAGTGCGCACTCCGGACGGCCCTCAACAACCTTCAGCGGGCAGGCCACTTGCGCCGGGGCCGCGAACACCTGGCCGACTCGGGCAGCCCCCGCTGGATCACCCGAACGTGGTTCTCGCGGACGGCGCGGGACGACGACTGGTGGGCGGCGTTCACGAGGGGCGACGTACCGAAGGAGGCACCGGAGCCCCCTGACAGGCAAGTCGGCCCCACCCGCTCGCGCGCGTACATCCTGCTCGCGGCGCTCGGCCGTACGACCCCGTCCCTGTCCCTCTCCGCCAGGGCGTGCGAGGACCTCGCTCCGCTCCTCACCGAGTGGTTCGCGAGGGGCGCGACCGACGAGTACGTACTCCAGACCCTGACCGCGGGCCTCCCCGTCCCGGTCCACAGCCCGACAGCCCTCATCCGCACCCGCCTCACGACGAAGCTCCCACCGGAACCGGAGCCGACTCCGCCGCGACGCCCACCCCTGCGCGTACTGGAGTGCGCGAAGTGCGGCACACCGGGCCGCCCCGAGGCCCTGCCGGGCGGCACCTGCGGCCCGTGCTGGGGCGAGGTGGTGCCACCCGGGCCGTCCGTCCCCCTGACATCCACCGCAGTCCATGCCCACGCCGCCGCAGCCCGCGCGGCGATGGTCGACCGACGAGAAAGGCCACGCCTATGACCGCTCCAACAGTACGAAGGCACACAGCCGGGGCACGATGGAAGGGAGGAGGCACCACCATGACCCCTGGCACCGCTGAACGCCCGCAGATGCCCATCGAGGACTTCGAGGAACTGGCCGACGCAGCCCCGGAGAACGTGCGGCTCGAATTCGTCGACGGGCGACTCCGCACGAAGGACCCTCTCAGCGTCGAGGACTTCGAGGAACTGGAGCACCGGGCGCCGGAAACCGTCCGGCTTGAGTACGTCAATGGAAAACTAGAGGTCAAGGCCATGCCGGACGGCAACCACCGCGAGATCTTCATGTGGCTGCTGCGCGAATGCATGCAACAACGCCCGGACCTGAATCTCGTACCCGAGTCCGGCGTCAAAGCCGAGGCGTACCGCAAGGGCCGCGCCCGAACGGATGGGTCTCTCGCCCCGGTGGACCACTTCAAAGGGCACGGCGAATGGTCGGACCCCGACGGCACCCTCATGACAGTGGAGATCACCTCCCACGACCGGGATACCAACCGCCGAGATCGTATCGACAAACCCGTCGGCTACGGTGCGGCCGACATCCCCGTCTACCTCCTCATCGACCGCGACAACAACACCGTCACCGTGTTCAGCGAGCCGAAGGAGGGCCGCTACCAGCAGGCCTCCTCCTACCCGTGGGGAGCCACCGTGGAGATCCCCGAGCCCGTCGGCATCACGTTGAAAACCGAGAAACTCAAGGACTACGCGGACTGACGGCCCACGCGCACCGACAAAGGAACAGCCGAAGTGAGCCGACCGCACTCTCCCACCGGTGAGCACGGCAAGTCCGCTGCCGCACTCATCCCAACAAGCGAACCGGAAGAGCCTCAGCGGTTGCAGGACAAGGCGGACATCGCCGAAGCGCAGGCCCGTGAGGCGAGTCCGGCCGGGGCGGCAATGTCGCACGCGGAGTTCATGGCCCAGTTGGAGGAAGAGGACCGCCGGGATACCGCCACATCGGCAGTTGGCGGATGACCCACCCGCGTGACGCCAGAGGGCGGCGCCCCCGCAAGAAGGGGTGCCGCCCTCGCCGTACAACAGCCATCCGTGTTGGTCGGCTCAGCTGAGTGAGCCGAGCGCCGCCGCGTCGTACGCCCCCAGCTCGTCGAAGCGGCCGTCGAGGACCTTCGCCGCCCACTGCGGGTCCTGGAGGAGGGCGCGGCCCACGGCCACCATGTCGAACTCGTCGCTCTCCAGGCGGTCCAGCAGGTCGTCGATGCCCCTGGCCGGGGCGCCCTCGCCCTGGAAACCCTTGAGGAAGTCGCCGTCGAGGCCGACCGAGCCGACGGTGATGACCGGCTTGCCCGTGAGCTTCTTCGTCCAGCCGGCCAGGTTCAGGTCCGAGCCGTCGAACTCCGGGCGCCAGTAGCGGCGGGTGGAGGCGTGGAAGGCGTCCACACCGGCCGCGGCGAGCGGGGCCAGCAGCGCCTCCAGCTCCTCCGGCGTCTCGGCGAGGCGAGCTTCGTACGCCTGCTGCTTCCACTGCGAGAAGCGGAAGATGATCGGGAAGGTCGGCGAGACGGCGGCCCGCACCGCGGCCACGATCTCCGCGGCGAACTGCGTCCGGGCGACGAGGTCGCCGCCGTACGCGTCGGTGCGGCGGTTGGTGCCGGCCCACAGGAACTGGTCGATCAGGTAACCGTGCGCGCCGTGCAGCTCGACCCCGTCGAAGCCGATGCGCTCGGCGGCGGCAGCGGCCTCGGCGAAGGCCTGGATGACATCGTCCAGGTCCTGCTGGGTCATGGCCCTGCCGGTGACCTCGGCGCCTTCGGTGTGGATACCGGAAGGGCTGACGGACGGGGCGTCCGCGAACGGCGGCTCACCGGCCCGGCGCACGCTCCCGATGTGCCAGAGCTGCGGCACGATCTTCCCGCCCGCCGCGTGCACGGCCTCGGCGACCTTCGCCCACCCGGCCAGCTGCTCCTCCCCGTGGAAGCGGGGGATGTCGTCGCTCTGCCCGGCCGACTCATGGCCCACGTACGTGCCCTCGGTGACGATGAGACCGACCCCGGCGGCGGCACGGCGCGCGTAGTACGACGCCACGTCCTCCCCCGGAACACCGCCCGGCGAGAACTGCCGGGTCATCGGCGCCATCGCGATCCGGTTCGGAACGGTCAGGCCGTTGAGGGCGACGGGCCGGGAAAGGATCTCGGCCGCGCGGGAGGCGGAGGGGGCGACAGTCACGTAGGGGCTCCTCGTGGGGATGGAGTGGTCAGTCGGTCGGGGGATCCATGCGTACGTATGCGCATCCCACTCGGTATGTGCATACGCATGAACGCCCCCGCGAACAACCACCCCGACCCTCAGCACATTCCGCCACCGCATCGCATACCCCTGTGACCCCGGACACGCCCGAGGGCGGCACCCCTGGAATGGGGTGCCGCCCTCGTTCGTGTACTGCGATGAACTATCGAGCCATGGCCGTTCGGCCCTGGGCTCAGAAGTCCATGTCACCGCCCGGCATGCCGCCACCGGCGCCGGCGCCGGCGCCGGCCTTCTCCGGCTTGTCGGCGATGACGGCCTCGGTGGTGAGGAACAGCGCGGCGATGGACGCGGCGTTCTGCAGAGCAGAGCGCGTGACCTTCGCCGGGTCGATGATGCCTTCGGCGATCATGTCGACGTACTCACCGGTCGCGGCGTTGAGGCCGTGGCCGACGGGAAGGTTGCGCACCTTCTCGACGATGACGCCACCCTCAAGGCCACCGTTGACGGCGATCTGCTTGAGCGGGGCCTCCAGGGCGAGCTTCACGGCGTTGGCGCCGGTCGCCTCGTCACCCTCCAGGTCCAGCTTCTCGAAGACCGAGGAGGCCTGGAGCAGGGCCACGCCACCACCGGCGACGATGCCCTCCTCGACGGCCGCCTTCGCGTTGCGAACGGCGTCCTCGATGCGGTGCTTGCGCTCCTTGAGCTCGACCTCGGTGGCGGCACCGGCCTTGATGACGGCCACGCCGCCGGCCAGCTTCGCCAGGCGCTCCTGGAGCTTCTCGCGGTCGTAGTCCGAGTCCGAGTTCTCGATCTCGGCACGGATCTGGTTGACGCGACCGGCAACCTGGTCCGCCGAACCCGAGCCGTCCACGATCGTCGTCTCGTCCTTGGTGATGACGATCTTGCGAGCGCGGCCGAGCAGCTCCAGGCCGGTGTTCTCCAGCTTGAGGCCGACCTCCTCGGAGATGACCTCGCCGCCCGTGAGGATGGCGATGTCGTTCAGCATCGCCTTGCGGCGGTCACCGAAGCCCGGGGCCTTGACGGCGACGGACTTGAAGGTGCCACGGATCTTGTTGACGACCAGGGTCGACAGGGCCTCGCCCTCGACGTCCTCGGCGATGATCAGCAGCGGCTTGCCCGACTGCATGACCTTCTCCAGGAGCGGGAGCAGGTCCTTGACGTTGGCGATCTTCGAGTTCGCGATCAGGATGTAGGGGTCGTCGAGGACGGCCTCCATACGCTCCATGTCGGTGGCGAAGTACGCCGAGATGTAGCCCTTGTCGAAGCGCATGCCCTCGGTGAGCTCGAGCTCCAGACCGAAGGTCTGGGACTCCTCGACCGTGATGACGCCTTCCTTGCCGACCTTGTCCATCGCCTCGGCGATGAGCTCGCCGATCTGGGTGTCGGCGGCGGAGATGGAGGCCGTGGAAGCGATCTGCTCCTTGGTCTCGACATCCTTGGCCTGCTCAAGGAGGGCACCGGAGACGGCCTCGACGGCCTTCTCGATACCGCGCTTGAGAGCCATCGGGTTGGCGCCGGCGGCGACGTTGCGAAGGCCCTCGCGGACCAGCGCCTGCGCCAGAACGGTCGCGGTGGTCGTACCGTCACCGGCGACGTCGTCCGTCTTCTTGGCGACTTCCTTGACCAGCTCAGCGCCGATCTTCTCGTACGGGTCCTCGAGCTCGATCTCCTTGGCGATGGAAACACCATCGTTGGTGATCGTGGGGGCGCCCCACTTCTTCTCGAGGACGACGTTGCGACCCTTGGGACCAAGGGTGACCTTGACGGCGTCGGCGAGCTGGTTCATCCCGCGCTCGAGACCGCGCCGTGCCTCCTCGTCGAACGCGATGATCTTGGCCATGTGAAGTGGTCCTCCCGGACTGGGGTGGAATCTCCAGGACCGCGCCCGCGCCCGCGACGGACGGCCTGCCGACCTCGTGGTTCCTTGCCCCACCTGGCCAGCGGGCCTCACCGACCCGGTCCTCGTTATCACTCTCACCTTCAGAGTGCTAACGCCAATGATTAGCACTCGACCCATGCGAGTGCAAGCGGCTCAGGATGATCCGCAGGTGGGAGCAGGTGGGAAGAGAGCGCACGGACGGCGCGTACGGGGTGCGGACGTGCCGAAGGGCCCGCACCCCGTGGGGTACGAGCCCTTCGGAAGAAGAACGTCGCTGCAGTAAGTCGGCGCGTGCTTCAGCCGGTCGCCAGTCGGACCATGTCCGCCTGCGGCCCCTTCTGGCCTTGCGAGATCTCAAAATCGACCCGCTGACCCTCTTCCAGGGTGCGGTAGCCGTCCATCTGAATCGCGCTGTAGTGGACGAAAACATCCGCACCACCGTCGACCGCGATGAAGCCGTACCCCTTCTCCGCGTTGAACCATTTGACGGTGCCCTGAGCCATGCCTAACTCCCCTATTACTGGCCCTTGCACAGACCCGCACTTCGCGGATCCGGGTCAGACCTCACCCCCCAACGGTTGGGGGTGTGCGCCGGAACGCGTCGACCGCGGCTGAATGTATCCGTCCAACTGCCGTCTGCAACAGGTCAATCCGACGAGAATTCCGGGCACGACCGATCGGGAATATGTGAAGAATTCACGAAGATTCAGGGCAAGTCGGGCCCCATGAATGCCATAAAAGGCTCAAAAAGGCGGGGCACTTTGGCTACTTCTTGTCGGGCTTCGGGCGGGATCTCAATGCGCCCGGCGTGCGGATCGAAGCAGGTTCCCCAACTGTACCGCGCTCAACCATACAGAATTGCCCCTTCCGCTTCTCTCACGGAGGGGGCAATTCGATGAACTCTCAGTGACGCCAGTTACCGAAGGTAATGATGAGCCCTCGGCACGGCGTCCGACGGTCAGCCGCCGGCGACGGCGGGAATGATCGACACCCCGGCCCCGTCCGGCGTCGCCGTCTCCAGCCCCTGCTCGAAGCGGACGTCGTCGTCGTTCACGTACACGTTGACGAACCGGCGCAGCTGCCCCTGGTCGTCCAGGACCCGGGCGGCGATCCCGGTGTGGTTCTTCTCCAGATCGGCGATGACCGCACCGAGAGTCCCACCCTCGGCGGAAACCTCGGCCTGGCCGCCCGTGTAGGTACGCAGAATGGTGGGGATACGAACGTTGACGCTCATGGGGTTGGACCTCCGGTCGGGTGCGAAGCGCCCGTCAGGGGCGCGGGGAACTGCGCGGTCTTCGGCTTTTGGGGGCGCGGCGATTAACCGAGCCCAGCCTCGCGGAAGGAATCCAGGTTCGGCCGGATCGTCGCGGTCAGCCCCGTGTCGGAGGCAACAGCGTCCAGGGTCTTCAGACCATCACCGGTGTTGAGCACAACCGTGGTCAGACTCGGATCCAGCAGACCATTCTCGATCAGCTTCTTCGCCACCCCCACCGTCACACCACCGGCGGTCTCCGCGAAAATCCCCTCGGTCCGCGCCAGCAGCTTGATCGCGTCGACCACCTGCTCGTCGTTCACGTCCTCCACGGCCCCACCCGTACGCCGGGCGATATCGAGAACGTAAGGACCGTCCGCCGGGTTACCGATCGCCAGCGACTTCGCGATCGTGTTCGGCTTCTGCGGCCGTACGACGTCGTGCCCCGCCTTGTACGCCACGGACACCGGCGAACAGCCCTCGGCCTGCGCACCGAAGATCTTGTACGGCTTGTCCTCGACGAGCCCGAGCTTGATCAGCTCCTGCAGCCCCTTGTCGATCTTCGTGAGCTGCGAGCCGGAGGCGATGGGCACGACGAGCTGGTCGGGCAGCTGCCAGCCGAGCTGCTCGCAGATCTCGTACGCCAGGGTCTTGGAGCCCTCCGCGTAGTACGGCCGCAGGTTGACGTTGACGAAGCCCCAGCCCTCGCCGGCCGGGTCGCCGATCAGCTCGGAGCAGAAGCGGTTCACGTCGTCGTAGTTGCCCTCGATGCCGACGAGCTCGCCGCCGTAGACCGCGGCCATGACGACCTTGCCCTGCTCCAGGTCGTGCGGGATGAACACACAGGACCGGAAGCCGGCACGCGCGGCGGCGGCGCCCACCGCACCGGCGAGGTTGCCGGTGGAGGAGCAGGAGAGAGTGGTGAAGTTGAACGCGCGGGCCGCTTCGATGGCCTGGGCGACGACACGGTCCTTGAAGGAGTGCGTCGGGTTCCCGGAGTCGTCCTTCACGAAGAGCTTGCCGGCGTCGACACCCAGCTCGCGCGCGAGGTTGTCGGCCTGGACGAGCTTGGTCCAGCCGGGGTTGATGTTCGGCTTGTCGGCCACGTCCGCGGGGACGGGCAGCAGCGGCGCGTACCGCCAGATGTTCGCGGGGCCCGCCTCGATCCGCTTGCGGAGCTCTTCGGCGTCATAGGCCGAGAAGTCGTACGCGATCTCCAGCGGGCCGAAACACTCCTCGCAGGCGAAGACCGGACCGAGCGGGACGCGGTGGCCGCATTCGCGGCAGGAAAGCGCGGCGGCCGGGCCGAGGTCGACGGAGTTCGCGGCGGGGGTGGAGTTCGTGGTGCTTGCAACTGTCTGCGCAGCCATGGAGGCGAGGCCCTTTCTCCTCATCTTCCTCACGACGCACTTCGCCGTGAGACGGATTTGGCACCTTCCCTAGCCGGGAGCCTCGCTGCGCTGATCGACGATGATCAGGACGAGACCGGCTGGAGGGTTGCCGGGGCTTCAACGGGCCGTATCCCTCTGCCCCTCTGGATGAGCGGTATTCAGTTGTGGTTCTGGTTCCGGATCTGCTTCCGGTTTTGGTTGTGCACGCAACGACCCCCGACATGCGATGGTCATCAGCGTTGTTCAAGACTGTAACCGAAGGCCTGGATGGTGGAGAGAGCCGTCCGAACCGCGAGATGACAGTGACGCACCCGACAGTGCCTCGCGGCGGGCACACGCATCCCAATGAACGCAAGGGAGAGCCGCACGTGCTGGAAGACGTCGAGCGCTGGCTGAGCACGCGCTCCTGGTCCGTCGAGGACCGCCCGCTCAAGAAACTCATCGCCGCGAAGCGTGCCACCGGCTCCACGGTGAGTGTCGTACTGCCCGCGCTCAACGAGGAGGAGACCGTCGGCGAGATCGTCGCGATCATCCGCCGTGAGCTGATGACCAGGAAGGTGCCGCTCGTCGACGAGATCGTGGTGATCGACTCGGGTTCGACGGACCGCACTTCCGAGGTCGCCGCCGACGCGGGCGCCCGCGTCGTGCACCGGGACGAGATCCTGCCCCGGCTGCCTGCCGTCCCCGGCAAGGGCGAGGTGCTGTGGCGCTCGCTCCTCGTCACCAGCGGGGACATCGTCGCCTTCGTCGACGCGGACCTGAAGGAGTTCTCGGCGGACTTCGTCTCCGGGATCGTCGGCCCGCTGCTCACCGACCCGGGCGTCGACCTCGTCAAGGCGATGTACGACCGTCCGCTGGGCTCCGCCGCAGGTCAGGGGGGTCGGGTTACCGAACTCATGGCCCGCCCGCTCCTCAACATGCACTGGCCGCAGCTGGCCGGCTTCGTCCAGCCGCTGGGCGGGGAGTACGCGGCCCGCCGCTCCCTCCTCGAACAGCTCCCGTTCCCCGTCGGATACGGCGTCGAGCTGGGCATGCTGGTCGACGCGCTGCACCTGGTGGGCCTGGACGCCCTGGCCCAGGTCGACGTCGGCGTCCGCAAACACCGCCACCAGGACGGCCAGGCCCTGGGCCGCATGTCCGCCGCGATCTACCGCACGGCCCAGCTCCGCCTGGCCCGCGGCCACATGATCCGCCCCTCCCTCACCCAGTTCGAACGCGGCGAGCACGGCTTCGAGCCGCGCACGTACTCGGTGGACATGGAGGAGAGGCCGCCGATGGCGGAGATCGAGGAGTACGTGGAACGGAAGGCGGCGTAGCGCTTTGCGGGGTGCGGCGTTGTTGTCTGCGGCGCCGTGAGGGCTGGTCCCGCCCGTCCCCGCGGCCCTGAAAGACCAAAAGACTGCGCAGTTCCCCGCGCCCCTTGAAGGGGCGCAGCCAACCGACAACCTCGCCCCCCGCCGAGGGGGAACGTTTGAGCGTTTACGGCGGGGGCTAGATTTCGAGGCATGGTCTCAACCCGCGGCACCCACAACATCCTGGTCGCCTCCAACCGCGGCCCGGTCTCGTACACGCTGGACGAGACCGGGACGCTCACCGCCAAGCGCGGCGGAGGCGGCCTCGTCTCCGGGCTCTCCGCGATCGGCCCGGACGCGGGCGCCCTGTGGGTGTGCTCGGCCCTCGGCGACGGCGACCGCGAGGCCGTACGACGCGGGGTGGGCGAAGACGGCGTACGGATGCTGGACATCGACGCCGACACCCACGCCGCCGCGTACAACGACATCGCCAACTCCGTGCTGTGGTTCGTCAACCACCTGCTCTACCAGACACCGCTTGAGCCGGTCTTCGACAAGGAGTTCCGGCGCCAGTGGGCGGCCTACGAGACGTACAACCACGCCTTCGCCGAGGCGCTGGCCGAGGAGGCGGCGGAGGGCGCCGCGGTCCTCGTACAGGACTACCACCTGGTCCTCGTCCCGCGGATGCTCCGCGAACTCCGCCCCGACCTGCGGATCGGGCACTTCTCGCACACGCCGTGGGCCCCGCCGGACTACTTCCGGCTGCTGCCGGACGACATCGCGGCGAAGGTGCTCGGCGGGATCCTCGGCGCGGACCGGGCCGCGTTCCTCACCCAGCGGTGGGCGGACGCGTTCACGGACTGCTGTCACGCCGTCCTGGGTCCCGGGATCCCCTCCGGTACGCGGATCGGAGTGCACGGACTCGGGGCGGACGCGGACTTCCTGCGCGAGCGCTCACACCGGCCCGACGTGGACGAGCGGCTGGCGGTACTGCGCGAGCAGATCGGCACGGCTCCGGACGGCAGCGCCCGCAAGGCGATCGTGCGGGTCGACCGGACCGAGCTGTCCAAGAACATCGTGCGCGGGCTGCTGGCGTTCCGGGAGCTGCTGGAGGAGCGGCCGGAGTGGCGCGAGCGGGCGGTGCACGTGGCGTTCGCGTACCCGTCGCGGCAGGACCTGGCGGTCTACCGCGACTACACGGCCGAGGTGCAGCGGGTCGCGGACGAGATCAACTCCCAGTACGGGACGCCCGGTTGGACCCCGGTCCTGCTGAACCTCAAGGACGACTTCGCCCGTTCCCTGGCCTCCTACCGGCTGGCGGACGTGGCCCTCGTCAACCCCATCCGGGACGGCATGAACCTCGTCGCCAAGGAGGTGCCGGTCGTGTCGGACGACGGCTGCGTGCTGGTGCTTTCGCGGGAGGCGGGGGCGTACGAGGAGTTGGGCGAGGATGCGATCGTGGTGAACCCGTACGACGTTTCGGGCACGGCCCGGGCGTTGCACGAGGCGTTGACGATGCCGGTGGGGGAACGGGCCGAGCGGACGAAGCGGTTGGCTGTGGCTGCGACGGCCTTGCCTCCGGCGCAGTGGTTTCTGGATCAGCTGAACGCGCTGGAGGCGTAGCAGCTGCCGCAAGTCGTTTGAACCGTGCGGGTCCGCTGCCGCTGGTGGCGCAGTTCCCCGCGCCCCTAAAAGCCAAGAGATTGCGCAGTTCCCCGCGCCCCTAAAAGCCAAAAGATTGCGCAGTTCCCCGCGCCCCTAAATGCTTACGGAGCCAGCTTCGTCGCCAGTGCTGCCAGTAGGCGTACGACCCCCTCCGGGCCGTCCACCACCAGGTCTGCTCGGTCGGAGAGTTCCGTCACCTCGTTGCTGCCGCTGCAGACGAGGAGGCCGGGGGTGCCGTCGGAGCGGAGTTTCTCCACGGCGGCGAAGGCGGGGAGGTCGCCGAGGTCGTCGCCGCAGTACATGACCGACTCCGCGCCGATGTCGCGTACGTACTCGCCGAGGGCGACGCCCTTGTCCATGCCGGGCGGGCGCAGTTCCAGCACCATTCTTCCCGGTTCGACGATCAGGCCGTGGCGGGTGGCGAGTTCGGCGAGGGGTTCGCGGAGGGCTTCGAAGGCGGCCTGGGGGTCCTGGGCGCGGCGGGTGTGCACCGCGACCGCCCTGCCCTTCTCCTCGATCCACGTGCCCTGCCAGGCGCCGATGGAGTCGAGGAAGCCGGGGAGTTCGGCGCGGGCCTCGGCGACGCCGGGGTGGGGCGCGGGGGCCTGGACCGTGCCGGTGACGGCGTCCCAGCGTTCCGCCCCGTAGTGGCCGAGCACGACGAGGTGCTCCAGGCCGGGGACTCCGGCGAAGCCGCCGTGGCGTACGGCCACGCTGGCCGGTCGTCCGGTGACGACGGCGACGGAGGCGACCATCGGGGCGATTGCCGCCAGGGCGGGTACGGCGTCCGGGTGGGCGCGGGCCTGTTCGGGGTCCGGGACGATCGGGGCGAGGGTGCCGTCGAAGTCGAAGGCGAGGACTGCGCTGGTGGGCCGCGCGATGATGGCTTCGAGGCCGTCTCGGCCCGCCGGGGTCACGGGGGTCGGCATCGACGATGACACGGGGTGACTGGCCATGCTCCGACCCTATCCGCGCCCGCGAAGTCTTTCGCCCCCGCCGCCCCTAC
>NZ_LIQZ01000039.1 GCF_001418655.1 Streptomyces phaeochromogenes | reverse complement strand
GTCCGCCCCGGCCCGCTCCACAGAACCCAAGGCACCCGCCCCGCGCACGCCGCGGGCGCTCCCCGCGCTCTCGTCATCCTCCTGAACCGCCGCCCGACCTGGGGTTTCCCACTGCCGCCCGGCCGCCGCCCGCCGGGTGTGACGTTTTCAGCCGCCCTGACGCAGTAGTAAGCGAGCCGACTGGTCATCGGCTGTCGCACGAGCCGGGGTTCCCCCCGTACCCACGGCTCAGTGCACAGTGGCGCGGGCGGGACACGTTCCCCCGGTCCCGCCCGCGCCCACGTACTCCTCCCGCCGCCGGTTCCTCACCAGTAGACGACGACCTTGTCGCCGTTCCTCACCTGGGAGAACAGTGCAGCGATCTTCCCTTCGTCCCGTACGTTCACGCAGCCGTGCGAGGCTCCGTAGTAGCCCGTCGCGGCGAAGTCCGAGGAGTAGTGGACGGCCTGGCCGCCGCTGAAGAACATCGCGTACGGCATGGGTGAGTCGTAGATCGTCGACACATGGTGGCGCGACTTGAAGTAGACGTTGAAGACACCTTCCCGGGTCGGCGTGTACTGCGAGCCGAAGCGCACGTCCATCGTCGAGACCGTGCGGCCGTCGATCATCCAGCGCAGGGTGCGGCTCGTCTTGCTGACGCACAGCACCCGGCCCGTCAGACAGCGCGGGTCCGGCGTCGCGGCCGGCTGGCCGCCCGACGCGTACAGCTCCCACTTGCCCGGCTCGCGCGTCATGTTCAGCAGCCGCTGCCACGTCACGGTGTCCGTCTTGCCGGTCGTCGGCAGGCCCCGCTTGCCCTGGAAGCCCTTCACCGCGGTGACCGTCGAGCCGTCGTACGTCCCGGTCGGACCCTCGAAGAGCCAGGCCACCTGACGCAGCCGGGCCTGCAGCTCCCGTACGTCCCTGCCCTGATCCCCCTTCGACCACAGGGTCCTGGGGGCGGGCGAGGGCGGCGCGGCGGGCTTCGGCTTCGACGGCTTGGCGTCGTCCGGGGAAGCGTCGTCCGGGGAGGTGCCGGGCGTCGGAGACGTACCGGCCGGTGTTCTCGCGGCGGGTGTCTGTCCACCGGATGTCTGTCCGCCGGGTGTCTCGTCGGCGGGCGTGCCGACGGTCTGGACGGTGCATCCGCTCACCGCGACGAGCGCCGCCACCGTCGTCGCCACCGCGCCTGTTCGCCACATGACCGGAATACGCATCCGAACCCCCCGTTGCTCACCGACCCCCGGTGGCGCGTCGTGTCCCCTGAGATGTTTCCCGCGCGTGCCCGGTTGCGAACTACGCGGCATTGTTGGGGGCACAGGCCCGTCCCGGTCCAGTGGGAGGCAGACGTCATGGCGCGCGAGTCGGAGTCCGGACTGCCCATCGAGCCGGTCTACGGGCCGGATGTCCTGGAGGGCTGGGACCCGGCGGAGAAGCTGGGCGAGCCCGGTGCGTATCCCTACACGCGGGGCGTCTACCCGTCCATGTACACCGGTCGGCCGTGGACCATGCGGCAGTACGCCGGGTTCGGTACCGCCGTCGAGTCCAACGCCCGCTACAAGCAGCTGATCGCGCACGGCACGGCGGGCCTGTCGGTGGCCTTCGACCTGCCCACCCAGATGGGCCACGACTCCGACGCCCCGATCGCGCACGGCGAGGTCGGCAAGGTGGGGGTGGCGATCGACTCGGTCGAGGACATGCGGGTGCTCTTCGACGGGATCCCGCTGGACCAGGTGTCGACGTCCATGACGATCAACGCGCCCGCCGCGCTCCTGCTGCTGATGTACCAGCTGGTCGGCGAGGAACAGGGCGTGCCCGCCGACAGGCTCACCGGCACGATCCAGAACGACGTGCTGAAGGAGTACATCGCGCGCGGCACGTACATCTTCCCGCCCAAGCCGTCGCTGCGGCTGATCGCGGACATCTTCAAGTACTGCAGGGCCGAGATCCCGCGCTGGAACACCATCTCCATCTCCGGCTACCACATGGCCGAGGCGGGTGCCACGCCCGCGCAGGAGATCGCGTTCACCCTCGCCGACGGCATCGAGTACGTGCGCACGGCAGTCGCGGCCGGCATGGACGTGGACGACTTCGCGCCCCGCCTGTCCTTCTTCTTCGTGGCCCGTACGACGCTGCTGGAGGAGGTCGCCAAGTTCCGGGCGGCGCGCCGGATCTGGGCGCGGGTGATGCGTGAGGAGTTCGGGGCGAAGAACCCCAAGTCGCTGATGCTGCGCTTCCACACGCAGACGGCCGGCGTGCAGCTGACCGCGCAGCAGCCGGAGGTGAACCTGGTCCGGGTGGCGGTGCAGGGCCTGGCCGCCGTCCTCGGCGGCACCCAGTCGCTGCACACGAACTCCTTCGACGAGGCGATCGCCCTGCCGACGGACAAGAGCGCCCGCCTGGCGTTGCGCACCCAGCAGGTCCTCGCCTACGAGACGGACGTGACCGCGACCGTCGACCCGTTCGCGGGCTCGTACGTGATCGAGAGGATGACCGACGACGTCGAACAGGCCGCGGTCGACCTGATGGGCCGGGTCGAGGACCTGGGCGGCGCGGTCGAAGCCATCGAGCACGGCTTCCAGAAGGGGGAGATCGAGCGCAGCGCGTACCGGATCGCCCAGGAGACCGACTCCGGCGAGCGGGTCGTGGTCGGCGTCAACCGCTTCCAGCTCGACGCGGAGGAGCCGTACGAGCCCCTCCGCGTCGACCCGGCCATCGAGGCCCGGCAGGCCGAACGCCTGGCCCGGCTCCGTGCCGAGCGCGACCAGCCGGCCGTGGACCTGGCCCTGGCCGCCCTGAAGAAGGCCGCCGAGGGCGAGGACAACGTCCTGTACCCGATGAAGGACGCGCTGCGGGCCCGGGCGACGGTCGGCGAGGTGTGCAATGCCCTGCGGGAGGTCTGGGGGACCTACGTGCCGAGCGACGCGTTCTGACCCTGGCCCGTGGCCCGTGTGGCCCGTGGCCCCTGCCCCTGGCCCTGGCCCCGGACACCGTTCACGGCTTCGCGGCGGGGCGGTTCGCCCGGCCCGCACGACCGCTGTCCCGCAACGTGAAACCCCGAGGCGGAGTGTCGTACCCGCGTGCGAGACTCCGTCCATGCTTGGCGTAATCGACCTCCCCACGTATCTCGCGGGCCTCGTGCTGATCGTCCTGCTGCCCGGGCCCAACTCCCTCTACGTGCTGTCCGTCGCCGCGCGGCGGGGCATCAGGACCGGATACCGGGCCGCCGCGGGCGTCTGGTGCGGGGACGCCGTGCTGATGACGCTGTCGGCAGCAGGCGTGGCATCGCTGCTGCAGGCCAACGCGCTGCTGTTCGGGATCGTGAAGTACGCGGGCGCCGGCTATCTGACCTGGCTCGCGGTCGGCATGCTGCGCGCCGCGTGGGGCATGTGGCGGACCCGGAAGGAGCGGACCGAGTCGCAGGAGGTCTCCGCCCCGGGCGCCGAGGAGCGGCCCTTCCGGCGGGCGTTCGTCATCAGCCTGTTCAACCCGAAGGCGATCCTGTTTTTCGTCGCCTTCTTCGTGCAGTTCGTCGATCGGGCGTACGCGTACCCCGCCCTGTCCTTCGTCGTGCTCGGCGCCTTCGCCCAGCTGGCGAGCGTGATCTACCTCAGCGCGCTGATATTCGGCGGTACGAAGCTGGCGGCGGCCTTCCGGCGGCGCAGGCGGCTCTCCGCCGGGGCCACTTCCGCGGCCGGCGCCCTCTTCCTCGGCTTCGCCGTGAAGCTCTCCCTCTCCAGCACCGTCTAGCCGACGGCCTCCGACCCGTCCCGTCCGCCGGTGCCCGGACCCACGCCCACACCCGCCGCGTACTCCGCCAGCCCCTCCGCGGTCTCGCCCGCCCAGCCCACGTAACCGTCGGGCCGGACGAGGAACACCCCGGTTCCGTACGCCTCGTACGCCGGGATCCGGACCGTGCGGGCCGCGAGTCCGGGCAGGACGGTGTCCGTGCCGACCGCGAGCAGCGTCCAGTGCGGACCCCGGAAGGCGTCGAAGAGGCGTACGCCGCCACGGGTGCCGTCCGGTGCGCGGTCGCCCGCGTGGAGGGCGTCCTCGGGCAGGTCCTCCCGGGTCTCCCGGGCGAGCGAGGAGCCCCGGTAGCCGAGGCCGAGCTGCTGCGTGGCCGTGCCGCGCCGGACCTCGCCCCGGTGGACGCGGGTGGAGAGGCCGAGCATGTGCGCGGCGACCGGCAGCCGCTCCTCCTCGTACGAGTCGAGGAGGGACCCGGGAGCCTCGCCCCGCAGGACGGCCGCGAGCTTCCAGCCGAGGTTGTAGGCGTCCTGGACGCTGGTGTTCAGGCCCTGTCCGCCCGCCGGTGAGTGGACGTGCGCCGCGTCGCCCGCGAGGAACACCCGCCCCTGCCGGAATCGGTCCGCCATCGCGGCGCGCGGCCGGAAGTCGGAGGCCCAGCGCACCTCGGTCACGTCGTCGGGCGAGAGGTGCGTCCGCGTGGCGACCAGCTTCCGGATGCCGTCGAGGGACAGGTCCGGTTCGGCGGCCGGATCCTCGAAGCCGCCCGCCAGCTGGAAGTCCTCCGTGTGCGGCAGCGGGCAGATCGCCAGGAAGCCCTCGCCGTCGGCGGGCGGGAACACATGCCAGTTGTCGCGGTCGAGCCCGCTGATGCGCAGGTCCGCCACGATCGCCGGACCCGGGTCCACGGTCTCCCCGGTCATGCCGATGCCGAGCGCGCGCCGCACCGCAGAGCGCCCGCCGTCCGCGGCGACGGCGTAGCGGGCCCGGACCGGGGCGCCGGAGGCGAAGGCCGCGGTCACGCCGTCCGCGTCCTGCGAGAGGCCGGTCAGCTCGCGGCCGAAGGCCACGCTCCCGCCCAGCTCCTCCAGGCGCGTGAACAGGATCTCCTGCGTGCGCCACTGCGGCACCATCCACGGGACGCCCGCGTAGGGCTCGGCCTCCGTCACCTCCGTCGCGTCGAACATCCGGTGCTCGCCCTGCCGGGTCCCGTCCTGCCAGATCATCCCGACCGGATACGCGCCGCCGCCTGCCCGGATCGCGTCCAGCACGCCGAGGTCGTCGAAGACCTCCATGGTCCGCGGCTGGATGCCCTTGCCGCGCGAGCCGGGGAAGAGCTCGCCTGCCCGCTCGACGACGAGGGCGCGCACCCCGCGCCGGGCCAGGTCGACCGCGAGGGCCAGCCCGGTGGGGCCCGCGCCGACGATCAGCACGTCTGTGTCTGCTGTGTCGGTTGTGCCCTTGTGCTCATGCGTATGCGTGGTCGTTTGCGTGGTCATCCCGCACTCCTTAACGCTGTTAAGTTCGCTGCTCTTCGAGAGTGGCCTTAACGCCGTTAAGCTGTCAAGTGTGAATACGGAACGCCGGGCGCCCCTCGACCGCAAACGCGTCGCTGACACCGCCCTGAAGCTGCTGAACGAGGTGGGCCTGGACGGCCTCAGCCTGCGGGCCATCGCGAAGGAGCTGGACGTCAAGGCGCCCGCTCTGTACTGGCACTTCAAGGACAAGCAGGCGCTGCTCGACGAGATGGCGACCGAGATGTACCGCCGGATGATCGCCGGCACCGCCCTCGATCCGGACGACACCTGGCAGGAGCGGCTGCGCAAGTCCAACCGGGGACTGCGGGACTCGCTGCTCGACTACCGCGACGGCGCGAAGGTGTTCAGCGGCTCACGCTTCACCGGTATCGAGCACGCCGGGCAGATGGAGGAGAGCCTGCGGCTGTTCACGGCCGCCGGTTTCACCCTCGACCGGGCGGTCCGCGCGACCTCGACGACGTACCTCTACACCCTCGGTTTCGTCACCGAGGAACAGGGCGTCGAGCCACTGCCCGGCGAACGCCGAGAGGGCTACGACGTGCAAGAACGCGCCCGCCTGATGGCCGACTATCCCTTGTCGGCGCAGGCGGGCGCGGAAATCTTCGAGAACTACGACGAGCACTTCGAGGAGGGCCTGGACTTGGTGATCGCGGGCATCGAGGCGCGCTACCGGGCCCCGTAAGGGGCGCGGGGAACTGCGCGACCAGCCACGACGAACCCGCAGCCGACGAACCCCGCTTCCAGGCGGAGCCGCACAACGCGCCTAGCCGCGCTCCGCGCGCTTGGCCGCACGGCTCCGCCGCACAGCACGCGTGACGACCGGCGGCAACAGGTCGAGGGCGATACGCCGGGTACGCGACCGCTGGGCGGCGCGGGCCGCGGGCCGCACGGCGGCCGGAGCAGGCTGCCGCACAGGCTCCGGGGCAACGGGCTCCACGTAGTGACGGGAGCGAGGAAAGGGCGGCGGCTTCATACCCTGGGACCGGGTCCGGATCAACCGGTGCCCCGCAGCCATCTGCACGCTCAGACCGAAGTCGTCCCGCTCCTTGATCATGGCGAGCAGCTTCTCCTGGAGCGGCTCGGGGTCGCCCCAGGTCCCGTACAGCTTCTGGGTGCTGAGGCAGATCGGCCGCAGGCCGCGGTTGAGCACGGCCTCCCACGCGGCGACCGAGACCCCGGGCGTGTGCTCGGAGCGGAAGTCGTCGAGGACCACGATGCCGCCGGGCAGCAGGATGTCGTGGGCCGCGCCGATGTCGCCGTGGACGTGCTCGTACAGGTGCGAGGCGTCGATGTGGACGAAACGACAGGTCGTGGGGGAGACCTCCTTGGAGATCACGGAGCTCGGTCCCTGGACGACCGTCGGCAGCGTGTCGTGGAAGGAGAGGTAGTTCCGCTCGAAGATCTGCCTCGTCAGCGACGCGTACGACTTCGTCGCCTCGGCCCGGTTGGACTCGTCCGGCGCGTCCCCCTCGAACAGGTCGCACACCGTGAACTTCTCGTCGTCCCGAAGATGGTGGCCGAGGAGGATCGCGCTCTTGCCCATGTAGACGCCGAGCTCCAGCAGATCGCCACGTATCCCCTCCGTCTCCTGCTGTTCGAGCAGCCAGGTGAAGAGCACCTGGTCCAGCGGCGGAAACCAGCCCGGGACGTCCTTGAGCTCGCCGGGGTGACTGGGGATCTGCTGTGAGTTGGCCATGTGATGAGTCTTCTCCCTCGGTACGTGGCGAACTTTCGAGAACCTGAATGTCCGGTGAACAGAGCGCGCGTCGTCGCTGGAGAACGCGGTGTCAGCGCGGCTTGGAGAGCATCTTGCGCATGCGGGGTGTCAGCGGGTCCTCGACGAACCGGTTGAGGAGCCAGGCCAGGGCGAGCATCGTCAGAACCGTCAGGGGCAGGGTCGCGTACGCCGGGATGCCGAGCGTCTGGTGGTATGCCTCGATGGCGACCCAGCCCAGGTGCTCGTGCACCAGGTAGAAGGGGTACGTCAGGGCGCCCGCGACGGTCAGCCAGCGCCAGTTCGCCCAGTTCAGCCAGCCCAGGGCGATCACGGCGACGGCGACGAAGCCGAACGTGACGACGAGGACGATCCCGAACGAGGTGCGGTAGGAGAAGAAGTCCGGGTTGGGCGCGTGCCAAAGCCCGCGCACCGCCTGGTGCTGGCCGATCAGCCAGCTCACGATCACGATGCCCCAGGCGTACGCGTCGTGCCGGTCGCGGTGGACCAGGTAGAGGCCGATGCCGCCGATGAAGAACGGCGCGTACTCCGGCATCAGGACCAGGTCGAGCAGCGGCTCGTCCGCGGCCTGGGTGAGCACGGCGGCCAGCGTCCAGCCCGCGCAGAACATGATCACGCGCTGCCGGGTCGCGCCCGGCAGCACGACGCACAGCGCGAACAGCGCGTAGAAGCGGACCTCCGCCCAGAGCGTCCAGCAGACCCCGAGCACCCGGTCCGCGCCGAGCGGCTGCTGCATCATGGTCAGGTTCACCAGCGTGTCGCTCGGCGAGACCGTCTTGTACGCAACGACCGGCAGCGCGAACACCACCGTCACGATGATGATCGCCGCCCAGTAGGACGGCAGCAGCCGGGACGCCCTGGAGGCGAAGAACGAGCGCAGCGGCCTTCCCCAGCCGCTCATGCAGATCACGAAGCCGCTGATGACGAAGAAGACCTGCACACCCAGACAGCCGTACGCGAACCACGAGTGCAGCGTCGGGAACTGGGCCTTCGCGGAGGTCCCCCAGGCCTGTGTGACCTCGCCGCCACGACCGCCGTAGTGGTACGCGGCCACCATCAGCGCGGCGATCAGCCGCAGCCCGTCCAGGGCCCGCAGCCGGTTCTCCCGAGGCTTCTTCGGTTGCGGGGGGCTGGGCCTGTCGGCCGCGGGGAGGACGGCACGGACCACCGTGCCCACGGACGTCGTACGTGTGTCCTCGGGAAAGTCGGTCACGGGTCCCCTCAACGGCCGTTCTGTGAAGTCGTGCGCACTGCGGGCCGTGAATTCCGTGACCCGGGGCCTCCGAGGGCCTCAGCTAATTCACAGCACACTAGTCCGACTCACAGGTGGGGCCCGGTTGAAGAACTGATCATTCCTCGACCGGACCCCATGAATTCACCGTCTGTTTGTTCTCAATTCCCGGAGGAACTCAGCGGCCCACTGCCCTCTTCAGGGAGCGGGCGCGGCGGGCCACCCGGCGCACGGTCGCGTTGCGCGGAAGGAACGCCAGCTGCGCCGGGACCGCGCCGGGCAGAGCCAGCGAGGTGAGGCGCTTGCGCTTGAAGTACCGCCAGGTGTACGTGTTCAGATGCTTCGTCAGATAGGCCTCGGCGGCCCGGCGCAGGTCCGGGTAGATCTTCGGCTGCATCGCGTAGCCGACGGCCCGCACCAGGTCGGTCAGGCCCTGCTCGTCCGTGCCCCGGCGCTGCCCGGTGACCGACTTGCGATCGGTCAGGTCCGGCAGCAGCGCGTCGACGACCGTCACCGGCACGCGGTTGCTGTTCTCGTACGGCGTCAGCCGGTCCAGCAGGGTGGCGGTGCCGACGCGGGCGACCGGCAGGCCGTACAGCGCGTAGGCCGTGAGCAGGGCCGTGGAGAAGCATCCGACGACCAGGGCGGGACGCATCCGCTGGTAGAGGACCTCGGCGAGGACCGGGGTGTCGAGCACCGTCAGGTCGGCGCCCAGCTTCTCGGCCTCCTTCTCCAGCCCGCGGGTCCAGCGGGCCGGCGCGGAGGGGTGCGGCTTGAACACCACGCGGGTGTGGCCGAGTTCGACGGCCCCCTTCAGCATCCGGACGTGGAGGTCCTCCTCCTGCTCGGGCGTGAGGATGCCGAGCGCGGAGAGGTACTGGCCAAGCAGCAGGGCCGGTTCGTCGACCACCGGCAACGAGTCGCCCGTGTCGACCAGTTCGGCGAGCACCTTCACGAAGGCGTCCGTCGGCACGATCTCCGACACCACACCGAACTCGGTGAGCAGGAGCGGCTGGAGACCTGGGACCAGGTCGAGGTGGAGCAGCCGGTCCACGCGGGTGCCGACCAGCGGGTCGATCTTGTTGCGCGTGGGGCCGTAGCTCATCAGGCCGTCGGCGTACACGGTGACGGGCGCGCCGGTGAAGATCTGCGTGACGCCGAGCGCCGGATTGACCTGGATCGACTCGACGGCGAGTTCCACGGGATCGTCGCCCAGCTCCCACGCGAGCCGCAGGTGCCGCTCCCAGATCGGGACGTCGTCGAGCCGCGGAGCCCAGCCGCCCGGGTGGAAGGGCGAGATGGTCTCGTTCCACGACACCACGTCGTCGAACCGCTCGCGCAGCCGCTCGAACCCGGGCATCTCGTCGACACCGGGCGTCGTCTCGGGCGTGGTCGTGTTGTTGCAGACGAGCAGGATGCGTCGGTCGGCCGGCGCGAAACAGTCGGAGTCGAGGGCGGCGGCGAGCGTGGCCGTGCCGTACAGCGTCGACGCCAGGAAGATCTGCGTGGTCACGCGGCGACCCCCGCGGCGGCCGGGCGGCGGCGCAGCCTGCGCAGCCGGGTGGCGCGCTGGACGTCCATGGAGTCGAGGGCCTCGTCGAGGACGTTCTGCGGCATACGGCGCAATGCCGCGGCGCTCATCGACTTCAGTTTCCGTGCCACCTGTGGCTCGAACCTTTCGATGGATCCCAGATGATGGGAAATAATCGCGCAATATGTGCGCACGGCCTTGGGAAGCAGTTTGTCCGCGTCCGGGTCCTGCGCGGTTTCCACGACGACCTGGTCGAACGCGCGAATGAAATCGAGCTGGCGTACATCGCCGATCTGGGTCAGCGAGGACGCGACACCGCGCCGGTAGAACACGCCGAGCAGCCCCACCGTGGCGAACGACTCGGCCTCCCGGTGGAGCTTCCAGATCCACGGCCGGTCCTCGGCCGTGCGCAGCCCGTCGGTGAAGTGCAGCAGGCCCCGGTCGACCAGCCGGCGGTGGTAGATGCCCGCCCACGCGTACGCGTAGTCGACGGAGGTGGACCGGTCGGCGGGCAGGATCGCCTCGCGCGGGTTCAGCACGACACCGCGCCTGCCGTGCGGCACCCGGTGGATGGCGCGGGCCCGCGCGGTGCACTGGACATGGTCGGTACGGACGA
Source organism: Streptomyces phaeochromogenes (assembly GCF_001418655.1). Taxonomy (GTDB): domain Bacteria; phylum Actinomycetota; class Actinomycetes; order Streptomycetales; family Streptomycetaceae; genus Streptomyces; species Streptomyces phaeochromogenes. Next base: position 28,615 of record NZ_LIQZ01000039.1, on the reverse strand, counting down.
AGTCGCACCCCAAGTCCTCTATGGCGGCGAGGAGTTGCTCGTAGTAGCCGGGGGCCAGCCAGTCGTCCCCGTCGAGGAACGTGAGATATTCGCCGCTTGCCGCGTCGATTCCCGTGTTGCGCGCGGTGGCCAGCCCTCCGTTCTGCTCGTGTCTGACATGCACCGCGCCCGGGAGCTCGCGCTCCGCGCGCGCGAGAATGTCCGGGGTCTCGTCGCGCGAACAGTCGTCGACGAGAATGAATTCGAAGTCCTCGCGTGCGTTCGCACGCAGACTCCTCAGGGTGTCGGGTGCGTATTGCTGCACGTTGTAGAACGGCACGATGACGGAGAGCTTGACCACCCGAGTGACGTTAGGCGGCGGCCCGGCATTCGTCTTGACCGCCGGTGAGATGCAAGGTGAACGACGCGTGGCGGATTGGTGAATCGGGTCTTTTCTGCTGCCGATCCGAGGTCGATTCGCCATTCGGCTCTGTGCTGTTAACCCTTTGTTGCATTCTGGTTGGGCCGCACATCGGAATCGCTTCCTAGCGTCTTGGACGTGCCAGCAAGTACCTCGAAGTCCCTGCGAGTCGCCGTCCTCGCCGATTCCGACACCCGGTGGAAATGGGGCTCGCTCACCGCGAACCGCATCGCACCGGCCGATTCGGACATCAGGCTCGACGGCTACCTCCTGCGTGGCCGTGCGACCCCCACCGCCCGACAGCTCGAAGAGGTCGGCGTGCGCGCCGACTCCCTCCGGGAGGTCACCGCCGTGGAGTTCCTGCGGGAGATGGCCCGCGCCTCCGAGGGGACCGAGGGGGCGCCCGCGTACGACCTCGTCGTGCTCTCGCTCGTCGGCGGCGCCGTCCAGGCGATGCTGCACGGACTCTCGTACCAGTGGCGGGAGCGCCTGGGGCCGGGGCGCGTGAAGCGGCCCGTCGTCGTCACCGGCTATGTCGGGGTCGTCTACGAGAAGCTCGCCGACGGTCTGCTGCTGCGGCACGGCGCGGACCTCGTCCTCGCCAACTCCCGCCAGGACGCGGACCGTTTCACCGCCGTGTACGAGGGAGTGGGCGCCGACGCCTCCTCCGTGACCGAGGTCGCGCTGCCGTTCCTCGGTGGCGCCGCCTACGAGAAGCACGACCCGTACACGGTCGTCTTCGCCGCGCAGCCCTCCGTCCCGGAGAGCCGCAAGGACCGTACGTACCTGCTGAACCGGCTGGTGAAGCACGCCCGGCTGCACCCGGACCGCGAGGTCCTGCTGAAGCTGCGCTCCAAGCCGGGCGAGCACACCACGCACATCGAGGAGCAGCCCTACCAGCGCCTCGCGGAGCGGATCCCGGGCGGCCCGCCCGCCAACTTCCGCCTCGTGTACGGGCACATGGGCGAGGTCCTCGACCGTACGGACCTGCTGGTCACCATCAGCTCCACGGCGGCCCTGGAGTCGCTGCACCGCCGGATCCCCACCGTCGTCCTCACCGACCTCGGTGTGCGCGAGTCGCTCGGCAACCACCACTTCGTGGGCTCGGGATGCCTCGCCTCCTGGGACCAGCTGGACGCCGGGCACGAGCCGTCGCCCGACGAGCGCTGGGTGGCCCGGCAAGGGGTCGCCGCCGACGGATCGTACGAGACGGCCTTCGACGCGGCCCGTGAGCGCATCGCGAAGCTGCTCGGTCAGGGCGGACTCACCGCCCTCACGCCCTACTACACGCCCGCCACCGCGCCCGGCTATCTGCCCGGCATCCTCGCCCGCCACCACCTCGGCCCGGACGGCAGCCCGCTGCCCGGCGCCCCCGACGCCGACAAGGAACCGGGCCCCGTGCGGCAGATCGTGCGCCGGGCGGCCCGGGGCGCCTACCGGCACGGCGTGCAGCGCGTGGCGCCCGTCATCCGGCGCATGGGCGAGCTGTGACCGCCCTCCCGACGGATCCGCGAGCCGCGGGCGTCCAGAACCCTCCTCAAGGAGTACAGCCAATGACCAACTCGCAAGCGGGCCAGGCGACAGCGGGCCGCGCGAAGCCGGTGCGCCGGGTGCTCGCGGTGATCCCCGCGCGGGGCGGCTCCAAGGGCGTCCCGGCCAAGAACCTCCTCCCCGTCGGAGGGGTACCGCTGGTGGCCCGTGCGGTGCGCGAGTGCGTCGCGGCCCGGCTCGTGACGGACGTCGTGGTCTCCACCGACGACCAGGCGATCGCCGCAGCCGCCCGCGAGGCCGGCGCGGAGGTCGTGCTCCGCCCCGCCGCCATCGCCGGCGACACCGCCACCTCCGAGGCCGCCGTCCTGCACGCCATGGACGCCCACGAGGCGCTGCACGGCTCCGTCGTCGACGCCGTACTCCTCGTGCAGTGCACCAGCCCCTTCATCATCCGCGAGGACATCGACGGGGTCGCCGGCGCGGTCGTCGAGAACGGCGCGGACACCGCGCTGACCGTGGCGCCCTTCCACGGGTTCATCTGGCGGGACGCGGACGACGACCCGACCGCCGTCGACACCGAGCGCACCCGGGCCGTCGGCGGCGGCACGACCGTCGCCAACACCACGGCCACGGACGGCGGTTACGGCGTCAACCACGACAAGTCCTTCCGCCCGCGCCGCCAGGACCGCCCCCAGGACCTCCTGGAGACCGGCGCCGCCTACGCCATGAACGCGGCGGGGCTGCGCGAGCACAAGCACCGCTTCTTCGGCCGTACGGAACTCGTCCGCACCGACCCCGCCCGGGTCCTGGAGATCGACGACCCGCACGACCTCGCCCGCGCCCGGGCCCTCGCGCCGCTCTTCGACGCGAACCGGCCCGGCACCCTCCCGACCGCCGAAGACATCGACGCGGTCGTCCTCGACTTCGACGGCACCCAGACCGACGACAGGGTGCTGATCGACTCCGACGGACGGGAGTTCGTCTCCGTGCACCGCGGAGACGGACTCGGCATCGCGGCCCTCCGCAAGAGCGGCCTCACGATGCTGATCCTGTCCTCGGAGAAGAACCCGGTCGTCGCCGCCCGAGCCCGGAAGCTGCAGATCCCGGCGCTCCACGGCATCGACCGGAAAGACCTCGCACTGAAGCAGTGGTGCGAGGAGCAGGGCATCGCGCCAGAGCGCGTGCTCTACGTCGGCAACGACGTCAACGACCTCCCGTGCCTCGCCCTCGTGGGCTGGCCCGTGGCGGTCGCGAGCGCCCACGACGTCGTACGCGGCGCCGCACGCGCGGTCACCACCGTTCCCGGCGGCGACGGCGCGATCCGAGAGATCGCCAGCTGGATCCTCGGCCCTTCTCTCGACTCCCTCGACAGGTAAGGAACTTCTCCACCATGAGCACCAACTCCCGTCTGCGCCAGTTCGGTTCGAAGACCGCCGGCCCGGGTCACCCCGTCTACGTCGTCGGCGAGATCGGCATCAACCACAACGGCTCCCTCGAGAACGCCTTCAAGCTGATCGACGCCGCCGCCGAGGCCGGCTGCGACGCCGTGAAGTTCCAGAAGCGCACCCCGGAGATCTGCACCCCGCGCGACCAGTGGGACATCGAGCGCGACACCCCCTGGGGCCGCATGACCTACATCGACTACCGCCACCGCGTGGAGTTCGGCGAGGACGAGTACCGCCAGATCGACGAGTACTCCAAGTCGAAGAACATCGCCTGGTTCGCCTCCCCGTGGGACACCGAGGCCGTCGCCTTCCTGGAGAAGTTCGACGTCCCGGCCCACAAGGTCGCCTCCGCGTCCCTCACGGACGACGAGCTGCTGCGCGCCCTGCGCTCCACCAACCGCACGGTCATCCTGTCCACCGGCATGTCGACGCCGAAGCAGATCCGCCACGCGGTCGAGGTCCTCGGCAGCGACAACATCCTGATGTGCCACGCCACGTCGACCTACCCGGCGCAGGCCGAGGAGCTCAACCTCCGCGTCATCAACACCCTCCAGGCCGAGTTCCCGAACGTCCCGATCGGCTACTCCGGCCACGAGACGGGCCTGCAGACCACCCTCGCCGCGGTCGCCCTGGGCGCCACCTTCGTCGAGCGTCACATCACCCTCGACCGCGCGATGTGGGGCTCCGACCAGGCCGCCTCCGTCGAGCCGCAGGGCCTGACCCGCCTCGTCCGCGACATCCGCACCATCGAGGCCTCCCTCGGCGACGGCGTCAAGAAGGTCTACGAGTCCGAGCTCGGCCCGATGAAGAAGCTGCGCCGCGTCCCGGGCGTCGTCGCCGAGGCCGAGATCGCGGCGGCGGCGGGCGAGCCCGTCGCGGTCTGAGTCACCTCCGAATCCCGATCAGGATCAAGGGAAAGCGACGGTCGTACGTCGATGAGTCCCCGCGCCGGTTCCACCGGCCCCCAGTCACCCGCACCCGCCACACTGGCTTTCGTGGAGAGCCCGGTGCAGCTCCTCAACGTCCTGGAGTGGGCACACGTCCACGCCCTCAGGACGGCGGCGGAGCCCTCCGGACCCCCGGGTCCCGAGGTGGAGGGCGGGCGGCCCCGGCCCGGCGGGGGACTCACCCTTGTCGTGCTCTCGCCCACCGACCCGATGACCCGCGGACAGCTCCGGCGCATGGCCGAGCTGGCGCGGGACGAGGGGTACGAGGTGCGCTGGGAGGAGGCAAGAGGCGGCGCGACAGCCCCCTTCCACACGGTCGGGGGGCTCGCCCCTCTCCTGCGGCGGGCCGAGCGGATCGTCATGGGCGACCCGTTCTCCCGCTACGTACAACTGCTGCTCACCATCACCCGGGCCCGTGATCTCGTCGTCGTCGACGACGGGACCGCGACGATGGAGTTCGTCTCGCAGCTCGCCAAGGGTGAACGGCTGGTGCGCTGGCACCGGCGCGGCGGTCGTCCCGGGGCCCGGGACCTGGTCTTCGCACCGGTCTCGGCCCGGGCCCGCCGACGGCTCACACCGGGTGTCGGCCGGCGCGTGGAGGTCTTCTCCGCCATGCCGATCACCGAGACGCCCGAGGGCGTCACCATCACGGCCAACGACTTCTCCTGGACCCGCTCCCGGTTCGGCCCGCCCCGGCTCACGAAGGGCGCCGACCTGGTCGGAACGTCCCTGGTGGAGACGGGAGTCGTGGACCCCGACCGCTACCTGGAGGCGGTGCAGGGGCTCGCCAGGACCTATGGCGCGACCCGGTACTTCGCCCACCGCCGGGAGAGCCCGGACAAGCTGCACCGGCTCGCGGTCGAGACCGGCCTGGAGATCGTCCGCCCGGACCTCCCCCTCGAACTGATCGCCCGCCGCGGCCCCATCGGCCGTACGATCCTGAGCTTCCCGTCGACCGTGGTGCACACGCTGCCCCTCGCGCTGGTCGGCACGGAGGTCAAGGTCGCCGTGTGCGACATCGACCCGGCCTGGCTCACGGAGAACGCCTCCCCCCGGGCCCAGGGCTTCCTCTCGGGCGTCACGGGCACGGCCAGGGACGTCCACCGCCTGTCGGCCGTCTCGACGGCCACGTGATCCGGTACCGAGGTGTAACCGGTCGGACGCAGGGTGCGGGTCGGCTGTAGCCGGCCGCGCAGTTCCCCGCGCCCCTGAAGATGCCGGTGTCTAGGTCTGTTCGCGAGGTGCGCGCCGTCCTGGGTTGCTCGCGCAGTTCCCCGCGCCCCTAAAGGCAAAAGCCAGGGGCGCAGCCCCGCCCGTCCGCCAGGTGAACAGAACCGGCCACGCCCACGTATGCGTGGTATGCGTAGAGAGCCCAGCCCCGGAGACCCGGGAATGGGCATCGCCGCCCGGAGGTTCTCCCATCAGGAGACCTGGATCACGATCCATCGGCCACCCAGGACCCACACGGCTGAAAAGCCGGGCGAGTGTACCCATCCCAGTCAATATCTATGCGCCACGCGGCCAGGTTTTCTTCCCCTTACGGGTTGAAGTTTTGTTGATCGTGGGTCAGTTGGCCGTCGCGTCGCCCTACCCTTCAGAGGGTGAACCAACTGATGTCCCGAGATTCCGAGGCCGACCAGCCCGGGGAAGCCACGCTTCCCGGCACGCCCCAGGGTGCGCTCGCAGACGCCCTCCCGGGCACCCTCCCCGGCACGCTGCCCGAGGCGCTCCGCGCAGAGCTCGTGGCGTTCCGCCGCGACCTGCACATGCACCCGGAGCTCGGCAACCAGGAGTTCCGCACCACCGCCGCCATCAAGGCGCGCCTGGAGCTGGCCGGCCTGCACCCCCGTGTGCTCGCCATCGGAACCGGTCTCATCTGTGACATCGGCGACCCGGACCCCGCGCGTCCGATGCTCGCCCTGCGTGCCGACATCGACGCCCTGCCCATCCCGGACACGAAGACCGAGTGCGCGTACCGCTCGACCGTGCCCGACCGGGCCCACGCCTGCGGCCACGACATCCACACGACCGTCGTCCTCGGTGCCGGCCTCGTCCTCGCCCAGCTGCACGAGCAGGGCCTGCTCAACCGGGCCGTGCGGCTGATCTTCCAGCCCGCCGAGGAAGTACTGCCCGGCGGCGCTCCGGACGTCATCGAGTGCGGGGCGCTGGACGGCGTCGGCCGGATCGTCGGGGTGCATTGCGACCCGAAGGTCGACGCGGGCCGGATCGGGCTGCGGCACGGCCCCATCACCTCCGCCTGCGACCGCCTGGAGGTCTCGCTGGACGGGGCCGGCGGGCACACCGCACGCCCCCACCTCACCACCGACCTCGTGACCGCCGCCGCCCGCGTCGTCACGGACGTGCCCGCCCTGGTCGCCCGGCGCGTCGACGCACGGTCCGGCCTCGCGGTGACCTGGGGCCGGATCGAGTCGGGCCACGCCTGCAACGTCATCCCGCAGCACGCCGAGCTCTCCGGGACCGTACGGTGTCTGGATCTCGCCTCCTGGCGGGCCGCGCCCGATCTGGTGCACGCGGCCATCGACGAGATCGCGAACCTGTACCGGGCCAAGTCGGAGATCAACTACATCCGTGGGGTGCCGCCGGTCGTCAACGACCCGGACACCACCGACCTGCTGCGGGACGCCATGGCCGCGCGGCGCGGACTCCACTCGGTGGAGGACACCGAGCAGAGCCTCGGCGGCGAGGACTTCTCCTGGTACCTGGAACACGTGCCCGGGGCCATGGCCAGGCTCGGAGTGCGCACGCCGGGGGAGCGGACCGTGAGGGATCTGCACCAGGGCGACTTCGACGCCGACGAGTCGGCGATCACCGCGGGAGTGGAGCTCTTCACCGCGGCAGCCCTCCTCGACGCAGGGGCCTGAGCGGCGGGCGCACCCACTCCCGGCGGCGGGCGCGGCCGGTCCTTCCGGTCGCGCCGCGTACCCCCGCGCAGTAGCGTGGTGCACTGTCAAGAACCACTCGTGTCGTCACGCGGACTCCACCGTGCCGGTTGCGGAGCGTGACTGCCGTGGTGGGTATTGCGTCCCCATGTGCGCCTTTCGATCCCGGGGTTCACAAGGACGTAACCGGCCATCGGCACGAATGGATAACGGCCAAGCGCTACCCCGTTCCCTCAAGGGTCTACGCGCGTTAATGTGCGCCGAACTCAGCACCCACTGCGGGGCTTGGAGAATGGGGAACTTCAGATGCGTCGGATATCCAGCCTGACCCGCGTCGCGGTGGGGGTCGCGTCGCTGGCACTGGCGGCGACCGCCTGTGGCGGCACCAGCAGCGACAGCAGCAGTAGCGACAGCAGCGAGAGCAAGGGCGGCAAGGGCCTTGCCATCGCGTACGACGTCGGTGGCAAGGGCGACCAGTCCTTCAACGACGCCGCGTACGCCGGTCTGGAGAAGGCGAAGAAGGAGTTCGGCTACCAGACCGCCGACATCGAGCCCACCGACGGTGAGACGGACGCCGACAAGGAGCAGCGCCTCGTCTCGCTCGCCAAGCAGGGCTACAACCCGGTCGTCGGCGTCGGCTTCGCGTACGGCCCCGCGCTGGAGGCCGCCGCCAAGAAGTACCCGAAGACCAGCTTCGGCATCGTGGACTCCGTGGTCGAGGGCGACAACGTCGCGTCGCTCGTCTTCGCCGAGCAGGAGGCCTCGTACCTCGCCGGTGTCGCGGCGGCCAAGGCCACCAAGACCAACACGGTCGGCTTCGTCGGCGGTGTGGACATCCCGCTGATCCACAAGTTCGAGGCCGGCTACACGCAGGGCGTCAAGGACACCAAGCCCAGCGTGAAGGTCCTCTCCCAGTACCTGACGCAGACCGCCGAAGAAGGCGGCTTCTCCAGCCCTGACAAGGGCAAGGCCGCCGCCGAGGGCCAGCTGGAGAAGAACGCGGACGTCATCTACCAGGCCGCCGGCCTGTCCGGCCAGGGTGTCATCGAGGCCGCGGCCAAGAAGAAGGTCTGGGCGATCGGTGTCGACTCCGACCAGTACAAGCAGGAGGCGCTGGCCGCGTACAAGGACTACATCCTGACCTCGGCGCTCAAGGACGTCGGCGGCGCGGTGTACTCCCTCGCCAAGTCGGTCGAGGACGGCAAGCCGCTGACCGGGGTCCAGACCTTCGACCTGAAGGTGGACGGCGTCGGCCTCGCCGACAGCAACCCGAAGATGGGCGAGATCGCCGGTCTCACGGACGCGGTGGCCAAGGCCAAGGCGAGCATCATCGACGGCACCATCAAGGTGAAGACCGAGTAGTCCTGAGGGCGGGCCCCCGGGCCCGTCACCGCCCGAACGGGCGAAGCAGTCGAACTCACACAGAGCGGGCGGGCATCCTCGATGCCCGCCCGCTCTGGCGTTCCCCTCGCAGGTCATCCGCCATGGACGGACCTTTGCGGTCGGCAAGCCCGAACCCGGTCCGCGGGAGCCCTCGGGCACAGCCGCATAACAAGGTGGACAGAGGGGGTTCTCTCGCGGGTCTACGCGCGTTAATCTGCGGCGAAGCCAGCGCCGAAGCTGTTCCGCCCGGCGCTTGTACAAGTTTGTACGACAGGAGCACAACACATGCGCCGGGTTCCCCGCATCGCGCTCGCAGGCGCAGCGGCCGCCTCTTTCGCCCTCGTCCTCTCCGCCTGTGGCGGTACCTCGACCTCCTCCGGTTCGTCGGAGTCGAAGGGCGACAAGGGCCTCGCCATCGCGTACGACGTCGGCGGCAGGGGCGACCAGTCCTTCAACGACGCCGCGTACGAGGGCCTGAAGAAGGCGAAGGGCGAGTTCGGCTACGAGACCGCCGACATCGAGCCCACCGACGGTGAGACGGACGCCGACAAGGAGCAGCGCCTCGTCTCGCTGGCCAAGCAGGGTCACAACCCGGTCATCGGCATCGGCTACGCCTACGCGCCGGCCGTCAAGGCGGCTGCCGAGAAGTACCCCGACACCACCTTCGGCATCGTCGACGACTCCACCATCGAGGCGGACAACGTCGCGGACCTGGTCTTCTCCGAGCAGGAGGCCTCCTACCTCGCCGGTGTCGCGGCGGCCAAGGCCACCAAGACCAACACGGTCGGCTTCGTCGGCGGTGTGGACATCCCGCTGATCCACAAGTTCGGGGCGGGCTTCGCGCAGGGCGTCAAGGACACCAAGCCCGGCGTGAAGGTCCTCTCGCAGTACCTGACGCAGACCGCCGAGGAGGGCGGCTTCTCCAGCCCCGACAAGGGCAAGACGGCCGCCGAGGGCCAGATCGAGAAGAAGGCCGACGTCGTCTACGCGGCGGCCGGCCTGTCGGGTCAGGGTGTCATCGAGGCCGCCGCCGCCAACAAGGTGTGGGCGATCGGTGTCGACTCCGACCAGTACAAGCAGGAAGCTCTGGGCAAGTACAAGGACGCCATCCTCACCTCCGCGACGAAGGACGTCGCCAAGGCGGTGTACAACCTCGCGAAGTCGGTCGAGGACGGCAAGCCCGAGACCGGTATCGTCAGGGGCGACTTGAAGTCCGGTGAGGTCGGCCTCGCGGACTCCAACCCGAAGTTCAAGAGCGACACCGCGATCCAGGAAGCTGTTCAGGCGGCCAAGGAGAAGATCATCGGCGGCGAGATCAAGGTCAAGTCCAGCTGACAGCAGTACCTCAGGAGCAGCTAGGCACTCCGGGGAAGTTCGGACACCGATCTTCCCCGGAGTCGCTCGTAACCGCGGGGTTACGTCCGCTCAACGGGGTACGGGGAGCCTGGCTCCCCGTACCCCGTTCTCGCGGCGCGTCGGCCCCTCATGTTGCCGTAGGGGCGCTACGCGCGTAGACGACCCCCTTTCCCTTCAGGAGAGTGCGCCATCAACGCGTCCAGCAGTCCTCCGGCCGACGCGGTCAACGGATCGGTGACCGCAGTCGAACTCGCCGGGATCACCAAACGGTTCCCCGGCGTCGTGGCCAACCACGACATCCACCTCAGCGTCCGCAAGGGCACGGTCCACGCGCTCGTCGGCGAGAACGGCGCCGGCAAGTCGACGCTGATGAAGATCCTCTACGGCATGCAGAAGCCGGACGAGGGGACCATCGCCGTCGACGGGGACCAGGTCACCTTCTCGTCGCCCGCCGACGCCATCGCCCGCGGCATCGGCATGGTCCACCAGCACTTCATGCTCGCCGACAACCTCACCGTCCTGGAGAACGTCGTCCTGGGCAGCGAGAAGTCGTACGGCATCGGCGCGAGGGCCCGTCGCCGGATCGTGGAGCTCTCCGAGCGCTACGGCCTCGGCGTGCGCCCCGACGCCCTCGTCGAGGAGCTCGGTGTCGCCGACCGCCAGCGCGTGGAGATCCTCAAGGTCCTCTACCGCGGCGCCCGGATCCTCATCCTGGACGAGCCCACCGCGGTCCTCGTGCCGCAGGAGGTCGACGCGCTCTTCGCCAACCTGCGCGAACTCAGGTCCGAGGGCCTGTCGGTCATCTTCATCTCGCACAAGCTGGGCGAGGTCCTGTCGGTCGCCGACGACATCACGGTGATCCGCCGGGGCACGACGGTCGGCACGGCCGTCCCCTCCGAGACCACCCCGCGCCAGCTCGCCGAGCTGATGGTCGGCAGCGAGCTGCCCACCCCGGAGACCGCCGAGTCCACGGTCACCGACCGGCCGGTGCTCACCGTCGAGGACCTGCGCCTGGTCGCCCCGGGCGGCAAGGCCCTCCTCGACGACATCAGCTTCACCATCCACGAGGGCGAGATCCTCGGCCTCGCCGGTGTCGAGGGCAACGGCCAGACCGAGCTGATCGAGGCCCTCATCGGCCTCAAGGCGGCCGACTCCGGCACCATCACGCTGGCCGCCGAGGAGATCACCTCCTGGGCCACCCGCAGGCGCCGCGAACAGGGCATCGGCTACATCCCCGAGGACCGCCACCGCCACGGCCTGCTCCTGGAGGCCCCGCTCTGGGAGAACCGCATCCTCGGCCACGTCACCGAGAAGCCCAACGCGAAGGGCGTCTGGCTCGACATCAAGGGCGCCCAGGACGACACCCGCCGCATCGTCGAGGCGTACGACGTCCGCACGCCCGGCATCGACGTCACCGCCGCCTCGCTGTCCGGCGGCAACCAGCAGAAGCTGATCGTCGGCCGCGAGATGACCCACAAGCCGCGCTTCCTGATCGCCGCCCACCCCACCCGCGGTGTGGACGTCGGCGCGCAGGCCGCGATCTGGGACCACATCCGCGAGGCCCGCCGCGAGGGCCTGGCCGTCCTGCTGATCTCCGCCGACCTGGACGAGCTGATCGGCCTCTCCGACACGCTCCGGGTGATCTACAACGGCAAGCTGGTCGCGGACGCCGATCCGGCGACCATCACCCCGGAGGAGCTCGGCTCGGCCATGACCGGCGCCGCCTCCGGACACCTGGAGAACGAAGAGCTCGTGGAACAGCTCGAAGAAGAGCAGACAGAGCTCGAAGAGAAGGCAGCGCTCGAAGAGCCTGCCGAGACGCCGGCGGACGGCCCGGCAGACGCCCCGGAAGACGAGGCCCGCTGATGAAGAAGTTCGACAAGGAGCGACTGCTCCTCGCGGTGGCCGGGCCGGTCATCGCGCTCGTCGTGGCCGTGGCGCTGACCTCGGTCGTGCTGATCGCCTCGGGAAAGAACCCGTTCGAGCCGTACTCGATCATGTTCGAGCAGGCCACGTTCTCCGACATCCAGGTCCTGATCATCAACCAGGCCTCGCTGTACTACATCGCGGCGCTCGCGGTGGCCATCGGCTTCCGGATGAACCTGTTCAACATCGGTGTGGACGGCCAGTACCAGCTCGCCGCCATGATGGCCGCGGTGGTCGGCGCCCACGCCAGCCTGCCGGCGGTCCTCCAGGTCCCGCTGCTGCTCCTCACCGCCGTGCTCACCGGCGCCTTCTGGTCCGGCATCGCCGGTGTCCTCAAGGTCACCCGAGGGGTCAGCGAGGTCGTCGCGACGATCATGCTGAACGCGATCGCGACCTCCGTCATCGCCTACTTCTGGCTGCCCAACGTCTTCGGCGTCAAGGTCGGCAACAACAACACCACCGGCGAGATGCACGAGTCCGGCTGGATCCCCGGCTTCGACATGGGCGACGCCGGTGAGATCTACGGACTCGTCGTCCTCGCGGCCCTGCTCGGCATCGGCTACTGGGTCGTCCTCAACCGCACCCGCTTCGGCTTCGACCTGCGCGCCTCCGGCGCCTCGGAGACCGCCGCCGCGGCCAGCGGTGTGAACCCCAAGCGCATGGTCCTCACCGCCATGCTGATCTCCGGCGGCCTCGCCGGTCTCGCGGGCCTGCCGATCCTGCTCGGCGACTCGCACACCTACAGCCTGAACTTCCCGACCGGCATCGGCTTCCTCGGTATCGGCATCGCACTGCTCGGCCGCAACAACCCGACGGGCATCGCCTTCGCGGCCCTCCTGTGGGCCTGGCTGGACAAGGCCTCGCCCGAGCTCGACTTCCACGGGTACGACAAGGAGATCGCGGTCATCATGCAGGGCCTGATCGTGATCGCGGTCGTCGTCTCGTACGAGGCCGTGCGCGAGTGGGGTCTGCGCCGCCAGCAGCGCCGCGTCGGCGCCGAACTCGCGGCGGGCCACGTCCTCGGCGCCACCTCCGACAACTCGACCCAGAAGGAGGTGGCCGGACGATGACCACCGTGACCGACCTCAACCAGCCCTCGCTGCAGCCCACGGCGCCCAAGGGCCGCCGGCTCACGCTCCCCGTCCTTCTGCTGGTCATCGCGGGCGGCCTCGCGCTGACCTCGATCGTCCGCATCATCACCGGCGCCGACGGCATCACCAACGTCAGCCAGATGTCGACCGCGCTCGAACTGGCCGTCCCGATCGGCCTGGCCGGTCTCGGCGGACTGTGGGCCGAGCGCGCGGGCGTCGTCAACATCGGCCTCGAAGGCATGATGATCCTCGGCACCTGGTTCGGCGCCTGGGCCGGCTACCAGTGGGGACCGTGGAACGGCATCCTCATCGGCATCATCGGCGGCTGCGTCGGCGGTCTGCTGCACGCCATCGTCACGGTCACCTTCAACGTCAACCACATCGTCTCCGGTGTGGCCATCAACATCCTGGCCCTCGGCGCCACCCGCTACCTCGCCCCGCTCGCCTTCGAGGGCGTCCAGGGCGGCTCGGCCAAGCAGTCCCCGCCGGTCGAGTCGATCGGCAACTTCACGGTGCCGGGGCTGTCCGACGCGCTCGTCGACCTCAACGACAAGGGCTGGTTCTTCATCTCGGACCTCGCCGGTCTGCTCGGCGGTCTGGTCACCAACGTGTCCTGGCTGACCCTGATCGCGATCGCGCTGATCCCGGCCACCTGGTGGATCCTGTGGCGCACGGCCTTCGGCCTGCGCCTGCGGTCCTGCGGCGAGAACCCGGTCGCCGCCGAGTCGCTCGGCGTCAACGTCTACAAGTACAAGTACCTGGCCGTGATCATCTCCGGCGGCCTGGCGGGCCTCGGCGGTGTCTTCCTCTCCATCGTCGCCAACCCCTTCTACCTGGAGGGGCAGACCAGTGGCCGCGGCTACATCGGTCTCGCGGCGATGATCTTCGGCAACTGGATGCCGGGCGGACTCGCCCTCGGCGCGGGCCTGTTCGGCTACACCGACAGCCTCAACCTGCGCGGCGGCGCCGAGAACGTCCACGCGCTGCTGCTGCTCGGCGCCATACTGCTGGCCATCGGCGCGGTCTGGCTGCTGGTCAGGAAGAGGTACGTGCCCGGCGTGATCACCCTGGCCGTCGGCGTCCTGGTGTTCACCTGGTACTCGCTCACCGACGTGGTGCCGAACCAGGTCGTCTCCGCCACGCCGTACGTCATCACGCTGCTCGTCCTCTCCCTGTCCGCACAGCGGCTGCGGATGCCGAAGGCGGACGGCATGCCGTACCGGCGGGGGCAGGGCAAGTGACGTCCGCCGAAACCGGGTCCGGGCCCGAGGTCGACTGGGAGTCCCTGCGGGAGGTGGCCCGCGAGGCCATGTCCCGTGCGTACGCCCCGTACTCGGGCTTCCCGGTCGGTGTCGCGGCCCTGGTCGACGACGGCCGGGTGATCTCCGGGTGCAACGTCGAGAACGCCTCGTACGGGCTCGGGCTGTGCGCCGAGTGCGGACTGGTCGCGCAGCTCCACAACACCGGGGGCGGCCGGCTCACGCACTTCACCTGCGTGGACGGCCGCGGCGAGATCCTGGTCCCGTGCGGCCGCTGCCGCCAGCTGCTGTACGAGTTCGGCGGCCCCGATCTGATCATGGAGACGCCGGCCGGGATCCTGCCGCTCTCGGAGATGCTTCCGCAGGCCTTCGGGCCGGGGCACCTCCGCAAGTAATTCACTGTCGGCCCCTCCGCGTCGCGTGCCTCCAGGGCACCGGGAGGGGCCGCTGCACTTCGGAAGGAAAGGCCATGGCTTTGTTGTCGATGGATGCCATCTCCGTCATCCGCACCAAGCGCGACCGCGGCGAGCTGAGCGACGAGCAGATCGACTGGGTCATCGACGCGTACACGCGCGGCGAGGTCGCCGACTACCAGATGGCCGCCCTGAACATGGCGATCCTGCTCAACGGCATGAACCGCGGCGAGATCGCCCGCTGGACGGCCGCGATGATCGCCTCCGGCGAGCGCATGGACTTCTCGTCCCTGTCCCGCCCGACCGCCGACAAGCACTCCACGGGCGGCGTCGGCGACAAGATCACCCTCCCGCTGGCCCCGCTCGTCGCGGCCTGCGGCGCGGCGGTCCCGCAGCTGTCGGGCCGGGGCCTCGGCCACACCGGCGGCACCCTCGACAAGCTGGAGTCGATCCCGGGCTGGCGCGCCCTGCTCTCGAACGAGGAGATGCTCTCCGTACTCGACGAGGTCGGCGCGGTCATCTGCGCGGCGGGCGACGGCCTGGCCCCGGCGGACAAGAAGCTGTACGCGCTCCGGGACGTCACGGGCACGGTGGAGGCGATCCCCCTGATCGCCTCCTCCATCATGTCGAAGAAGATCGCGGAGGGAACGGGCTCGCTCGTCCTGGACGTGAAGGTGGGCACGGGCGCCTTCATGAAGACGATCGAGGACGCCCGCGAACTGGCCTCCACGATGGTCGGGTTGGGTACGGACCACGGCGTGAAGACGGTCGCGCTCCTCACGGACATGTCGACCCCGCTGGGCCTGACGGCGGGCAACGCCCTCGAAGTCCGCGAGTCGGTCGAGGTCCTGGCCGGCGGCGGCCCCGCGGACGTCGTCGAACTGACCCTCGCCCTCGCCCGCGAGATGCTCGACGCGGCGGGCGTGAAGGACGCCGACCCCGCGAAGGCCCTGGCCGACGGCTCGGCGATGGACGCCTGGCGCCGCATGATCGCGGCCCAGGGCGGCGACCCGGACGCCGAGTTGCCCACCTCCCGTGAGCAGCACGTGGTCAAGGCCCCGTCCTCGGGCGTACTGACCCGCCTGGACGCCTACGACATCGGCATCGCCGCCTGGCGCCTCGGCGCGGGCCGCGCCCGCAAGGAGGACCCGGTCCAGGCGGCGGCAGGCGTCGAGATGCACGCCAAGCCGGGCGACACGGTGACGGAGGGCCAGCCCCTCCTCACCCTCCACACGGACACCCCGGAGCGCTTCGAGTACGCGCTGGCGGCCGTCGAGGGTTCGTACGACGTGGCGGCACCGGGCACGGCCTTCACGGCGACGCCGGTGGTACTGGAACGTATTGCCTGACCTGGAGTTCTCTCGTACGGGTGAACGGGATCGGTGGACCTGCACCGGTCCCGTTCGGCATGCTGGACTCGGTGACGCAACGAATGGAGACCGCCATGAGCGTCGGCCAGGACCCCGAGCAGAGCTGGGACGACCTCGTCCGGTTCTGGGAGGAGATGGAAGGGCCTGAGGGCAGCAAGGTGGAGATCATTGAGGGGATCATCACCGTGTCACCTGCTCCGGCGTACCGCCACAACGTGATCGCAGAACGAATCCAGCGTCGCCTCTACTCAGTGATCCCTGAGGACTGGGGAGTCTTTCAGACACTGGCTATCGCAGTGCCGTCGCGCCTGGGCATGCTCACCCCGGACATCGTGGTGGCCCCTGTGCGGGAGGACGCCGAATCGGACACCCACATTCCGGCTGCCCTCGCCGAACTCGTCGTCGAGGTCACCTCCAAGTCCAACGCCCGCCACGACCGCATCAGCAAGCCCGCCGCATACGCCACCGCAGGCATCCCTCTGTACCTCCTTGTCGACCGCTGGGCGCCCGACGGCCCCACCGCGACGCTTTACGGAGAACCGAAGGGTGACGTCTACCGCCCCCTGAGCATCGCCAAGTTCGGGGAGACCATCAAGTTGCCCGCCCCCTTCGACCTCGCCATCGACACCAGCGACTTCCCCGAACGCTGAATCACCCGAGCACGGCCGCCACCACCACGAGCACCGGCACCGCCGCCATCGTCGACAACAGGATCGACTCGCGGGCCAGTACCTCGCCGACCCGGTAGCGGGACGCGTACGTGAAGAGGTTCTGGGCGGCCGGTAGGGCCGAGGTGACCACCACGTCGAGGAGCGGGGCGCCTCGCAGGCCGAAGACTCCTGCCGCCAGGGCCCAGGCTGCCAGGGGCTGGCCCACCGACTTCAGGGCTACCGAGAGAAGGACAGGGGCTCGGTCGGGGCCGCGGCCCGGCATGGTGCTGCCGCAGAGGGAGATGCCGAAGGCCAGGAGGACGGCCGGGACGGACATGTTGCCGATCAGGGTGAGCGGGTCCAGGACCGGGGCCGGGACCGTCAGGCCCGATGCCGAGACGGCTACGCCGGACAGGGAGCCGATGCCGACCGGGTTGCGGATGGGAGTGGTCACCCGCCGCCACAGGGAGGTCTTCTCGCCCGGGCCGGAGAGGTCGAGGACCGTCAGGGCCACCGGGGTCATCACGATCTGCTGGAAGAGGAGCACGGGGGCCACGAGTGAGGCGTCGCCCAGCACGTACACCGCGATCGGGATGCCGAGATTGCCCGCGTTGACGTAACTGGAGCACAGGGCGCCGATCGTCGTACGGCCCACGCCCCAGCGGCGGGCGCCACCGACCGCGACGAACACCCCGGCCACCGCGAACGTACTGATCGCCGTCACCAGCAGCCGGTCGGAGAGGATCACCGACAGGTCGGCCTGCGCGAGTGTGGTGAACAGGAGCGCGGGGGTGGCCACGTGGAACGCGAGCTTGGTCAGCACCTCCCGGCCGTTGTCCCCGAGATAGCCGCGGCGGCCGATCAGATAGCCGACGCCGATGACGACGGCAATCACCGCGAAGCCGTTCAGCACCCCCTGCACGGCACCTCCCCGGGCTCCCGGGGGTGGCCGGGGGCTGCGCGGAGGCGGTCGCGTATTCGGTCGGGGAGCAGCGCGGGCAGGCGGAGGGGCGCCAATTCGTGGGGCATACACCGAACCCTCTTGGGTAGGCCATGCCCAGGTCAATGTGACCTTGCGCTACCTGAACTTCGTGCTCGGTGAGCACGCAGCGATGAGTTCCGCGCCGCCCGCCGGTCTACCGCACGTGGACGCCATGACACCTGCTGTACTCGTACTGCCCGGCCCCGTCACCCGAGACGAGGTGCCGAGGCTCTGCGACGACGTGCGCGCACGGCTCGAAAGCAGCAGAGCCGGCGTCCTGGTCTGCGACGTCGCCGGTCTCGGACCACCAGGTCTGACCACCGTCGACGCGCTCGCCAGGATGCAGCTCGCCGCCCGTCGTGCCG
This sequence comes from Streptomyces phaeochromogenes, assembly GCF_001418655.1. Taxonomy (GTDB): domain Bacteria; phylum Actinomycetota; class Actinomycetes; order Streptomycetales; family Streptomycetaceae; genus Streptomyces; species Streptomyces phaeochromogenes. The sequence goes on along the minus strand of NZ_LIQZ01000039.1, from coordinate 10,637 downwards.
GGGGACGGATCAGACTGCGCGACCCGGACCCCGCTCTGCGTGCGCTACTCGGTCTTGTCGGCATCCCCTTCGAGGTTGAGGGGCAGCCCGAACAGCGGGAACCACCTCTTCGTGTCGAGGAAGCAGTGGAACCCGGTGATCCGGCCCTCTGACGTCTCCAGGACCTGCACGGCCCACGCCGTGTAACCGCCCGTCTCCGGGTCCGGCTTGTACTGGGCGAAGCCCGGCAGGCCGTTCACCGCGACCGGCACCAGATGCGAGTTCGCACAGGGCGCGCCGAGGGTCGTCATGAAGCCCGTGATGTCCTCGGGGCCGGACAGCCACAGGTCGAACGGCGGCATCGTCATCACGGCGTCCTCGTGCAGGAGAGCCGTGAGGGCCGTCATGTCGTACCCCTCGAAGGCCGCCACATAGCGCTCCAGGAGCTTCTGCTGCTCCTCGTCGAGCGGGTCGGAGGTGGCGGCACGGGCCGCGGCGCCGTCGCTCTCGGCGAGCGTCGCACGGGCCCGCTGGAGCGCGCTGTTGACCGAGGGGACGCTCGTGCCGAGCAGCTCGGCGACCTCGCTCGCTTTCCAGGCCAGCACCTCGCGCAGGATGAGCACGGCCCGCTGTTTGGGCGGCAGTTGCTGCAGGGTGGCCATGAAGGCGAGGCGCACCGACTCCTTGGCGACGGCGGCCTCGGCCGGGTCCTCGACGACGGGCAGTATGCGCGCGTCCGGCATCGGCTCCAGCCAGGTGTGGTCGGGGCGCGGATTCAGCGCCGCCTGTGTGAGCGGTGTCGAGTCCGTCAGGTCCATGGGGCGGGCCCGCTTGTTCCCCGCCGACAGCATGTCCAGGCATACGTTCGTCGCGATCCGGTACAGCCACGAGCGCATCGAGGAGCGGCCCTCGAACTTGTCGTAGCTCCTCCAGGCGCGCACGAGCGTGTCCTGGACCGCGTCCTCCGCCTCGAAGGACGAGCCGAGCATGCGGTAGCAGTACCCCGTCAGCTCGACCCGGTGCTTCTCAAGCCGGACGTCGAGGTCCTCCGCCGTCGCCGTTCCGTCGCTCATGGCCAACCCACCCCTGTGGCATGTTCGTCGTCACCTTCACCGCCTCTTTGCGATGCCGGCACTTCGGAAGCTACCGCAGCCCACTGACAATGGCCCCCCGAGATACAAAAGGTGCAGGTCAGGACAGTTAATGTCCCGACCTGCACCCGTACGTTCGAAAGGCGACCCGCCGTGCCTCAGTGCTGCACGGCCACCAGCCGCCGCTGCGTCCTGGCCGCGTGCGACCCGACCACCGTGATCGTCACGACCCCGATCACCGCCAGCAGACCGAGCGCCACCGTCCCGGCCCAGCCGCCGGCGTGGAAGGCGACCGCGCCGAGCGTGCCGCCCGCGCTGGAGCCCAGGTAGTAGGCGGACTGGTAGAGGGCGGAGGCCTGCGCGCGCCCCTCCTTGGCGGTGTGACTGACCGAGGAGGAGGCGACCGCGTGCCCCGCGAAGAAGCCCGCGGTGATCAGGACCAGGCCGAGCAGGATCAGCGGCAGGGAGTCGGCCAGCGAGACCAGCAGACCCGCCGTCGTCGTACCGCCCGCCAGATACAGCGCGCCGCGCCGGCCGAGCCGTCCCACCAGCTTCCCGGCGGTCGAAGCCGAGACCGTGCCGACGAGATAGACGAGGAAGATCGAGCCGATGATGCCCTGCGGCAGCGAGAACGGAGCCTCCGTGAGGCGGTAGCCGATCACCGTGTAGACGGCGCCGAACACCGTCATGAACAGCGCGCCGATCGCGTACAGCCTGCGCAGCAGCGGGTTCGCGAGGTGACCGCGGACCGTGCGGGCCAGCACCGCGGGCCGCAGCGAACCGGCCTTGAAGTGCTTCGGCGCCGGGAGCAGCAGCCGGAAGGCCACCGCGCAGCCCACCGCGATCAGCCCGATGACCCCGACGGCGACCCGCCAGCCCCACTCCTGCGCGACCCAGCCGGTGATGACCCGGCCGCTCATCCCGCCGACGCTGTTGCCCGCGACGAACAGACCGATCGCGGTGATCAGCGCCTTCGGCCGTACTTCCTCCGCCAGGTAGGCCATCGCCGAGACCGGCAGCCCGGCCAGCGCCGCACCCTGCACCGCCCGCAGCGCGACCAGCCAGCCGACCGACGGGGCGAAGGGCACCAGCAGTCCGACGGACACCGCGATCGCCAGGGACGCCGTCATCAACGTACGCCGGCCGAACCGCTCCGAGAGCGCGCTCAGCGGCAGGACGAACAGCGCCAGCGCGCCGGTCGCCGCCGACACCGTCCAGCTCGCCGTGCTCGCCGTGACCCCGAAGTCGCCGGAGATCAGCGGCAGCAGGGCCTGGGTGGAGTAGAGGAGCGCGAAGGTCGCGACACCCGCGAGGAAGAGCGCGAGGCTCATCCGGCGGTAGCCGGGCCCGCCGGGGGTCATACGGGAATCGACGGGAACGACGTCGAGGGGAGCGGCTTCGGTGCGAACGGTGGTGGCTGCGGAGGCGCCCACGATCGTGGACGCCCCGGTACTTGCGGAAGGCATGCTTCGAACCTAAAACCGTCCCGCTCATCCGTCCAATGCATGGAATCGTCATAATCGTTCCCGTGATGCATCAGCAGAGGTCAGAGCCTCACCTGTCACCGTCCGGTGACACAGAAGACATCGTCGCGATCCTCGCCCCGCGCCTCGCGTACTTCGCCGGGGTCGCCCGCACCGAGCACGTCACGCGGGCCGCGCAGGAGATGCAGGTCCCGCAGTCGACCCTGTCCCGGGCCATGGTCCGCCTCGAACACGACCTGGGCGTGGACCTGTTCGCCCGCCGGGGCCGCACGGTCTCCCTCACCCCCGCCGGACGCACCTTCCTGGCCTCGGTCGAGCGAGCCCTCGCCGAGATCGAGCGGGCCGCCGACGAGGTGCGCGCCGACGCCGACCCGGCCACCGGCAAGGTCGCCTTCGGCTTCCTGCACACCATGGGCTCCGAGACGGTCCCCGGCCTGATCCGCGCCTTCCGCGCCGACCACCCCCGCGTCCGCTTCAGCCTCGTCCAGAACTACGGCGAGGCGATGATCGAGCGCCTGCGCTCCGGCGAACTGGACCTCTGCCTCACGTCCCCCGTCCCGGACGCCCCCGACCTCGTCGCCCGCCGCCTCGACGAACAGAAACTCCGCCTGGTCGTCCCCGCGGACCACCGCCTCGCCTCCCGCCGCCGCATCCGCCTGGCCGAGGCCGCCGACGAAACCTTCGTCACCCTGGAACCCGGCTACGGCCTCCGCCGCATCACCGACGACCTCTGCCAGCAGGCGGGCTTCCGCCCCCGGGTCGCCTTCGAGGGCGAGGAGGCGGAGACGCTACGGGGCCTGGTGGCGGCGGGCCTGGGAGTGGCCCTCCTGCCTCCACCGGCCGTCCCCCGCCCAGGAGTTGTGGAACTTACGGTCACGGCACCAAGAGCGGCAAGAGAAATCGGCGTTGCTTGGCTGGACGGCCACCCCGACACGCCTCCCGTGGCGGCCTTCAAGAAGTTCCTACTGTCCAAGAGGGGCACCTTGCTCCCCGACTGAGGTCGCTTCTCGGCTGAGCCCCACGAGGGCACGCCTTCTTTCAGGGGCGCGGGGCCGTATCGATATGCGGCTCCTCCCCCACTCTCGGCTTCGCTCGAGCGGGGGGACCCCCATCGTGGGCGCAGCCGAGCCCCGACCGACCCGCACCCACCACACCCCGGGCAACTAACGCCGAAGAGACCGCCCAAACCCCGAGGCAAGCGGCATCCGCAACCCCAAAGGCGGCGGAGCCGCGAGCGCATCCTCCACGGGCCGGGCAAAAGCCCGCCCGAACAACGCCCCCATCACGAAATCCTCGGCCAACGCGTACACCTCATCGCGAAACGCGTGCAACGCATGTCCGTCGGAATGCACTTCGAACCGGCACACGTCCCGGTTCGCCTTCTTCGCCCGGGACGCCAGCCGGAACGACAACTCGGGATCGGTCCGCTCGTCGTTCGTGCCGTGCACGATCAACACCCGCCGCCCCACGAGCTGCTTCACCGGTTCGGGCGGCGCGGCGACATCCTCCTCGGGCAGCCAAGGGGACAACGCCAGCACGGAGTTGACGGCGGAGTGCCCGCCCGCGTGCAGGGCGGCCCGTCCGCCCATGTCCACGCCCGCGAGACACACGGGAACGTCCCCGTACCGCCGTACGACCTCGTCGGCGGCCCACGAGGCGTCCTGGGCCTGATCCGCCTGTGTGCCGTTCCAGCCCCGGAAGCGGTAGTGCACCACGTGCACGACCAGGCCGTCGTCCCGTCCCGCGCGGGTCAGCCGGCGTCCCAACGCCCGTACGGACGCGGTCGCCAGCATCGGTGAGGGTCTGCGGGCCGAGGTCTCATCGCCGCCCGGCAGCAGCAGCACCACGCCGCTCACCGCCGTCGGTTCCGTTCCGAGTGCCCGCCCGAGCCGGGCCGTGCGAACCGGCGTCGCTTGCTGTGCCATGACAGAACAGTGTCAGAAGCGATGGTGTACGCCATCCGTCCGCACGGTCACCGTTACGTATCGACGGTTCCGTACAACAGGAGATCTACGCGCGTAGGCGGTAGAGTGCGGAGATGACGAGCCAGACCAAGAACACCCCGAGCTCGGAGCAGATCCGCCGGGCGCCGAAGGTCCTGCTGCACGATCACCTCGACGGGGGCCTGCGCCCCGGGACGATCGTCGACCTGGCCCGTGACACGGGCTACAAGAACCTCCCCGAGACGGATCCCGACAAGCTCGGCGTCTGGTTCCGCGAGGCCGCCGACTCCGGTTCCCTGGAGCGGTACTTGGAGACCTTCGCGCACACCTGTGCCGTCATGCAGACCCGCGAGGCGCTCGTCCGCGTGGCCGCCGAGTGCGCCGAGGACCTCGCCGAGGACGGCGTCGTCTACGCCGAGGTGCGGTACGCGCCCGAGCAGCACCTGGAAGCCGGACTCACCCTCGAAGAGGTCGTCGAGGCGGTCAACGAGGGCTTCCGGGAGGGCGAGCGGCTGGCCCGCGAGAACGGCCACCGGATCCGCGTCGGCGCCCTGCTGACCGCCATGCGGCACGCGGCCCGTTCCCTGGAGATCGCCGAACTCGCCAACCGCTACCGCGACCTGGGTGTCGTCGGCTTCGACATCGCGGGTGCCGAGGCCGGTTTCCCGCCCACCCGTCATCTGGACGCCTTCGAGTATCTGAAGCGGGAGAACAACCACTTCACCATCCACGCGGGCGAGGCCTTCGGGCTCCCGTCCATCTGGCAGGCCCTCCAGTGGTGCGGCGCCGACCGGCTCGGCCATGGCGTGCGCATCATCGACGACATCCAGGTCCACGAGGACGGCTCGGTGAAGCTCGGCCGCCTCGCCTCGTACGTACGCGACAAGCGCATCCCCCTGGAGCTGTGCCCCAGTTCCAACCTCCAGACGGGTGCCGCCGACTCGTACGCCGAGCACCCCATCGGGCTGCTGCGGCGGCTGCACTTCCGGGCGACGGTGAACACCGACAACCGTCTGATGTCCGGCACCAGCATGACCCGGGAATTCGAGCATCTTGTCGACGCGTTCGGCTATTCGCTCGACGACATGCAGTGGTTCACAGTCAATGCGATGAAATCAGCATTCATTCCTTTCGATGAACGACTGGCCATGATCAATGACGTCATCAAGCCCGGATATGCCGAGCTGAAGTCCGAATGGCTGTTCCAACAGACCGCTTCCACCAGCGGTTCTGTGCGCGAAGAGGACTGAAGAAGAAGGAGGGGAAGCGGCCGGGTGATGACGACTCGGCCGCTTTTCGATGTTTGCGGGGCGAGCTCGCACGTGATTACCGTTTCGGACCGCTCAAATCCCCGTCACAGCATGCAAGGACGAAGATGAAGCAGTCTGCTGCCAAGACCCTCGGTGTCGCCGCTCTCGGTGCCGCCTTCGCCGCCGCCGGCGCGGGTGCTGCCAACGCGGCCCCTGCCGCGCCTGCGGTCCCGGACGCCACCTCGGCGCTCTCCACCGTCTCCAGCGTGCTGCCGGTGGACGGGGTCACCAAGACCCTGCCCGGCGCGGGCGAGTCGCTCGCCCAGGGTCAGAACGCGCTCGGCAGTGGCCTCGCCGCCGCCCAGCCGGCCGTCGCGAACCTCCTCGCCGAGGGTCCGGCCGCGCCGGTCGCCGGTCTGCTCGGGGGCCTGCCGGTCCAGGGCCTGCCCACGCACGGCCTGCCGGTGAACGGGATTCCGCTGGGCTGAGTCCGGCACCTGAGCACCGTCCTCGTACGCGCCGCCTTGCCCTCGGAGGGGAACAGGATCCACAGCGCTATGTAGAGCAGGAACTGCGGGCCCGGCAGCAGGCAGGACACCAGGAAGATCACCCGCATCGTGGTCGCGGAGGTGCCGAAGCGCCGAGCCAGCGCTGCGCACACTCCGCCGATCATCCGGCCGTTGGTGGGGCGGGCAAGGCGGTTCATGAACGGCTCCTTCGTGAGCGTCGGTCCGAGGCCTCCCGTGTGGCTGCCTCATCTGTCGTCAACGCTACGGAGACGAAGGGTGCAAAGCGTCGCTCTAGGGGGCGATCCCGACCCTGGGAATCGTCGGGGTCCGACCCTGAGTCGCCTCCTCGGCCGCCTGCTTGCGGCGGAGGGCGGCGGCGACCTGCCGACGGGTCGCCACCCGGCGGCGCAGTACGGCCCGGGCACCGGGCACCACGGCGACATGGGCCAGCGCCACGCCCACGGTGTTCAGGAGCAGCGAGTCGACGTCCACGACCTGGCCGGGCACCCCGGTCTGCAGGAGCTCGATGCCCAGTGAGAGCAGGGCGCCCGCGGCGACCGTACGCATCAGGGACAGCAGCGGGGAGACGGTGAGCCTGCCGCCCGCCAGTGGCAGCAGCACTCCGAGCGGGGCGAGCAGCAGCAGGCCCTTGCCGATGTTGCGGGCGGCGGCCTCGGGGCCCAGCGCCAGATCGGCCCGGATGCTCGCGAACGGGCGCAGATTCGCGGCGCTCACCCACGGCACGTCCAGGGGCCGCAGCGTCACCCAGGCAACAAGCGCGAGATGTGCGACGAGGAGGACACCCCCCGCCGCACGAACGCGGATCACGGCGCTGCTGCCGTTCGAGCCTTGACGCTGCACGATCCCCAAGACGCGGCCACCGGCAGGATCGGTTCCGTGTGACGGCGGCGCTTGGTCCGCACGGGTGAGGCGTGCGCCACAGACGGGGTCCGGCCGGGGTCCGGCGGAGGGCCGGCCGGGAGGGCTCAGGCCCCCTCGGCCTCCGACTGCGGCGGGGTCTCCGTGCCGGGGCGCGAACGCACCGACTCCGTGCACTCGTAGCGGCGCGGGGCGTCCGTGTCGGGCCCGCCGAGCGTCACCGAGTCGCCGTCCGAGGAGGCCGCCGAGTCGCTGAACGTGCAGATGACCTGGGCCAGCGCGTACGGCGTCAGATCCGCGGGCGGGGTGCTCAGGCGCAGCGTGTCGTCAGGTTCGCCGCGGCCCGGGCCGCTCACCGTGAGGCCCTGGGGCACGTCCGTCATGTAGTTCGCCTGCTTCTCGGCGTCCGACGGGGCCTCGGAGAGCTCGTCCAGGAGCGCCTGAGCGGCCCGTACGCGGTCCGTCGCGGCGGGTCCGGCCTCGATGCGCACGGTCCGGTCCACCGTGGCCAGCTGCGAGGAGCAGAGCAGGAAGACCTGGACGAGGATCCCGCGCGAGGACTGCGTACCGATGTCGGGCTCGTTGAGCGTGCACGGCACCCGGGAGGGCGCGGGACCGAAGTCGGTCGGCACCTCCGTCGCCCGGATCCCGCACCCGGCGAGCGTCACGGCTAGCAACGGCACGGCGAGCGCGAGACGAGCCGCACGCATCCGGCGTACGCCCCCTGCGTAGGCCGCACGCGTCCGGCGTACGCCCCATGTGTGGCGTTCGGACATCACGCGCCCCCCTCGGTGCGGTCGTCGGCGACGGCCGCACCCGGGCCCCCGGGGTTGTCCGGGTCTTCCAGCTCCGAGGCGTCGCGCGGCAGCCGCAGCGTGAAGACCGCGCCGCCCTTGGGCGAGTTCGCCGCGGTGATCTCGCCGCCGTGGATATGGGCGTTCTCCACGGCGATCGACAGACCGAGGCCGCTGCCCTCCGAACGCGGCCGGGAGGCGCTCGCCTTGTAGAAGCGGTCGAAGACGTGCGGCAGGACGTCCTCGGGGATGCCGGGACCGTGGTCCTGGACCTCGATGACCAGGTCGTTGCCCTCGTCCCGCACGCTCACGCGCACCGGGGAGCCGCCGTGCTTGAGGGCGTTGCCGATGAGGTTCGCCATGATCACGTCCAGGCGGCGCGGGTCGACGCGCGCCATCAGGCCGCGCTCGGCGTCCAGGTCCACCGCGTCCAGCCAGGCCCGCGCGTCGATGCACGCGGTGATCTGGTCCACGATGTCGACGTTGTCGACGACGAGCCGGGCCGTGCCCGCGTCGAAGCGGGTGACCTCCATGAGGTTCTCCACCAGGTTGTTCAGCCGCCGGGTCTCGCTGACGACGAGCCGGACGGCGGGCTCGATCATCGGGTCGACGCTGCCGGTCTCCGCGTCGAGCTCCTCCTCCAGCACCTCGGTCACGGCGGTGATCGCGGTCAGCGGCGTCCGCAGCTCGTGCGACATGTCCGCCACGAACCGCCGGGACGCCTGCTCACGGGCGCTCATGTCCTCGACCCGTTTCTCCAGCGACTCCGCCGTGCGGTTGAACGTCCGTGACAGATCCGCGAGTTCGTCGGTGCCCGACACCCGCAGCCGGGTGTCCAGCTTGCCCTCGCCGAGCCGGCGGGCCGCGGTGCCAAGACGGTGCACCGGCTTCAGTACGGTCGTCGCGGCGGCCTGCGCGAGCAGCGCCGAGCCGATCAGCGCGAGCCCGGTCGCGATCCCCAGCGACCAGGCGAGGGAGTTGAGGTCCTTCGCCTCCGGCTCCAGCGACTTGAGCATGTATCCGGTGGGCCCGCCGCCGATCACCTTCGCGCCGCCCACGAGATACGGCTTGTCGCCCTGGACTATCCGCTGCCAGTACAGGTGGTACGTGTACTTGTTGTTCGAGGAGATCTCCTGCTCCTTGTTCACCGCCTTCTGGAGGGACTTCGGTACGTCCCCCAGCGTGAAGGTGTCCAGGTCGGAGTTCCCGCGGACCGTCCTGCCGTTCTCGTCCTCGGCGATCAGCAGCACGCTGAACCGCTGGCTGCTGTTCGCCATCTGCCCGGCGGCGCGCTGCAGTTCCCCCTGCGTGGGATGCGGCCGCAGCGCGCTGGCGCGGGTCTGCATCGCCTGCTGGAAGTCGCCGAGCACCGCGTCCTGCGTACGGGTGAGCACCGCCTCGCGGTTGAGCCAGTACGCGATCCCGGACGCCGACACGGCGGCGGTGAGCGCGACGAGCCCGAACACCACGACCAGACGCAGCCGCAGGCTCGTGAAGCGCAGACCCGCCAGTATCGTCTTGCGCGCCGCGGCCCAGCCGCGGAGCTTGTCCTGCGGTTTTGTCACTGAGGACTGTCCAGCCGGTAGCCGACTCCCCGAACCGTACGGATCAGGGTGGGGGAGGACGGCACGTCCTCCACCTTCGCGCGCAGCCGCTGCACACACGCGTCCACGAGCCGTGAGTCTCCGAGGTAGTCGTGCTCCCACACCAGCCGCAGCAACTGCTGGCGGGACAGCGCCTGCCCCGGTCGCCGGCTCAGTTCCAGGAGCAGCCGCAGCTCGGTCGGCGTCAGCTGCAGATCCTCGCCGTTCTTCGTCACGGTCATCGCCGCACGGTCGATGACCAGCGAACCGAAGGTCGCCGCGTCGTTCGCCTCGCGCTCGCCACGGCGCAGCACGGCCCGGATACGGGCGTCGAGCACACGCCCCTGCACGGGTTTCACCACATAGTCGTCGGCGCCGGACTCCAGCCCGACCACCACGTCGATGTCGTCACTGCGCGCGGTCAGCAGAATGATCGGCAGCTGGTCCGTACGCCGGATGCGGCGGCACACCTCGAATCCGTCGATGCCCGGCAGCATCACATCGAGGACGATCAGATCGGGCCGTTGCTCACGCAACAGCTTCAGACCGTCCTCGCCGGTGGCAGCGGTGGCCACCCGGTGTCCCTGGCGCGTCAGAGAGAGCTCCAGGGCCGTCCGGATGGCGTCGTCGTCCTCGATCAGCAACAGGGAAGGCACGGACGTCATTCTGTCCCATGACATGGGCGTGTATCGACTGTTGGAGCGCTCCCACACATGTCCCGCGTACGAGTGGGGGTCCGTGTGCCGGATGAGTAGCCGTACGACGCTTCTCTGTGATCGGTCTGTGGGCCGGCTGGGGCAAGCCCCTGTGACAGGTCTGTGACAGTCGGCGGACACCGTCATGAAGTGGCCCCGGCAAGCTTTTGGTCACAGGCAAGGAAGCACCACAGCGAAGTACCGAAGAACCGGAACTCCACGACGGGGGGCGCGAGATGAACACGCTGCACAGCACCAGTACTGGCGCAGTTGTCACGCGGCTCCACGACGTCACGAGGAGCACGGAGAAGTCCGGTGCCGTGAGCGGGCGGGGGTGCGCTCGCGGCACCGGGCGTCAGCACACCGGGTACATGACGGTGGTTGACGCACACACGGGGGGAAGCGGTACGGGGGTTGCCCACGGGGGAAC
>NZ_LIQZ01000389.1 GCF_001418655.1 Streptomyces phaeochromogenes | reverse complement strand
GAACGGCGACACCGCGTCCGTTCCCGTCTCCACCAGGTCCCACAGGTCCTCCGCGGAAGCCACCCCACCGGGGAAACGGCAGCCCATACCCACGATCGCGATCGGCTCGTGGGCCCGGTCCTCGGTCTTCTTCAATCGTGTGGTGGCACGGTGGAGTTCGGTGGTGGCTCGCTTCAGATAGGCGCGCAGCTGCTGCTCGTCAGCCATGTTTCGTCACCCCGTGGTGTTTCGGATGGTCGGTGTGGGTGGGGACGCTTCAGAACCGGTCGTCGATGAACGCGAAGAGTTCTTCGTCGTCGGCGGCGTCGAGCGTTCCGCTCACGTCGTCGTCGCCGCCGTCCGGGTCGGTGAGGCCGCTCGTCGCGCCGTTGAGCTGGTCCCACAGCCCGGACAGGACGGCAAGCCGGTTCGTGATCTCGTCGCGTGCCGTGCCGTCGGGGACGGCCGTGTCCAGGGCTCCCTGATCGGCGAGGTGGACGAACAGCTTTTCCAGGCGGTCCAGTTCGCTCGTGAGAGAGACCTCGCCGCCCTCCGTCGGTGTGTCGGGGGCGAGCCGGGTGTGCAGGTGTCCGGCGAGTGCCTCGGGCGTGGGGTGGTCGAACACCAGGGTGGCGTTGAGCCGGAGACCGGTCGCGGCGGTGAGGCGGTTGCGCAGTTCCACTGCCGTCAGCGAGTCGAAACCCAGGTCGCGGAAGCTGTGTTCGGCATGGATCTCGCTGTTCTCGCTGTAACCGAGCACCGCCGCCGCGTGGGTGCGTACGGCAGCCAGTACCGTCTCCAGCTGTTCGACGGCGGGGAGTTCGGCGATCCGGTGGCCCAGTGTCGTGTCGACCGTCGCCGTGTCCGGCTGCGCCGCCGCGGAGACGGGGAGCGAGCCGCGCCGGTCCCGTACCAGACCGCTCAGGAAGGGCGGCACCTTGCCCTGGGCGTGCAGCGTGGCCTGGTTGATGCGGATCGGGACCTGGAGCGCCTCGTCCCAGTGCTGCGCCTCGTCGAAGAGCGCCACGCCCTCGGCGTCGGTCAGGGGCAGGATGCCGCCGCGGGCGAGCCGACGGCGCATGTCGCCCTGGTCGAGGTGTTCCGCCATGCGGCTGTTGCGGGCCCACAGTCCCCAGGCGAGTGAGACGGCCGGGAGTCCCGTACCCCGCCGGTATTGGGCGAAGGCGTCGACGAAGGCGTTGGCCGCGGCGTAGCTGCCCTGTCCGGGGCTGCCGAACAGCGCGGAGGAGGACGAGTAGAGGACGAAGGCGGACAGGTCCAGGTCCTTGGTCAGCTCGTGGAGGTTGAGGACGGCGTCGACCTTGGGCCGGAGCACGGCGTCCATCCGCTCGGGGGTGAGCGAGGGCAGGGTGCTGTCGTCCAGGACTCCGGCCGTGTGCACGACGGCACGCAGCGGCTGCGCCGTCGGGATCGCGTCGATCAGGGCGGCGAGCTGGTCGCGGTCGGCCGCGTCGCAGGCCCGGATGGTGACCTGGGCGCCCAACTCGGTGAGTTCGCTTACGAGGTCGGCCGCGCCGTCGGCCTCCTGGCCCTTGCGGCCGGCGATGACGAGGTGGCGTACGCCGTGCTCGCCGACGAGGTGACGGGCGACGGCGCTGCCGAGCGTGCCCGTTCCACCGGTGATGAGCACCGTGCCGTGGGCGTCGAAGGCGGGCGGCATCGTGAGCACGAGTTTGCCGGTGTGCTTGCCCTGGCTGAGGGTGCGGAAGGCCCGCCGCGCCTGTCGTACGTCGTGGACGGTGAGCGGCAGCGGTCGCAGGATGCCGGCCTCGAACAGTTCCAGGAGTTCGGTCAGCATCTCGCCGACGGCCTCCGGTCCGGCCTGGACGAGGTCGAACGGCTGGTAGGCGGTGCCGGGGTGGGCCTCGGCGACGAGCCGGGAGTCCCGGACGTCGGCCTTGCCCAGTTCCAGGAAGTGGCCGCCTCGGGGCAGCAGGCGCAGTGAGGCGTCGACGAAGTCCCCGGCAAGGGAGTTGAGGACGATGTCGACGCCTTCGCCGTCGGTCGCCTCCAGGAACCGGTCGGCGAAGTCCAGGGTGCGGGAGTTCGCGATGTGCCGCTCGGGCACGCCGAGTTGGCGGAGGGTGTCCCACTTCGCGCCGCTCGCGGTCGTGTAGACGGTCAGACCGAGATGCCGGGCGAGTTGGAGTGCCGCCATGCCGACGCCTCCGGTCGCCGCGTGGATCAGCAGGGACTGGCCCCGCTCGGCCCGGGCGAGCCGGTTGAGGGCGTAGTGGGCGGTGAGGAAGACGGCGGGCACGGAGGCGGCTTGGGCGTACGACCAGCCGTCCGGGATGCGGGCCACCATGCGGTGGTCGGCGACGGCGTTCGGGCCGAGGCCGCCGGTCCACATGCCCAGCACCCGGTCGCCCGGGGCGAAGGCGGTGACTCCGGGGCCTGTCTCGGTCACGACTCCGGCGCCTTCGGCACCCATGACGCCGTCGCCCGGGTACATGCCGAGCGCGATGAGCGTGTCACGGAAGTTGAGGCCGGCGGCACGTACGGAGACGCGTATCTGGCCTGGCAGCAGGGGCGCCAGGGTGTCGGGCGCCGGTGCGAGGCGCAGCCCTTCCAGGGTGCCGTCGCCGCCGGCACCGAGCCGCCAGGCGGCGGCGTGAGCGGGATCGGCGGGCAGCTCCAGGGTGTCGGGGGTGGCCGGCCCCATCGCGGTCAGGCGGGGTGTGTGGATGTGCTCGCCGCGGACGGCGAGTTGAGGTTCCCCGGAGGCCAGCGCGGCGGCCACCGCGCTCGCGCTGACGGTGTCGTCGTCCGCACCGAGGTCCAGCAGCACCATCCGGTCGGGTTCCTCGGACTGGGCGGACCGCACCAGGCCCCATGCGGAGGCCGCCGCGGTGTCCCGCACCGTCTCACCGGGGTCGACGGCGACGGCGCCGCGGGTGGCGAGGACCAGCTTGGACGGGAGCCGGTCGGCGTGCTTCAGCCACCTCTGGGTGATGTCCAAGGTCTTGTGCAGGCTGGTGCGCACGGTTCGCGGGTCCGGAGCTCCCGCAACTCGCGGGAGCGAGACGGCGACCGCGTCCGGAGCGGCGGCGTCCGTGGAGCAGGCGTCGACCAGTGATTCGAGGTCGGGGTACGTGTCGCAGGCCATGTCCGCGCCGGTGAGGGCGGCGGTCAGCCCGCAGTGGTCGTCGCCGACGACGGCCCAGCGCTGGGCGGGCAGGGATTCAGGAGCCGGCGGCCGCACCCAGTGGACCCGGTGGAGGGAGCCGCCGCCTTCTCCGGAACCGATGGCCCTTGCCCTCTCGGCGAGTTGCTCGACGGGGACCGGGCGTACGACGAGCTCGTCGATTTCCAGCACGGGCCTTCCCTCGCCGTCGGCACACACGAGGCGTACGGCCTCTGTGCCGGTGCTCGAGACCGTGACGCGCAGCCGGTCTGCGCCGGTGGCGTGGAGGCGTACTCCGCGCAGGGCGAACGGCATGCGGGCCTGGTCGTCGGCGGGGAAGAACTCGCCCAGGCTCATGGTCTGGAGGGCGGCGTCCAGCAGGGCCGGGTGGATGTCGTGGGCACCGGCTTCGCCGGCATCCGGTCCGGGCAGGGCGACCTCCGCGTACACGGTGTCGCCGTCGCGCCAGCCGATGCGGAATCCGCGGAACGCGGGGCCGTAGCCGTAGCCACGTTCCTCGAAGGCGTCGTAGAAGTCGGCGGGGGCCGGGAGGTCTGCCGCCCGTGCCCCGACCGGCGGCCATACCCCGCCGGGCGCCGGTGAGGTGTCCCGTTCGTCGGTGGCCGGGGTTCCGTCGGTGGCCGGGGTGACGGTGGCCTGGGCGTGCAGGATCCAGGACGACCGCGGTGGGGCACCCGCCTCCCGGGAGTGGACGGTGACCGTGCGATGGCCTTCCTCGTCGGCCGCGCCGACCTGTAGGCGCAGTTCCACGGTGCCGGCGCCGGTTCCGTCGCCGTCCGTGGGGAGCACAAGGGGTGTTCGGAGGGCGAGTTCGTCGATCTGGCCGCAGCCGGACCGGGCACCCGCCCACAGGACGAGGTCGACGAAGGCGGTGGCGGGCAGCAGCACCGTGCCCAGCAGGGCGTGTTCGGCCAGCCACGGCTGGGTGTCCGTGCCCAGCCTGGCCGTGTAGACATGGCCGGCGGAGTCGGGGAGTTCGACGCCTGCGCCGAGCAGCGCGTGGCCGGCGTCCGCCAGTCCGATCGAGGCCGCGTCACCGCGCCGTGTGGGCGCGTGGTACCAGTAGCGCTGCCGTTGGAAGGGGTACGTGGGCAGGTCGACACGGCGTGCCGACGGTCCGTACAGCGCCTCGGCGTCGATGTCGACGCCCCGGCCGCAAGCGGAGGCGAGCGCGAGGGCGAAGTTCCTCGTGCCGCCCTTCTCACGGCGCAGGGTGTGCAGCACCGCGGCCGGAGCACCGGCGTCGGAGACGGTTTCCTCCAGCGACACGGCGAGCATGGGGTGCGGGCTGGACTCCAGGAACGCGTGGTGGCCGTCGGCGAGCAGGGCACGCGTCGCCCGTTCGAACTCGACCGGCTCGCGCATGTTGCGATACCAGTAGGCGGCGTCCAGTTCGGCCGTGTCCAGCAGTCCGCCGGTGACGGTCGAGTAGAACGGGATGCCGCAGGACCGGGGGGTGACCGGGGCCAGTTCCCGCATCAGCCTCGCTCGCAGCGCGTCCACCTGTGGGGAGTGCCCGGCCGTGTCCACACCGGGGATCGCCCGGGCGTGGACACCGTCGGCGTCCAGTTCCGCCAGCAGCTCGCGCAGTGCCTCGGGGTCGCCGGCCACCGCCGCAGTACTCGGGCTGTTGACGGCCGCGACCGACAGGCGGTCGCCGAAGCGCGCCAGGCGGGCGCGTACCTGCTCGGCCGGCAGCGACACGGCAGCCATGCCGCCCTTGCCCGCGAGAGTCAGCCACGCCTGGCTGCGCAGCGCCACGATCCTCGCGGCGTCCTCCAAAGAGAGCCCGCCCGCGACGCAGGCGGCGGCGATCTCGCCCTGGGAATGACCGATGACGGCCGACGGCCGGACCCCGGCCGCCCGCCAGCAGGCGGCCAGCGACACCATCATCGTGAACAGCACGGGCTGGACGACGTCGACCCTGCCGAGCGACGGCGCCCCCGGCACCTGCCTGAGCACGTCCAGGACCGACCAGTCGAGGAACTCGCCCAGTGCGGCGTCGCACGCTGCCGCGGACTCGCGGAAGGCCGCGGAGTGCTCAAGCAGTCCTTCGGCCATGGCCGGCCACTGGGAACCCTGGCCGGGGAAGACGAATACCGTGCCGCCGTCCCCGGGGCCGGCGTGGAAGTGGGCCACGGACGGATGCTCCTGGCCGCGGGCGAGGGCATGAAGGGCGTCGAGCAACTCCTCGCGGTTCTCCCCGCCGACCACGGCACGGTGCTCGAAACGCGCGCGGGCGGTGAGCAGGGTGAGTCCTGCGTCCTCCGGGCGTATGCCGGAGTCTTCGAGGAGGGCGGCGCGCAGTCGGTCCGCCTGGTCGTGGAGCGCCGCTTCCGTACGGGCGGAGAGCACCAGCGGTACGAGGCCGTCCGGTTGGGCCTGGGCCTGCAACTCCTGCACCTTTTGGGGCTGTTGGGGGTGGGATGTGGTTGCCTCGGCAGGAGACGGGGCTTGGGCAGAAGACGTGACCTGGGCAGGGGCGGACGGGCGCGGGGCCTCCTCGATGAGGACATGCGCGTTGGTGCCGCTGATACCGAAGGCGGACACCCCGGCGCGACGCGGTTCGTCGCCCTCCCGCCATTCCACGGCCTCGGTGAGCAGGGCGACCGTGCCGGACGACCAGTCGACACGGGGGGTCGGTTCGTCGACATGCAGGGTCCGGGGCAGGACGCCATGACGCAGGGAGAGGATCGTCTTGATCATCCCCGCGACACCGGCCGCGGCCTGTGCGTGCCCGATGTTGGACTTCACCGACCCCAGCCACAGCGGCTTGTCGGGCGTCCGGGACGCACCGTAGGTCGCCTGCAGGGCCTGGGCCTCGATGGGGTCGCCGAGCGGGGTGCCGGTGCCGTGCGCCTCCACGACATCGACGTCCTCGGCACGGAGACCGGCATCGGCGAGCGCCTGCCGGATGACCCGTTGCTGGGAGGGGCCGTTGGGGGCTGTGAGCCCGTTGCTGGCACCGTCCTGGTTGACGGCCGAGCCCCGGACGACGGCCAGTACGGGGTGGCCGAGCCGTTCGGCGTCCGACAGCCGCTCCAGGAGCAGCACGCCCGCGCCCTCGCCGAGCACGACACCGTCGGCCGCCCCGGCGAACGCCCTCGACCGGCTGCCGGGCGACAGCACGCGCTGCCGCGAGAACTCCACCAGCATCTCGGGCGTCGACATGACGGTCGCGCCCCCGGCCAGTGCCATCGAGCACTCGCCGCGGCGCAGCGCCTGCACGGCCAGGTGCAGGGCCACCAGCGAGGCCGAACACGCCGTGTCGACGGTCATGGCCGGGCCTTCGAGTCCGAAGACGTACGAGAGCCGGCCGGACATCACACTGGCCGAGTTGCCGGTGCCGAGGTAGCCGTCGAAGGTCTCCTCACCGTTCTGGAGGAGGCCAAGGTAGTGCTGTCCGTTGGTGCCGACGAACACACCGGTGCGGCTGCCGCGCAGCACCGCCGGGTCGATGCCCGCCCGCTCGAACGCCTCCCACGAGGTCTCCAGCATCAGACGCTGTTGCGGGTCCATCGCCACCGCCTCACGCGGTGAGATGCCGAAGAAGGCCGGCTCGAAGTCCGGTGCCTGGTGCAGGAATCCGCCTTCCCGGACGTACGTACGACCGCCCGCGTCCGGGTCGGCGTCGTACAGCTCGTCCAGGTGCCAGCCCCGGTCGTCCGGGAACTCGCTGATCGCGTCGCCACCGTCCCTCAGCATCCGCCACAGTTCCTCGGGGGTGTTCACGCCACCCGGGAAGCGGCACGCCATCGACACGACGGCGATGGGCTCGGAGTCGTGTCCGGACCGGCCGGCGGACGGCCCTGCGGTCGCTGCGGAGCCGGTTGTGCGCGCGGCGGCGTCGCCGTCGTGGTCGCCGCCCTCCGTGTGGCTGAGCGCTTCCTCCCGCAGATGGCGCGCGAGGGCGGTCGGGTCAGGGTGGTCGAAGACGAGGGACGCGGAGAGCTTGAGGCCGGTGACATCCCTCAGGCGGTTGCGCAGTTCGACGGCGGTCACGGAGTTGAAGCCCAGGGCCTTGAACGGCTGCCTGACGTCGATCGCGTCGGGCGAGGACTGTCCCAGCACCGTCGCGGCATGGGTACGTACCAGCCGCAGCAGGAACCTCAGTTGCTCCTCTTCGGACCTGTTCGCCAGGGACCGGACGATCTCGGGGCTGCCGGTCGGGGAACCACCCACCGTCGCCTCGCCGCCACTGGCCACACCGTCGGCGGCCCGGATGCGGCGTGTCTCGGACAGCTCGCCGAAGAGAGCGGTCGGTCGTACGGCCTCGCGGGCGGACAGGAACCGCTCCCAGTCCACGGCTGCGACGGTCACGCCGCTCACGCCTCGGCCCACGGCATGGGAGAGGGCCTCGACGGCACGCTGCGGTTCGAGCGGGGTGAGCCCCGCCCGGCGCATCTCTGCTACGACCGTTGCCTGGGTGCCCGTTGCCTCGCCGGTCGCCACCTCGGCCGCGTCTTGCCACGGCGTCCAGGCCAGAGAGGTGAAGGGCAGGCCACGGGCCCTTCGCTGCTCGGCGAACGCGTCCAGGTGGGCCGTACCCGCCGCGTAACCGGCCTGACCTGTCCCGCCCCACACACCGGCGACGGACGAGAAGATGACGAAGGCATCGAGCTCGACGCCGTCCAGCAGAGCGTCGAGACGGGTGACGAGATCCGTCTTGGCGCGCACCGCATCGGCGAAGGCCGCCGGACTCGTCTCCAGCAGGGTGGTCAGCGGCACCGCCGGTGGTACGGCGAGTACCGCGGTCGGCGTCCGGTCGGCGATCACCGCGCGGAGGGCGTCGTCGTCATCCAGGCCGCAGGACACCACACTGACGCGCCCGTCCAGATCGGTTCCCTCGGCGGTCAAGGCCGGGAGGGAGGCGGCAGGGCCGGCGAGAACGACGTGCTCGGCGCCATCGGCGAGCAGGCGGCGGACCAACGGCTCGGCCGTCGCTTCAGCGATCTCCCCAGTCACCAGCACGGTGTTACGGGGCCGCCAGCCGGGCCTTGTCTGGTCGGTCGTGGCACGGACGAGCCTGCGTCCGTACACCCCTGAGCCACGTATCGCCAGTTGGTCCTCGGCACCGGGAGAGGCCAGCGCGGCGGCGGCCCGCCGGAAGGACCGAGGGTCAGGAACGGCGGCCAGACGCCCGGGGTCGGCGCGGAAGTCGATCAGCCCACCCCAGGTATGGGGAGACTCCAGGGCTGCCACCCGGCCCAGCCCCCAGAGCTGCGCCTGCTCGACGGACGGCTCCTCCCCGGGCATCGCGCTCACCGCGTTTCGCGTGACCGTCCAGAGCCGGGCGCCGACGGCCGAGTCGGCCAACGCCTGGATCAGCGTGAACGACGAGGCGACGCCGAGTGAGAGAGCCCGGTGCTCGGAGTGCGTCCCCTCGGCCAGCGAGAGGAGGGACACGATGCCCTGGAGCGGGGCGCCGTTCTGCGCGTCCGCCGCCCCCGCCAGCAGAGCACCGAGGCGCGAACGGTCGCAGGCCGGATCCACGGTGAGCCGCACGACACTGGCGCCTCGGTCAGCCAGGGCCCGGGTCATGCCCTCCGCGATCTGTGTCGCTGACGCAGACTCCGCCACTGTCTCCGGCACGACGAGCATCCAGCGTCCCGACAGCCGTGCCCCACTCTCGTCCTCACGCAGTGCCTTCCACGACACGCGGTACGCAAGATCGTCGGCCGCGCCATGTTCGGCCGACTCCAGCCAGTAGTGGCTGCGTTGGAAGGGGTAGGTGGGCAGGTCGACGCAGGCTGTGGTGAGGTTGTGCGACGTGTAGGCGGCCTTCCAGTCGACGTCCACACCGTGTACGAATGCTTCGGCCGCTGAGGTCCACCAGCGGTGCAGACTGCCTTCGTCCCGGCGCAGGCTGCCCACCACCACCGTGTCCTCACGGCCCGCCCGGTCGGCCAACTCCTGGATACCCATGGTCAGTACGGGGTGGGCGCTGGACTCGATGAACACACCCAACCCGTCATGCAGAAGTGCCTCGATGGTGTCGGCGAACCGGACCGGCTCGCGCAGATTGCGGTACCAGTAGTCCGCGTCCGTGCGCGCCTCACGGCCCGGCTCCACGGTGGAATAGAACGGAACCGACGGCTCCCGGGCCACCACCGGCGCCAACAGACCCGCCAACTCGTCCTCGATGGCCTCCACTTGGGCGGAGTGGGAGGCGTAGTCCACCGGGATACGGCGCGCCCGCACCCCCTGCCCCTCGCACAGTGTGACGAACTCGCCGACCGCTTCCGCCTCGCCGGAGACCACGGTGATGGCAGGGCCGTTGACCGCCGCGACACTTAACCGGCCCACCCAGCCGGACAACCGCTCCTCCACGGCTTCCGCGGGAAGCGCAACGGACGCCATGCCGCCCGCGCCGGCCAGTACCCGGCCGATCACCTGCGACCGCAACGCCACCACCCGCGCACCATCACCCAACGACAACGCGCCGGCCACGACCGCAGCAGCAATCTCACCCTGCGAATGACCCACCACCGCATCCGGTATGACACCCGCCGAAGCCCACACCGCAGCCAGTGACACCATCACCGCCCACGTCACCGGCTGCACCACATCCACCCGCTCCAGACCACCCCCGGAACGCACCACCTCCAGCAGATCCCACTCCACAAACGGAGCCAACGCCGCAGCACACTCAGCCATGCGGGCAGCGAACACCGGAGACGACTCCAACAACGCCGCGCCCATACCCGACCACTGCGTCCCCTGACCCGGAAACACCAACACCGTGCGACCCACCGGCCCAGCCACCCCCGACACCACCGGCGACCTCAAACCGGAGACCAAGCCATCGCGGTCGGACGCCACCACCACAGCCCGATGGGCGAACACCGACCGCTGCGCAGCCGACCACCCCACCCCCGCAACATCCAGCCCGGGATCCGACACCACCCGTGACGCCAGACGCCCCAGTCCAGCGTCCAACGCATCCGCCGACGCACCCGACACCACCACCGGAACCGGAACATCGGAGCGTGCCGGGACTGGGTTCGCGGCGGAGTCGGTCAGCGCCTCCGAATCGTCCAACGGCGCCTGTTCCAGCACCACATGAGCATTGGTCCCACTCACACCGAACGCCGACACACTCGCCCGCCGCGCCCGCTCCACCACCGGCCACGCCCGCGCCTCCGACAACACCTC